>JBKQJL010000001.1:0-11550 GCA_052147975.1 Myxococcaceae bacterium
GTCCCCCCCGAGGGCGGGTACCTGACACGGCCCGCCAGGAGCATGCGATGCGACACCGCGTCGGACATAGGAAGCTACAGAAGACAACCAGCCACCGGTTGGCGATGCTGGACAACATGGTGACTTCGCTGCTCGAGCACGAAGCCATCCAGACGACGCTGCCGCGGGCCAAGGAGGCCCGAAGGCTGGCCGAGCGTGTCATTACGCTCGGCAAGCGCGGCGGACTTTCCAACGTGCGCCTGGCGGAACGGCAGATTCGCAGCCGGGCGGTGCTACAGAAAGTCTTCGGCGAGCTGAAGGACCGCTACGCCGACCGTCCGGGCGGCTACACCCGCATCATCCGGCTCGGGTTCCGCGCCGGCGATGCGGCGCAACTGGCGCTGCTCGAGTTGGTGGACCGCCCGGCCAGCGCGAGTGAGGTCAAGCCGGAGGAGAAGGCCGAGACCAAGCCCAAGGCCGAGACCAAGCCCAAGGCCGAGACCAAGCCCAAGGCCGAAGCCAAGCCCAAGGCCGAGACCAAGCCCAAGGCCGAAGCCAAGCCCAAGGGGAAGGCCAAAGCGGACGCCCCGAAGGCAGAGGCCGAGGGCGCCCCCGCGGCCCCGCCAGCCAAGCGCAAGGGCAAGGCGAAGTCCGAGAAGTGAGGCCCGCCCCGCACTCACGCGGGGCCGCCGCACGAGCGTCAGCGCAACTCGCCGTTTTCTAAGAGGTGGGCGGACCCCTTGCGGGTCCGCAGCTCGACGTCACTGGCCTGAAGGTCGCTGGGGGCGAGCTTTCCGTTGTCACCCATCAGCTGTTTCGGGGTGACGGTGATGAAGGCGTGTGGCTCCACATGAGAGACCGCCGCCCGGTAGCGGCCGTTGACGATGATGAGGACGTCTTGCCAGGCGGCGTCACTCTCGTTGTGCAGCACCAGAGCCGGATGCTCGCTCTCGGCCCCCACCACCAGCCTCGCGCCGAGTGTGGTGTCCCGGTGAACGGAAGGGGCCGGGCAGGCCACCGCAATCCCGAACAGGCTGAGCGCGGCCCAGGCCAAGAGGATGACGGCCTTGTACTTGAAGTACCGGTCCGAATTTCGGAAGTCCTCCCACGTCTCCCGCAGAATGGCGACCACGTTGAGTGCGGTGCTTTCTGCGCCGGAGCGCAACCGCGTCGGCAAAGGCTCGCCGTCGGCGTCGAGGCGTACCGTCCCGGAGCGCGCCGCGGTGAGCACCCGTCCATGGAGGTAGGCCTCTCGGCGGGCCTGGTCTGATGGCGAGGAGTTGTCCATGGCCGGGACCAAGTCTAGAGCATGGGAGCCCCGGGCGATGCTTCGGGGCGAGCGGCGGATGCTGCGGAGTCTTCCGGGACCCCGCCGAGGCCTCCCAGGGCGAGGCTGCCCTCGACGACGGCAGCGCGTGTCAGCTGGGCCAGGCCCGCCCGGTCGTTGACGTTGAAGCCTCGGACGTCCAGCGGGGCGCCAATGCGGACGCGAATAAGACCCGGGCGGACGTGCCAGCTGCGCCGGGGCATGACCTGGGCCGAGCCCTCGATGGTGACTGGCACCACCGGGATGCCGGCCTTGAGCGCCAGGCCAAAGGGCCCGTGCTTGAAGGGAAGGATGCGGGCATCAGGCGAGCGCGTTCCCTCGGGGAAGACAATCAGGCTGAGGCGGCGACGCACAATCTTCTCGGCCGCCCGGTCCAGAGAGGCGATGGCCCGGGCCCGGTTGCTGCGGTCGATGAGGATGTGCCCGGCCATGAGAATGTACCAGCCCACCAACGGCACCCAGCGCAGCTGCTCCTTGGCGACGAAGCGCAAGTCCACGTCGAGAGCGGCGAAGAGGACGGGGATGTCGATGGTCGACTGGTGGTTGCTTGCATAGAGAGTGGGGCGGCTTCCATCCAAGTGCTCCGCACCCTGCACTTCCAGCCGCGCCCCAGCCACCCATAGCAACGCCGGGGCCCACAGCCGCTGGGCGAAAAAGCTGGAGCTCCCAGTGAGCAGGATGGCCAGCCCGGCAAATGGCAGCAGCACCGCGGTGACCACGACGACGGCGAGCATGCAGTAGACGGCACGAAGCATCGGGCTGGAAGCCGCACCTCTTGCACGGCGGCCCGCACCGGGGCAAGTCCTTGCCGGGACTGGTGCTGGCCCCGCCGGGCAGTCCTGGTGTAGCTGGGGGGGGACCCCGGGGAAGGGGCAGCTGCCAGGGCGCCGAGGAGGCGATGTGCGAGAGGTCGGGCGTTGAGGGAAGTCTACATCGTCGCCACCGAGCAGACCGAGTCCCTCGAGCCGGGCGTCCTCGCCGAAGCCTTCTCGGTGGACGACGCCGCCTTCGAGTTGGCGGAGGATGGAAGCGGCTTCCGTCTCGTCTCGGCCGAGTCGACCGTCACGGTTCGCTTCGAGGCGTTGGAGGCGGCCATCGGCTGGACGCCGGATTTGCTGACGGGCAGTGACGAGGCCCACAACGTCTTCCGTCGGGCGAGAGGTTTCTACCGCATTGCCTTCGAGCCTGGCGTCCCCGGGCCGGCGGCGGCCGTCTTCGAGGCGCTGTGGTGTGCCCGGGCACTGCTGGAGCGACTCCCGGGCGTCCTTCTGGACGTCACCGCGTTCAAACTTCACGAGTTGGAGGACGTCGCTGAAATTACCGAGCTCGACTTCGACATCCGTGACCACGTCAACCTGCATGCGGTGGAGGTGGCGGAAGGGGACGCTCCGTACTGGGTCCACTCGCACGGCATGGAGAAGTTTGGGACGCGCGAGCTGGAGGTGTTCCGCCTGTCGGAGGAGGACTTGCGCGCCGCCGAGTCCTTCGTCCACGAGCTGTGTGCCGAGTTGGCCTGGGGCGAGGGCCCCCGCATCCGCGAGCGGGTGGAGACGAGCAACGGGGAGGCCTTCATGCTGGCCCCCTCCGAGGAGGCCCGCCTCAGCCTCATCGACCTCCCCATGGACACCTTCGAGGGCCATGAGGGCGCCTCCTACACGGTGGTGTCCGCCGACGGCCGGCACACTCTGGCCGAGCTGTTGCGGCCCTACCGGGCCCGCTTTGAGAAGGAGCCGCCGGAGCGCAGCGAGGCGCTGCAGCGCCAGGCGCGGGCATTGCTGCCCGCCTTCAAGGCGCGTTTTCACCGCCGCGGGCTGATGGAGCCCACCACCTTCCTGGTGCGGGCCCCCTTCGAAGTCCACCCGGAGGGGGAGGGCGAGGCGGTGAAGGAGGACTTGTGGCTGGAAGTGCTGTCCTGGGAGGACGCGCAGCTTTTGGGCAAACTGGTGGACGGCGCGGTGCACACCACCGAGTGGCGCAAGGGCGCCACGGTGGAGGTGGAAGAGGGCCAGCTGAATGCGGTGGCCGTCGGGCGGGACGGCCGGGCCCTGGACGACGAAGAGATGCAGGGCTTCTTGCTCGCCGAACGGCCAATGTAGGGCGGCCCCATGGACGTTGCTTTCTCCCAGGAGGTGGAAGCGGCGCGGACGGCGGGGCGGCCTCTGGTGGTGCTCGAATCCAGCGTCCTTGCCCAAGGCCTGCCCTTCCCCGACAACCTCGCGGCGCAACACGCCTGCGAGTCCGCGGTGCGTGCTGTCGGGGCCGTCCCGGCGGTGGTGGCCGTGGTTGAGGGCCAGGTGCGGTGCGGGCTTTCGGCCGAGGAAGTGGCGGCGCTGGCCCAAGGGCACCGGGCGCGGAAAGTCGGCGCCCGGGACTTGGCCCCGGCGGTGGCGGCGCGGGCCTGGGGGGGGACGACGGTGTCGGCCACCTGCGCGGTGGCTGGGGCGCTGGGCTTGCCCGTCTTCGCCACCGGCGGCCTGGGGGGGGTGCACCTGGGCGGGACGGGCGACGTCAGTGAAGACCTGCAGGCCTTGGCACACTTTCAAGGCACGGTGGTCTGCGCGGGCGCGAAGAGCGTCCTGGACTTGCCCCGCACGCTGGAGGCCCTGGAGTCCTTGGGGGTGCTCTTGGTGGGCTACCGGACGGCGGAGTTTCCCGCCTTCTACGCCTCCACCTCGGGGCTGCCCCTCGGCCACCGTGTGGAGGACAGCCGTGCCGCAGCCGAGCTTCTGCACATCCACCGCGACCGGCTGGGCCGGCCCGGGGCACTGGTGTTGTGCGTCCCGGCGCCACCGGACGTCGCGCTTGCACCTGCAGAAGTTTCCGCCGCCCTGGCCTCAGCGCAGGCCGCCGCCGTCCAGCAGGGCGTCTCCGGCCAAGCGTTGACGCCCTTCCTCTTGCGTGCGGTGGCGGCACAGACCGGCGGTCGGACGTTGGCGGCGAATGTCGCGCTGCTGGCCAACAACGCGCGGGTGGCGGCGGAAGTGGCGGTGGCCTACGCCGCGACGCCGGGGGGACACAAGGCCCCTCGCGCTGGCCGGCGACGCTAGGGCCCGTAGGTAATGTACCAAGTGGGGCTGAAGGTGACGGTGGTATTCCCGACGTAGGGCAGCGCGAGTTGGTCGACGCTGGTGACGGGGGCGTAGCCGGAGACGCTCCAGGCGTAGGGAGACCCGCTGGGGGGCACCGCAAACCCGGCCGCGCTCAAGTCGGGAATGGTGACGGTCGGCGACTCGCTAAAAATGTAATAGCTGAGCGGGTCATTGTTGGAGAGGACGGTGAACTCGTAGATGCCGCTGCTGAAGGTGGTGCAGCTGAATTCAGTCGAAGCTGTCACTCCGGTCGCGCCATTGGCCGGCGCCAGCAGCGTCGGTGACGCCGGAATGCTGATGGCGAGATTGGTGGTGGTGGGCGCCAGTCCCGTGAGGATGGACCGCGCATAGTTGCCCGCCGTGTCGCCGGAATACACCTCCAGCTGAAGGGCCGTGCCAGGGATGGAGGGCGTCGTGTACGAGAACGACGTGGAGCCAGTTTGGTCGTCGAGGAAAAACAGCCCGGTGGTGGACGATGAAACTGGGAGCAGCGTCAACGCAATGGCGCTCAGCGTGGACCCCGGCGGCTGCGTCACTGTCCCGGACAGCGTGCCGGTGGCGATGGGAGCCAGGGTGAGATTGGCGGTGACGTACCCGGTGTCCTCCACGGCAATGTTTTGGAGTGTCGCGTAGCCGATGTAGGCCACGGGAACGGTGTATGTCGCATCCGCGTACTCTGCCTGGAGCGCATAGACGCTGCCGGTGATGGTGGACGGCCCGAGCCAACTCGGGTTGATGTCTTGCGTGCCGGCAGGGCTCAAAGCCACTGACTGCGACGCCTGTGGAGAGATGAAGGCTGCGGTGGTGCGGTAGTTGGATGGTTGCGGGTAGACGCCGCCGTCCACTGACACGGCGACGGCGGCGTAGTTGTTACCACCGAGGGTGATGGGCAGCTGGATGGTGGGACTGGCGATGGTCAGCCCTTGGTAGGTGACGGCAATGGATTGGATTGAGTACACCGCCGACAAGGTATAGGGCGTCTGGACGTTTCCGAAACTGAAGGCGCCGTTGCTGTCGCTGAGTTCCGTCTGCGTGCCGGTGCTGCTGGAGAGGACGACCGGGGCGGCCGCCACCGGGACGGAGTTTAAGTCGACCACCTGTCCGTTGACGGCGATGCCCCCGTCGGCCGGCCCGGCGTCGGCCGGTTGCGCCGGCGGCACCACCCGCAGCGAGACGGCGTAGTTGTTGAATTGGTCCACCAGGTAGACGTCGGAGACACTGGGCGCCGAGACGAGGCGGGAACTCGTCGGGTCCGTGACGCGGGGGTAGACGTACAGCCACAGGGGCTGGAGGTCGGGAGCAAAGGCCAGGACGCCCACGCCCAGCGTCGCGCCGGAGAGCAGGACGGCAAAGCTGCCGTCGGCGGCGGAGTAGGTGCTCTCGGCCAAGACGGAGCCGAGCGCGTCGTCGGCCGTGTCATAGAGGCCAGCGATGGGAGTGACGACGTCGGGGCTGGTGCTGTTGAGCGACCAGAGCGCGAAGTTGGTGTAGGGCGGGGCGTTGCTCAGTGTCACCACCCGGCCGTCGGCCAGCGCTGCCACCAGCTCGGCCCGCACGTTGGAGGGGCTTTCCTGTGGCGCGGTGTAGGCCCCGAGAATGGCGCTGCCGGCCCCCACCCGGAGGATGGGGTACACCGGCGCCAACGCACCGGTGACGCTGCAGTTGGAGGTGAGCTGAACGACAAACGTCCCGTCGCCCACCGCGAGCAGCTTGTCGACGGCCGAAATGATGCAGCCGTTGGTGTCCACCGTGGGCCCCAGGCTGACGGTGCCGGTCAATAGGTCCAACAGGTTCCAGCTGCTCCCGCACAAGCCGACGTTGGGGGACAAGTAGCGCCCGCCGGCCCCAGCCACCACGCCCGGCGTCGGCGGCCCGGTGGACACGAGGCCCGAGGTGGCCGTCACCGTGGCCAATTGCGGGGTGTAGCAGGTGAGGCTCTCCGTGGTTTCCGCCGAGCAGGCCGTCACCGAGTCCTGCAGACACAGGCGGTCATCCACCCGGGTGAGCGGCGCGCTCGCGCTGGCCGGCCCGCCGCTGGCCGTCACCAGGGCGCCATTCACGTTGGGCGCCGGGGCGAGGAGGAGGTTGGAGCCGCCTTCGGTGAAGGAGAAGGCCAGCGTCTCGCCGCGCGCATTTAGGCCGGTGGCGACGTAGCCTCCGTCGAGGACGGACGGGTTGAAGCCGAAGAAGGTGCCGTCGACGCGGCCCAGGACGCCCGGAATCCACACCGACGTCGCGTCTCCGCCCGCGGTGGTGGACAGTGGCAGCACCAGTCCCTGGGCGAAGGCCACCGGGTCGGCGGCCCACTGGATGGGGCTGCTGGAGGCGGGCTGCCCGGGAATGTACCGGTCCCACACCACCCGGGTGAGGTCCACGCTCAAGTCGACCTCGGTGCTGTTGCCGCTGTGCTGCGCTGTCGCGGTGACGGTGAGGCGAACCACCTCTTCGGTGTCGGTGAGGACTTCGATGGGCACCGGCACTCCGGCGTCGTACGGAAAGTTGTCCGTCCCGAGGCCAGGGGTGTTGGAGAAGAAGGCCACGTAGGTGACGCCGCCGTCCGCCGCGACGACGGCGCTCACCTGTCCCGGCAGGTTGCCCAAGGTGACTTGCGGAAAGGATGCCAGCGGGACATTCGACGTCACCTGCACGGTGAAGGGCGAGTTGGGCTGGGCGGACGGCGGGTACTGGACGTTCAGCTGGGGCCCGACGGTATTGACGTACACCTGGACGGTGGCTTGCTGCAGCGCGCCTGCGTCGCTGAGCGCCTGCGCCCCCACCTGCAGCAACGGGTAGCCTCCGTCGACGGGGTTGGGTTGGGTGACGTCCTGGCACGCCGAGAAGTCGACGTTGGCCAAGTAGGGGGCGGCCGTCCAGGTGTAGACGGTGTGCGCCCCACCGTCCAAGGGGCCACACAGGACGCTCACGCTGGCGATGCCGTCCACCGAGGAGGCCGCCACCGACACCTGGGCGGCGAGGTTGATGGTGTCGCCCGGTTTCGGCGTCAGGATGGTGAGGGAGGGCAACGGCGGCGTTGGCGGGACGGTGGGCAAGTCCAGGTTGAGGCAGCCCAGGCCAAAGCCAAAGGCCAGTCCCACCGCCCATCGGGCAGCGCTCCTGCCGGACCGCTCACCGCCTTGCGTCTCTGCGCGCCCAGGCATGCGCACCCCCTTCGCCGCACCCAAACTCATAGCATGGCACGTTCTGGAAAACGGGCGCGTCGCAGCGCCCAGCCAAGGGGCAACGCGCGGCCCTTAGAAGTCGATGCCTGCCGGTGACGGAGCCGGGAGCGTCATGGGAAGCCGGGCTCCGTCGGCCTTCACGCCGTAGAAGAGCTGGTAGAGGTAGAGGTCGGCCACGACCTGCTTCACGTAGGCCCGCGTCTCTTTGTAGGGCAGCGACTCGACGAAGAGGTCGACCGGGAGGCTGCCGTATTGGGCGGCCCATTGGAGGGTGACGGCGGGTCCAGCGTTGTAGGCGGCGGCCACCAGCGCTGGGTGCACGAAGCGTTTGGAGAGTTGGGAGACGTACCAGGCCGACAGGTCCAAGTTGAGCTCCGGGCGGTAGAGCTCGTCGGGCTCGGGGGCCTCGCGCTGCAGCTCCTTGGCGATGGCGCTGGCGGTGCGGGCCATGAGCTGCATCAACCCCCGCGCGCGCGCGCCGCTGAGTCGGTCCGGCTGGAAGGCGCTCTCCCGCCTCATCATCGCGTAGAGGAGGCCCGAGGAGACGCCGGCCGTCCGCGCCATGTCGTCCACCTGCGAGGCGTAGGGACGGGGGTACAGGAGGGCCAGCGACACCGGGTCCTTCTGCGAGTAGGCCCGGCCCCACAGCAGGCGGTTGGCCAGGCCGTATGCTGCCCACGCCTCGCCGAGCAGCGCCAGGGAGCTGCCGACGCGCAGGGCTTGCTCGGGGGTGTGGATTTGGCCGAGCCGGCTGCGTAGCTCCTCGGCCGCCTCTCGCCACAGTCCTGCCGCAGCCAGCGCCCGGGGCAGGGCCAGCTCCGGGCTGGGCTGCGCTTGCGTCGGCAGGCGGGGCCGCTCGGCGAAGAGGGGCGGGGGCTTGGCTCCCACCTCGCGCATGCGTTCACTCGCCACCAGCGCATAAAAGCTGGCCGGGTAGGTGCGGATGATGTCCAGGTAGTCATCCGCAGCGTTGCCTCCCCCCAGGTGCTTGACCCGCGCCCGCCAGTAGCGCGCCTGCGGCACCAGGCTGCTCTTGGGGTAGCGCTCGACGAGCTCCCGGAGGGCGCGGTCCGCTTCGGCCCAGTTGGAAAGGCGGATGCACGCCAGCGCGCGAAACCAGCATGCGTCGTCGCGGCGGTGGGACTCCGGGTGCTTCTTCTCGAAGGCCTCCAGCGCCTGGGCCGCCGCCAGGTTTTTGCCTTCCTGGAGCGCAATCCATCCAATGAAGTAGTCCGCCTCCTCCGAGGCAAGCTCGCCCGGGTACTTGCGGGACACTTCCTGAAACTTAAGAAGCGCGCCGGCATTGTCATTGAGCCGCAGCATCCGCCGGGCGCGGACGAGAAGGGCCTCCGACGCAGTGGCGGAGGGCCCCTGCGCCGCCACCTCCAGGGCGGCGTCTCCTTCCTCGGCCCGCCCCAGGGGGTAGAGCGCCTGAGCGCGGAAGAGGGCCAGCTGGGCCTTCCCGGCGGCATCGCGGGCCAGCCCGTTGGCGTCGATGCGCTCCACCTCGGCCAGGGCCTGGCGGGCGTCTCCGGCCTCGAGGAAGGCCTTGGCCCGCCCGAGTCGCTCCTCCAGCGTCAGCGCCACCGCCGGGGCCGAGCTGCCGCGCAGCTGGGCATCCACCTCCAGGGCCGCCGGCGAGCGAGGGTAGTGCACCAAGAGGGTGTGCAAGTCTGCCTGCGCCCCGGGAAGGTCGCCCAGCTGGGCCCGAGCCTCAGCCCGGGCGGAGACGAGTTCCGGCCCGCCCACCTGGGCCAGCCCCTTTTCCAAGAGGGGGAGGGCCTGCCCCGGCTCGTGCGCCAGAAGCAGGGCCTCGCCGGCGCGGGCCTCGGCGCGTCCGGCCACCACGCCCGGCGCCGTGCTTGCTTCGAGGAAGTGGGCCGCGGCCCCACGGTAGTCGCGCAGGTAAAAGAGCGCCTCTCCCAGGGCGAAGTCGCGGTAGGGGGCGAGTGGGGCAGGGGCCGGGAAACGGCGCAGCACCGCCAGGGCTTTGGCCGGCTCCCCGCGCGACAGCCAGAGCTCGCCCAACAGAAGCGAGAGGCGCCCGGCGTCGGGGCAGCTGCGTTTGACGCACGTCGTGAGCTCGGCCTGCGCGAGCTCGAGCGCGCCGGGGCGCTGCAGCCGGGTGGCTTCCAGAAGCTTCTCCGACTGGGCCGAGGCCAAGTCAGGGCCCCAAAACAGCGCTCCCACAAGCACGAGCGCCAGCACATCGCGGGTCACAGTCGGAAAGGTGTACCAAGCCACGCCCCAAGCGTCGAACAACCGGCAGGCCTTGGGCTGTCGGCAGCCCCGACGCCTGCGCCGGGTGGGCGTGTGTCCGACGACGTCGCCGTCTGGAGGCGGCGGTGGGCGCCGGCCTCCACTGAGCGGCCGCTGGCTCAGAAGCCGCCCATGCAAGCGACGCCCCCGGGTCCGGCGTTGCAATACCCGTTGGGAGGGTAGACAAAGCTCACGTAGAGGAGGATGCCCGCGTCGGTGAGTGTCCCCACTGGCTCCAGCGTCGCCGTCAAAAAGCCCTGGGGCGAGGGCCAGCTGGTGCCCGCGTCGGTGACGACGGCCTGGCCGGTGTCCGTGATGGTGAGACTGAAGGTGCCGACGTTGGCAGCCGTCGCGGAGGCCTGTGTCCAGGTGGTGCCCCCGGTGGGAGTCTCTTGCACCACCGTGGTGGCCGCGGCGCCGTTGGTGGCGTCGTAGGTGAGTGCCTCCAGCGAGGTGCCAGGCAGCGCGGCGAAAAAGGCCAGGGCCGGGTACTCGTCGCCGGCAGAGTGAATGGAGAACCGGAGGCCGCTGGCCGCCGAAGACGTGGCAGAGAAGACCACAAACATCGAGCCGCAGATGGCGCCGCAGACGGTGGCCTCCCCGGCTGGCGTTGCCGACGCGTTGGTGCGGCAGCCCGAGGCACCGGCCAGCACCAGCGCGAGGAGAATTTGCTCAGTCCTCGTGGAAGACATGCGTCCTCGTGGGTTGCGGTGGCTGCGCCGCACCGGCCCGGGCGGCCAGCGACGCTACCCGGCAGCCCCGTCTCTGGGGCAACGTCCCTGTAGCGCTGGACACCGCGAAGCGCGTCGTGGGCACGCCGTCAAGGGCGCCCGGAAACGGGGCTTCCTTCGTGGGACGAGGGCCGAACGCCGCAACATTGCTTGCCTTTAGAGTAACGCATCGCGGCAGTGCGCCCAAAGCACTGTCCGTCGACGCATTCGGCCTCCGCTGGAGCGCGAAGACTTCAGCCGGGCCGCTTTGACAAGCCAAGGCACAGTTGCCTAAACACGCGGCGGGCCGGGAGGTGCGGAGAGGTTGTCCTTCCGGAGGCGAGGGGAAGCATTGGAGACCGTCGTGGGGTCCAATGTGGCATCGGTCGCTCCGACTGCGCGTCGGGAGCGCCCCTCACACCCGAGGTGCATCTGCACGGCTTGAGGGAGGCGTCTGCCCGATGAAACCCTGTCCCACTGACTTGCCGCAGACCATCAACCCGGAGGCTGGCCCCAAGCGGGCCGGCGTGGAAACGCTCCGGAACCTCAATTGCCACCAGTACGACAACTGCCTCGATGAGGCGGTGCGGCGGGGCTGGCAAAGCTTCACCTGCGTCAAGTGCCCGCTTTACGCGAGCGCGGCCACCCCGGCCCTCGGGCTCGAGGCGTACGCCACGCAGCGCCGCGCCATCTTGCGGGAGGCGCGCACGCGCCTTTTCAGTGACGGTCCGCGTAGATGACGACCACCCAGTACGTCTCACCGCCGCCCGGCCCCGGGCCGGCGGGGACGGCACCCACTCCCACCAGATTCTTCCGCCCGTCTGCAACGCCGTGCGTCCTGGGAAGCTGTGACAAGTCCTCGGCCACGAAGAGCTCGGCGCTGGTCGACTCCACGCCCCGGAGTGTCTCGGAGACGCGCGCGTGGAGCCGCTCCGGCGCGAGCAGTCGCTCGGTATGGGGGTCCTCCGCGTCGAGGGCGATGCGGGCCTGCTCCGTCGCCAACACCT
>JBKQJL010000002.1:0-2659 GCA_052147975.1 Myxococcaceae bacterium
ATTACTCGATTGGCATCGCGTCTGCCGCGCTCTTGCCGGCACTGTTCGGCGAGAGGTGGGCGCGCTCGCCGAACAGTGCCGCCCGCGCTCTTCATCGGGCTCGTATCGGTCGTGGCACCTCTCTTCATCTTGCAGCCAGCGTTGGGAGCAGGGATCGCATCCTCGAAGACTCCAAGACCGGTCTTCAACAGCCTCAAGAGCGTGGTCACGCACACTGTCTATGGCTGTGGGCTATATGTCTGTACCTCGGGGCGGAGATGCGCAAGCTGTCGTTAATCCCGGCTTCAAAAAACACGGGACAGACACGGGGAGACGCGACGGCGGACGGAGCTGCAAACGGCGACTTGGAAACCTCAGTGATTCCGTTTCCTTCAAAGAGCGGCGGACGGGATTCGAACCCGCGACCCCGAGCTTGGGAAGCCCGCCCAGGGCTCACGAACGTACCCACGGGGTCTTGGCACCACCCCTTCGCCATCCGTCGAAACCTCAAGACGAGGCTTCCAGACGGTCCCAGAGGTACGTTCGGGAGTACGTTCGACACGCGGACATGGGCCGTCTCCCGGAGAGGCATCAGCGTTGGAGGTCAGCCGAGATGAACGCCTACACGCTCTCTGGCTGGGAGCCCTTCCTCGTTGCCGAGGCGGGCGCCGCCGCCGCACTGGCCGGTCTCGTGTTCGTCGCAGTCTCGATCAATCTGGCGAAGATTCTGATGGCGGCGAGGCTTCCTCGCCGGGCTGGCCAGGCGATTACGATGCTTATGACGGTACTCTTGGCCGCTACGCTCCTCTTGGTGCCTGGCCAGACTTCGAGGGCGGCGGGTTGGGAGCTGCTCGTCCTAGGACTCGGCGCCATGGCTCTGCCGACCGCCATGCAACTGGTGAGATTGAGCCGCCGAGGAGAGAGTGTGGGAGGCCGGGTGATCGTCAACGGCCTGCTGTCGCAGCTGCCCACCGTTCCGTTCGCTATTGCCGGGCTGTCGCTCCTCGTTCACGCCGGAGGCGGACTCTACTGGCTGGTGCCCGCCGTGGTCTCCTCGCTCATTGCGGGTACCCTCTACGGCTGGATCTTGCTCGTCGAGATCCTGCGCTGACGTCGGTCTTTAAAGGGTCGATGAAGCAGGGGAGTTGACCGAAACTTTCAGACAATGGAACGTTCCATTTAGGCTTTGTTGGTCTTGGGGTCGTGCCCGAGGACTTCGGCCACCTGGGCTCGGTCCTGGAGTTGCCCCCATCAAATCGGACAGGGTGGTTGGTTAGTAAGGCACACCACTCGGGTTTGGGGTGAAGTTCTGTTTTTCGGGTTCGGCGGCTGAAAACGAGGGCCCTGGCTGCCCCGTAGAGCGACGTTCGGAACCTGGTCCAGGCTCCAGGTACCCCCCATTCGCGACTGCTGCGCGATACTCGCGCGGCGACTTCATCCCGAGCCCGCGGTGGGGATGGGACTCGTTGTAGTCGGCTACCCAGAGCGGCACTGCGGCCAGCACGAGCGCTGCGGAGGGGAGCTCGTGGACGTAGGCGTAGTCGCGCTTGAAAGTCTTCACGAAAGCCTCCGCCATGCCGTTGCTTTCCGGCGAGTACGCCGGAGTCGTGCACACCAGCAGTCCGAGGCTGCGGCCGAATTCCCTCGTCTCGTGCGCGGTGAAGATGGGCCCATTGTCCGTCAGCCATTCGACGGGGTGCCGGGCGGTGCGTGCCTCGGTCCCGAACCGGCGCTCGACGGCCTCAGCCATCAAGTCACGCGCCGTTTCACCCGTTGGGTGCAGATGACTGGCCCGAAACGCGATGACTTCACGGTCGCAGCAGTCCAGGACGAAGGTGAGGTGTACCTTCTCCCAGTTCCAGCACCGCACCTCCAAGGAGTGCTGCACCAGCGCAGGTCGCTCTTCAGCGTCACCACCTTGCCCTCGTGGGTGCGCATCGGCTTGCCCGTGTGCCGCTCGAGGAGAAGCTGGTTGGCCGCCATCAGCCGGTAGATGCGCTTGTGGTTGACGGCAGCCTTGCCCTCCAGCCGGCGTTGGCGGTTCAGCAGAGCCGTAGTCCGCCGGTACCCGTAGCTCGGCCGCCCGCCGACGATCGCCTTTACCGCGTCCAGCACCGCAGGGCCGTCCTTGGACTGGCGTTGGCGTCGGGGCTGGGTCGCCGCGGGCCGCATGAGGTTGCTCCGCGAGACTTGGAGCGCTCGCGCGATGAGGCTCACAGCAAAGCCTCCATTTTCGCGAGCACCGCGGGCGAGAGCAGTTTTTTTTCGCGGGCAATGCGAATGGCAGCGCGGAGCACCTCGACTTCCTCCGTCTTCTGCCCCAGCAGCCGCTGAAGCTCGCGTACCTGCGCCCGAAGCTTCTGCGCCTCGGACTCGGCCACCACTGCTTCGCCAGCTTGCAGCCCTGTGAGGCTCCCGGCGTCTCGGAGGCCACGCCAGCGGAAAAGCAGGCTCGACGCGACACCGTACTTCCTCGACACCAGTGAAATGCTGCCGCCTGGCGCCTCAGCCTCGGCGAGTAGCCCGAGCTTCTCCGGGGCCGAGTAACGACGCCTCCGTTTCTCCCGGGGTCCACCAGTCACTGCTGGGACGGCCACCGCTTCGTCGGGCTTCTTTTCCATGGGCTGACTCGCTTTCTACCGCGGTCTGCCCTGTCCGATCCTTCAGGGGGCTACTCCAG
>JBKQJL010000003.1:0-10413 GCA_052147975.1 Myxococcaceae bacterium
GTCCGAGCGGGCCACCCCGAGGTCAAAGACGCCGTCGGGCAGGGAATGGATTCTGCTGTCCACCTGGCCCTCGAAGGTGCGGACGCTGACACCGGTCAGCCGCCAGAGGGTTCCGGAGAGGTAGGCCATGGTGTCCGCCTCCAGGCGCTCTCGCAGGGCGAAGGCTTCGTCCAGGGTGAGCACCGTCACGCCGCGAAAGCCCTCGTCTGCGCTGCCCTCCTGAAGGTGCAGAATCTGGTCCCCCCGGCGAAACCACTGCTTGCGGCCGTAAAAGGACCGCCAGTCCCCCCAGCGGTGAAAGCGCAGGGTGGTAATTTCATCCACCCGCCGACTGGCCCGCCCCACCACCGTCTCGTCGAGCAGCACCAGCCCGGCGGCCATCACCAAACCCACCACCAGCACCGGTCCGTAGAGTGTCCAGCGGGAGAAGCCGAGGGCCTGGATGGCGGTGAGCTCGCCCTTGGAGCGCAGGACTGCCACCAGCGCCCCGGCGCCGAGGAGCAACGCCGCCGGAGCGAGCTGGTGGCCAGCCACCACTGCTTTGTAGCCGTACAGCACCAGCACGTCCCGCACCCAATTCGGGCCGGTGTAGGACTTGGCGCGGTCCACGAAGTCGGCCACCAGGAAGACGGTCAGCACACCGCCGAAAATGGTGGCGGCCAGCCGCAGGTACATCCTGCACAGGTGCCGGAAGAGGAGCCCCCTCATGCCGTCACCCCGCGCGCTTCCAGCCACCACATGGCGGCCAGCCCGGCCAGCCCAAAGAGGAGGTTGGGCCCCTGCCCCGCCACCAGCGACGCCACCCTTCCGGTGGTGCCCCAATTCTCGAAGCTGCGCTCCACCACGTAAAACAGGACGTAGAAGCCCAAGCTCAGCATGTAGGCCAACCCGCGGGCCCGACGCAGCCGCATCGCCAGCGGGACGGCCAACAGGGCGAACGCCACCGGCGTCAGTCCCTGCGCCATCCGCACCTGGAAGGCGGTGAGGAAGGGCGCTGGGCTCTTCCCGGCGGCCCGACTCTGCTGCGCCGCGGCGAGCAGCTCGGAGGGCGTGAGCTCCTCGATGGGCGAGCTCAGCTTATTCTTTCGCAGAAGCGTGTCCTCCACGCCCACCGACAGCTCGCCGTGGTCGAAGTTCAGCACCGCGTAGTCCCCCCCGGTGCGCTCGGCGCGGTGCACCTCCCCCTCGCGCAACCCCACGGTGAGCGCTGAACCGGGCCCTTCCGCACTCACCAAGCCTTCGCGCGCCAGCACCAGGATGGGGGCGCGCGGGTCTCGCTCGTCGTGCACCAGCACTTGCGTCCACACCCCGCGCTGGGCGTCCACGCCGCGGGCGTAGAGCGTCAAGTCGGTGAGGTCCTCGTAGAAGACGCCCGGCTTCACGTCGCCCAGCACGTTGCGCTTGACCACCTGGCTCACAATCCGCTTCACCTGCTTGAGGCCCCACGGCTCGATGGTGGAGGAGAGCAGCAACATCAACGCCCCCAGCGCCGCGGCCAGCGCAATGGGCACCCGCGCCACCTGCCAGGGGGCCGAGCCGAGGGCACCCAGCGCGAGCAGCTCGCGGTCTTCGGCCATCCGGCCCAGCCCCAACAGGATGGCCAACAGAAGCCCCACCGGAATGGCCATCACCAAAAAGTGCGGGGCGAGGTTGACCGCCAACCGGCCGTAGTCGTCGAAGGTGACGGCGCTTCCTAAAAGGACGTCGGTCCCCCGTAGAAACTGCATGACGAAGAGGAGCAGGAAGAGGAAGGCAATCCACACCACCAAAGGGCCGATGAGCTCGCGCAGCACCGCCCTCACCAACAGGGGGAGCACCGTCCGGCGGGCGACGTTGGGCGTCCGGCCGCTCGACGGCCTCATGGTGGCTCCCCTGCGCGCAGGGCGCGCTGGCCAATGTCACGGCGCAGCTGCATTCCTTCGAAGTGAATGCGCGAGACGGCTCGGTAGGCGAGCGCCCGGGCCTCCTTGAGCGAGGGGCCCTGGGCGCAGACGGTGAGCACCCGGCCACCGGCGGTCACCAGACGGCCCTCCACCAGGGCCGTCGCAGCGTGGAAGACGTGCGTCGAGTCCGAGGGCACCTCGGCCAGGGCAATGGGGTCGCCCGTGCGCGGTGTCCCGGGGTAGCCGGCGCTGGCCAGGACCACCCCCACCGCCGCCCCCGGCGCGACAGCCAATGGCCGCTGGTGAAGCCTCCCGGTGGCCGCCGCATACAACAGTGGCAAGAGGTCCTCGGCCAGCTGCAGCACCAGCACCTGCGCCTCCGGGTCGCCAAAGCGGGCGTTGAATTCCAACACTTGGGGGCCCTCGGGCGTCAGCATCAACCCGGCGTACAGGGCCCCCTTGAAGGGGTGGCCACGGCGCGCCATTTCGCGCAGCACCGGAGCAATGACGCGGACGCCCACCGCCTCGAGCCCGGCGGCGTCGAGCTGCGGCACCGGGCAGACCGCTCCCATTCCGCCGGTGTTGGGCCCTGCATCGCCATCGAGCAAGCGCTTGTGGTCCTGCGCCGGCGGTAGAAGGACATAGCGCTCCCCGTCGGCGAGGGCGATGACGGACACCTCATCCCCCAACAGCACCTCCTCCAGCACCAACGAGGAGCCAGCCGGGCCGAGGCGGGACAGCTCGCGAATGGCCTGCACTGCCTCCTCGCCCGAGGCGGCCACCACCACCCCCTTGCCGGCCGCCAACCCGTCGGCTTTGACCACCAGCCGTCCGCGCGTCCGGGCGTAAGCCTCGGCGGCCCGAGCGTCGTGAAAGGTGCGGTGGGCCGCCGTCGGCACGCCAGCAGCCGCCATGACGTCCTTGGCAAAGGCCTTGCTCGCCTCGAGTTGCGCCGCGGCCGCCACCGGGCCGAAGACGGCAATCCCCGAGCGGCCGAGCGCATCTGCTACGCCGCGGCTCAAGGGAAGCTCCGGACCCACCACCACCAAGTCTGCGCGCTCCTCGCGGGCGAGGGCCGTCACCGCCTCGGGGTCCTCCGCCACCAAAGGGCGGTTGTCGGCCAGCGACGCGGTGCCGGGGTTGCCTGGCGCGCACACCAGCCGCTCCAGCTGGGGACTCTGCGAGATTTTCCAGGCAAGCGCGTGCTCGCGCCCACCGCTGCCGACCACCAGCACGCGCATCAATTCTCCTTGGGGAGAAGGTACAGCGCCCGCTTGGCCGAGGCGTAGCTCGGGTCAAGGTGCACCACCTTGCGCAGCCGCTCGCGGGCGACGCTGGGGGCCCCGGCCCGGGTTTCGGCCTCGGCCAGCTTGACTTGCGCCGCAAGCAGCCCGGGCGCTGACTGCGTCACCTCCCGGAGCCAGCGGCGTGCCCCGTCGAGGTCGCCCACCGCGAGCGCTGCGGCCCCGGCGGCGTACTGCACCATGGGCAACGCCCGGCCTCGTTGTTGCGCGAGCGAGGCCGCCACCCCGGCGCCCTTCCCATCCCCGCGCTCGAGCAGCACCAGCGCCCGCCAGGCAAGCGCTTGGGGAAAGGCGGCGTCGACTTTGAGGGCGCGGGCCAGGGCCGCCTCGGCGCCAGCCCAGTCTCGACGGTGGAAACGCAAGACGGCCAGTCCCACCAGCGGGTTGGCGTCGCTGGCGCCCTGGGCCAGCTGCTCGAGTGGCGCCTCGGCCGCCCGGAGGGACTCCTCGGGACGCAGCGACAGCTCGGAGAGCGGGCTAAAGGGCCCAGCGCGTGTTGGGTCTGCCTGCTCGGCCGCAGTCAACAGGGCCAGCGCCGGCCCCCGGCTGGGCACCGCCGCCTGGGCCGCCGCCCCCCACAGCAAGGCGTCGGTGCGGCGCGCATCCGTCTGGGCGGCCCGGGCGAATGCCTCCGCGGCCGCCGCCGGCTGGCCCTGCGCCATCCTCACCCGCCCCTCCAAGAGCGCCTCCAGCCCGGCGTCGCCAAGCTTGCCCTCCACCGCCCGCTGGTGCTCGGCGGCAGCGGCGCCGTCGCCGCGGTCCAACGCCAGCAACAGAAGTTGCAGGTGCGCGCCGGCGTCCCCGCCCTCGAGGGCGAGCGCGGTGCGGGCCGCCGAGGCGGCCGTCTCCGCGTCGCCGGCGGCGCGGGCGGCCGCCGCCAACAGGGCGTTGGTACGGACGCGGGCGGCCGGCGTGAGGTGGTCTCGTTTGAGGGCGCCGCGCAGCAGCTGCACCGCCTCGCGCGGACGGCCCTGCAGCGAGTCGAGGGCAGCCAGTGCCAGAAGCGCCGGGCCGTCCTCGGTGCGGGGGTCCACCTGCAGCCGCTCGAAGAGGCGCCGCGCCTGTTCCGGCTCTCCCACCTCCACCAGCAGGCGGCCGGTGCCAAACAGGCTGGCGGCGTGGTCGGGCTCGAGGGCCAACCGGGCCTGCAACGCCCCGAGCGCTTCGCGGGGTTGCCCGTTGGCGGCGAAGGCCTCGGCGCGCAACAGTGGAATGCGCCGCTGGCTCGGGTCGGCCTGCTCGGCCTTCTGCAGCTCGCCGAGGGCCAAGTCCGCCGACGTCCGGACGTAGGTACGAGCCACCACCAGGTGCGCACCCACCGGCCCCGTGCCGTCGGCGC
Source organism: Myxococcaceae bacterium (assembly GCA_052147975.1). Classification (GTDB taxonomy): domain Bacteria; phylum Myxococcota; class Myxococcia; order Myxococcales; family Myxococcaceae; genus JADGRA01. Next base: position 4,527 of record JBKQJL010000003.1, read on the forward strand.
CCAGGGCCTCTTGGGCCAACGCCCGAGCCCGCAGCTCGGCGGCAGCGTCTGGCGAGACGAGCAACAGCTCGGCCAGCCCCACCAGCACAGCCGGCGCGCGCCGACTGGTGCCAGCGGCACTCTCCCCCAGCTGGACGAGCTGGCCGAGCTCGGCGGCGTCCAGGGCCGACCCCCGGCCGAGGGCCACCGCGGTCAGCCAGGCGCCGAGCAGCTCGGGGTCCCGGGGGGCCCCCACCAACGCCTTCTGTAGCCGCGCCTCCGCCGCGGCGTAGGCCGCCGGTTGGTCGAGGGCCAGCTCCCGCTCGGCCTCCACCAGCGTCTGCTTGGCCCCGGGAGCCGGCCCGGCGCTCTTGGCGCTCCAGCTGGCCAGCCGCTCCGCCAGTCCGGTGGGCAGCGGCGAGAGCGGGTCCACCCGGGAGACTGGGCGCACCGGCAGACGGACGCGCAACGAGGCGCTGCCGCGGACGTACAGCCAAAGCATGGCGGCCAGCCCAAGCACCACCACGCCCCCCAGGGCCGCCAACGCCGTCCAGCGGCGGGGGCGAAGCGCGGCCGCCGGCCGCGGGACAGCCGGCGTGCGGCGCGGCGGGGAGGTGTTGCGGCGCTCCAAGGGCGCGGCGTCCACCAACGCCGGTGGCGCAGCCATGGGCCGCGGCGCGAGGCGAGCCGCGGCGGTAATGCGACAGGAGGTGCACACCCCGCTGGCCAAGTCCTCGAGCTCGGGCAACGCGCCGCCGCAGCTGGCGCAGCTGACCTCTGCTGCCGGCTCGCCGGCGGGCGAGGCCGGCGGCGACTCCTCCGGAGCGAAGAAGTCCGCAGCGGCGAAGGCCGAGGCTGGCGGGCGGGCGGCCTCCGGAGCCGGCGGCGGTAAGGTGACGCGACTGGGCGCTCCCACCGAGGGGCGCAGCCCCGGCCGGGACGTCGGGGGGGAGGGACTGCCAGCGTCCGCCTCGGCCGCCACGGGCGGCTCGGTGTCGCTCCAGGCGAGCTCCCCGAAGAGCTCGGCGCGGGCCTCCGGGCCCTCGGCCAACAGCGCCTCCGGCGGCGGGGCCGGCGGCCGCGCCACCATCCGTTGGGTGAGCGTCACCCGGGCCACCTGGCTGCGGGCTGGGGCTTCGGGCTCGAGCTCGCGCCCGGGCACCGGGGGGCGGCTGACGGAGATGGGGTTGGCCATCTCCCGGGCGCGGGTGGCCGGGTTGGCCTGTGGGTCAGCCGGTGGGGGGACGTATTGGATGTTTTTGCAGCGCGGGCATTGGGCCCGGACTCCGCGAGGCGTCATCGCCCCGTCGTCAATGAGGTAAACCGCCGCGCAACTCTCGCAGGCAAGGCGCATCAGCAGGCGGGCGTCAATGCCGGAAGTGCCGCACCCCGGTGAAGACCATCGCCAGCCCGTGCTCGTCGGCGGCCGCGATGACTTCAGCGTCGCGCATGGAGCCACCGGGCTGAATGACGGCCGTCGCGCCGGCGCGGGCCACCTCGTCCAAACCGTCCCGGAAGGGGAAGAAGGCGTCGGACGCCACCGCGCTGCCGCGCAGCGCCTCCCCCCCACGAGCGGCGGCAATTTTCGCTGACTCGACGCGGCTGGTTTGTCCGCCGCCGGCCGCCAGCAAGCGCTCGGCGGTGGAGAAGACAATGGCGTTGCTCTTGACGTGCTTGCACACCCGCCAGGCGAAGCGCAGGCCGGCCTCCTCGGCGGCGGTGGGGGCTCTCCGCGTCACCACCTTCCAGCCGAGCTCGGGCTCGACCGCATCGCGGTCCTGCACCAGAAGGCCTCCGGAAACGCTTCTCAACTCGAGGGAGGGCACCGCGCGCGCCGCCGGGGGCCAGGCGTGACGGGCGTCGAGCAGCCGGAGATTCTTCTTGGTGGCGAGAATTTCCCTCGCCTCGGCGCTGTACCCGGGTGCGATGACGGCCTCGAGAAACGTCTCCGCCAGGGCCCGGGCCACGGCGGTGTCCACCTCCCGGTTGAGGGCGACTATTCCACCGAAGGCCGACACCTCGTCGATGACGCGCGCCGTCCGGTAGGCGCTCTCCAGCCCCTCGGACAGGGCCACGCCGCAGGGCGTGTTGTGCTTGATGATGATGGCGGCCGGGCGCTCGGGAAACTCCAGGGCCAGGGCGAGCGCGGCGTCCAAGTCGAGCAAGTTGTTGTAGGACAGCTCCTTGCCCTGCAGCACTTCGGCGAACCCGACCGAGGGCGCGATGGGTGCCTGGTAAGCCCGGTAGAAGGCCGCCCGCTGGTGGGGGTTCTCGCCGTAGCGCAGCTCCTGCGCCTTGCGGAAGGCGGCCGTCAGCTCGGCCGGAAATGGCTCCGAGGCCAGCCCCTGCAGATAGGCGGCGATGGAGGCGTCATAGGCGGCGGTGTGCGCGAAGGCCTTGCGCACCAGCCGGGCCCGGGTGGCAACAGTGGTGCCTCCGGCCCGCAGCTCCTCGAGGACGCTCGGGTAGTCCTCGGGGTCCACCACCACGTTGACGCGGGCGCCGTTTTTCGCCGCCGCGCGGACCATGGCCGGCCCGCCGATGTCGATGTTTTCAATGACTTCCGCTTCAGCGGCGCCCGAGGCCACCGTCTGCCGGAAGGGGTAGAGGTTCACCGCCAAGACCGAGATGGGGGAGATGGCGTTGGCTTCCATCTCTTTTCTGTCCTCGGGCAGCTCGGGCCGCCCCAAGAGGCCGCCGTGGATTTTCGGGTGCAGCGTCTTCACCCGTCCGCCCAGAATTTCGGGGCTCCCGGTGTACTCGGAAACCTTGCGCGCGCTGAGGCCGGCGGCCTGGAGCGCTTTCAGGGTGCCGCCGGTGCTGAGAATTTGAAAGCCAAGCTCAAGGAGCCCAGCCGCGAACGGAACCAGTCCGCGCTTGTCGGAGACACTGAGGAGGGCCAGCAAGGGCAGTCCTGCCAATGGGAGGGGACTGTCGACGTCTAAACCATTGGGCGCCATGGGGTGTCAACGAGCGCGACGCCGAAGGGGGTCACCCATCACCCCGAGGCGGCGGCCGGTGCCCGCCCGGGCGTCGGTCACTCCTCGGTGGCCTCGCGCAGCTTGGCCAGTCCGCGCGTTTCCACCTGGCGGATGCGCTCCCGGGTGAGGTTCATGATGGCTCCCACCTCCTCGAGCGTGATGCCGCCTTTTTCGGCGACGTCGAGCGCGCAGGTGTGCTCCAGCTCCCAAATTTCCTTGTCCGGGAAGTTGAGCTTGATGGACCCCGTCTCCGGGTTCACATCCAGGTAGAGGTTGTGCTTGCAGGAGACGAAGAGACAGGGCCGCGGGCCATTGACGCATTCGGCCCGGGTTCGCGGCCGCATTCCCTCGATGCTTTTGAGGAGCTCTGCCTCCTCAGGCTCCAGCTCTCCTCCCAGTCGGCGGCGCCGCAGGTCGCGGGCCATCTCCTTTCTGGACATGGTCCTCGAGCGTTGCCGCTCGGGGCTCACTTCGGCCGGAGGGACTTCCTCCGGCGCTGGCTCTGCATTCGCTTCACTCATGGTTTCCCTCCTCCAGCTCTCTTGAATGTCGGCGGCCGCCCACCCCGGGTACCGGGTGGGCGTTTCAGCTCAGCTCCTCGGTGGGCGTGCGTTGGGCAGTCAGTTCGCTTCCGAGTCGCGACAGGTCGCGCACCAGCCCCTCGGAACGCCGCCGCAGCAGCTCGAGCTCGGACTGCAGCTCGCGCTTGTGGGTCGAGCCAAAGGGCCGGGAGTCGAGCTCGGCCGACAGGCCGGCCAGCGTCTCCCCCAGGCCGCGCTGGACTTGGTCAATGCCGTTCTTGAAGAAGACGAACGAGCGCTTGATGTCCTCCAGGGTGAGCCCGGCAGCCATCATCTTCTTGATGGCGTTGATGCGCCGCACCGACTCCACCGGATAGACGCCGTGACTTCCGCGGTGCTTGCCCTTGCGGCCCACCCGGCGGCTGCGCGGGAGCAGGCCCGCCTGGACGTATTTGCGGAAGGTGGCCTCGGAGAGCCGGACGCCGCGCGGTCGAAATATTTCGAGAATCGTCCCGGCGGAAAGGCCACGGGCGTGATCTCGCTCGATGCGGGCGATTTCGGCTGGGCCCAGCAACTCCATTCAGTACCACCGTTTCAATAGAGACAACTGAATGTACTCCATTGAATAACTTATTCGGAAGGGAGGCGTCAAGCGACGGCCGTCCCTCGGGGATCAGGCGTTCAGCGGTTGCGCCTTGGGGCCGCCGTCACGCCGCAGAAACGCTCAGCCGAATGGAGGCTGCCTTCCGTTTGGGGAAACGCTTGGGCCGGCCCGCGCCGCGCCCTGGGGGGGGGGAAAGCCCCCGGGCCTCAGCCCTGCACCAGGCCCTGCAGGGCGTCGAGCTCCAGTGCCAGCCGGCCCACCGGCGTCTGCCCGCGCTCGACTTCGTCGAAGAGAAGCAGCACGCGCTCCACTTGAAAATGGATGCTGTGCGCCCGGGCCGGGGCGATGCGGCGCAGGAGCAAGTCGGCCGTCGCGCCCACCAACACCCGCGCCACCGCGTCGCGCGAGGTGAGCGCCTCCGGCGGCCGCCCCTCCCCTCCCCCGGCCAATGCCCGCAGCCGGCCCCCTCCGTCGTCCTCGTCGCCCATTCCTGCTCCCTTGTGGACAATGTAGGCCTAAATGCTACCTGCCTTCAGGAGGCCCGCAAACAAAGCGCTGCGCGCGCCTTCGTGAAGCGTGCGGGCCCACACCGCCCGGCTATGCTGGCGGCGCTGGGGCTGTGGACGAAAAAGGCGCCTCGGGAGCTCCCTGGGAGGGCTGCTTGCACACACCGGTGGGCAGTGGGCGCCGCGCGGCAGTGGCGCGGCGGGCAGGCGTAGTGCTGCTGGCGTGCGCCCTCGGCTGCGCCGGCGGTGGCGGCGGGAACGCCGGGCGCCCCACCGCAGTGCCGGACTTCGTCAAGACGACGGGGCCCTGCTGGGTGGGTGGCCGCATCACGCTCGACCCGACGCTGTTTCCCACCAATGCCGACGACGAGTTGGCCTCGCTGTCGTGTGAGAACTTGGTGGTGGTGCAGAAGAGTGAGGACGGAAGCACCAAGCTGGTCCACGCCGACGGCTTCTTCGCCCAGGGCTACGGCGAGTGCCGTTACCAATTCACCGACGTGCCGGTGGGGACCTCCAGCTACTCCGGCCGGGTGGTGGCCCTCAGCGTGCCCGAGTCCCGCTACGCGCTCACCTCGGCGGTGGAATTCAATGCCGTGCGCTGCGGCGGCTCGCTCGCCTCCCTCAACCAGCAGCTGGACTTCCTCCTCACCATTCCGGACGTCCGCGGCCGCTGAGCGCGCCGCCTCATCGCCCCGAGCGCCAGGCCGCCGGAATCAACCAGTAGAGCGCCCCGTTGAGGTCGGCGATGGTGAGGGCGAGGAAGGGCGTCTGCCAGCCCGACGGGGTGATGCTTCGAAACCCGAAACTCACGCCGAAGCGGTCCTGCAGGAAGGCCAAGTCCGCCTCGAGGCCGAAGTTGTAGGCATTGGAGCCAGTCCAGTAGAGCGACCAGCGCGGGCCGACGCCGAGGCTGACTCCGGCCACGTGCCCGGTGGCCCGCACCCCCAGGGTGGTGGCGGTGCGACTCGGGCTGAACTCGATGTCCACCAGCTGCAGAGTCGAGTCAAAGGAGAACCAGTGGGAAAGCCACAGCTCGGGTTCCAGCCAGCTGAAGGCCAGCCCTCCCCCCACAATGTCCAAGGCCACCCGGTAGGGCACGAGGTGGGCCAGGACAATGGGCACATAGGAGCCATCCGCCAGAGGTTGGCCAGGGATGCTGGAGGGGTCGAGGACAAAGCGCACGCCCGTCTCGTACGTCTCCGGGCGGGTGAGGAGCTCGGTGGCGCCGATGCCGAGATTCACCAGCGACTCGGTCCCGCTGGAGGGGTCACCGGGGTGCTGGATGGAGATGGTGGC
>JBKQJL010000004.1:0-62941 GCA_052147975.1 Myxococcaceae bacterium
TCTTCTGGCTGCAGCCTATCCAGCCAGTGGCGCACCCCGCGAAGACGACGGCGCAGCAAAGGTCTCTGAAAGTCACGATTCCCCCTAAAGTGAAGTCGTTGGTGGGCGAGGCTTTTACCTGAGAGGCCGGTGCCTTGGCGTGTTTTTTTGGGCGACCTCTCCCGGCTCCGGGCGAGCCGACTGCTCGACGGCCTGGAGGAGGGGGTCCCGTGCATGCACGAGCCGGAGCCTGTCGAGGTCGACATCGGCCTCGGGGTCGAGCTGTGGGCCTCAGCCCGCCTTCGGTTCTCTCACGCCGCCGCTGCCGCTCCGCATTGCGCTTCGCAGCTCAGTGTCGCGGCGGAAAGTCCGCATCGCCAGCCATGGGGTCTCTGCATACCCGGCGCTCGAAGGGCCAACAGGTAATTGCCCGCAGACATTGGCCGAGAGCACCCAGCTTCCACGCTAGAGCAGCGGAATCGAACCACCCGAGCGACGCTCGCGCGCCACCCCACTGGTTTTGAAGAGTGCCTGACGGCAACTGCTGTTTGAGAGGAGAAATCCGGGTCAGCGTTGCCCCTTTGCGGCGCCGGTACGCACTTTGGTACGCAGTCGAGGTGCCAAAGTGGAACGGACGATGGGCTGCGGGCAGGACATTCGCGACGCAGACCGGGACACGCTACGCCATAGAGAAGCAGCGCCCCTACCGTGAACATCACGCTCGCGTCGTGTTGGGCGGACCGGGAGCAATCCGCATCGCTTCTTCGCCGCCTGGAAAAGGGCCGGAACTACGTTTTTGAGCGGAACTCACCTAGCTCGGAGGGAATTCGGCCCCCTTATGAGTCTTAAGAGGGCGTAGGATAAAAGACTGGGGGCCGATACCTTGGGCGCGTTGCCTCTTACTGGAGTATGCCGTGACGGCGCGTCGCTCCTGCGCCCCGTCGTAAAGTTGATGGAAACACGAGCGAGAATCATGCGAGGTTTTCAAAGGGCGGCACCAGCGCAGGGTGGACGGGAAAGGGCTCGTGACTTTCTCGTGCGGACCCTCGTCGTCGCACTCTCCACGACGGCACTCGTGTCTTGTAGTTCAGGAACCCCGAACCCAAACGGGCCCGGCTACGGCGACGTCACTCTTCTTTTTCCTTCCTTAATCCACGACATCGTCGAGTTTTCCGTCGACGCCGGCCCCTATGGCATCACCGCCGGACCCGACGGCAACGTCTGGTTCACTGAGTCCTTTGGAAACAACATCGGATTCATTACGCCGGGTGCTCTTAACCCCACCGTCACGGAGTTCCATCTCCCCAATTGCGGCGCCTCGTGCTTCGACGGTCCCACTGGTATCACCCTCGGCCCCGACGGAAACCTCTGGTTCACCGAGTTTACTGGAAACAAAATCGGTCGAATTACACCGGGCGGCACCATCACCGAGTTCCCGGTCCCAGGGGCGACGCCCTATCTCATCACCGCGGGCCCCGACGGAAACCTCTGGTTCACCGACAGCATGGGAAACCACATCGGGCGCATCATGCTGGATGGTGGCGTCACCGAGTTCCCTAACCCCGACGCGCAAGGTTACCCGCTTGGCATCACCGCGGGTCCCGACGGGAACCTCTGGTTCACCGAATTGAACATGGTGACGGGGCTTGAACAAATTGGACGCATCGCTCCCAGCGGTCCCCCCATCACCGAGTTCGCTGTTTCCTTCGCCTCGCGAGGCGACCAAAATTTCCCCACTGGCGTCGTCACCGGTCCCGACGGCAACCTCTGGTTCACTACCGACGACACCAGTATCGGCCGCCTTGCCCCCAGCGGTCCCCCTATCTCTGAGTTCTCTATCGCCAACGCAAACAGCGCAACCAATGCCATCGCCGCCGGTCCGGACGGCAACCTCTGGTTCACCGACTCGGGCGGAAACAGTATCGGCCTTATTACGCCGAGCGGCACCATCACCGAGTTCCCAGTCCCCACCGCGGAGAGTTATCCCTTTGGCATTGCCGCCGGACCAGACGGCAACATGTGGTTCACCGAAAATGCTGGGAACAACATCGGGCGCGTTAGAATCGGAGAGCCGTTAGCGCCGATTGACGTCGCGTGTGTCGTTGTCGAGGTCGTCGGAGCGAGCACTGCAGTCTTTGCATTCGACGCCGGACCGGGAAGTGGCACGGGGGACTTCGCACTCCAGGGGTTCGCGGCCGGGAGCGACAGGTTTACCGCCCAGGCGTTCTCGGTGCCGTGTGACCAGACGTACGAGGCCAGCCCCACGTGGGAAAGCAGTGGAGTGGTGGTCACCGTCGGCACTCACCCCGTGAATGTGACACTCAGGATGGCTCTGGTGGAGGCGAGCCTCACCATCGGACTCGTTGAGTTGAGCGTCTTTGCAGGGGGAAGTCCCGTGGGCTTCACCGCGACGTTGGTTGGCTCGTCGAGCAGTGTCTCCTGGAGTCTCTCGGGGCCGGGTAGCCTCAGCACTCAGACGGGCCTGACAACGTTCTATACGCCACCGGCCAGCGTTGCATCCGTCACGACTGCGACGCTGACTGCGACTGCGGGCAATCTGACGGCAAGTGTGGTTATCACCATCGACCCCGCTGGTGGTGTGGGCCCTCCGCCGCCGGTTGAGGTCTCCGTAGTCCCTCCTTCGCAAACCCTGCAAACAAATGGGACGCAGATGTTCTCGGCGACGGTGACGGGTACGTCCAACCTCGACGTCAATTGGTCCATCGACGAAGGCGTCCCCGCCGGAGGGACGCTGTCCACGACGGGCCCCAGCACCAGCACCACGTACACGGCTCCTGCAACGGCCGGCACCTACCACGTCCGAGCAACGAGCGTCGCCGACTCGACGGCGTCCGGAGTCGCAGTCGTCACTGTCACCGCGCCGGCCGTCGGCTGGACCCAAGTCTCCGCCGGCAGCGTCAACACTGTGGCGGTGAAGGCTGACGGAACACTGTGGACATGGGGGCAGGATGATACGGGCGAGCTGGGCAACGGCACCACGTCCACCCAGCCAAACCCCACGCCTCTACAAATTCTGACTGGGTACGCCTCGGTAGCGGGTGGCAACGACTTCGACTTAGCCATCACCACCACCGGCACGCTCTGGGCTTGGGGCTCAAACGCCTATGGCAACCTCGGGGACGGGACGACAACGCAACGCAATTCGCCCGTCCAAATTGGGACCGACTCCAACTGGGTGTCAGTGTCTGCCGGCTATTCCCACACCGCGGCCATTAAGTTGGACGGCACGCTGTGGGCCTGGGGTGACAATTCAAGTGGCCAACTTGGGGACGGGACGACGACGCAACGGAATTCGCCCGTCCAAATTGGAACGGACACCAATTGGGCTTCGGTGTCAGCGGGTGGCTTTTGGACGGGGGCAACCAAGAAGGATGGCACCCTGTGGACCTGGGGTCTCGTCGCAGAAGGAGACCTCGGCAACGGGACAGCGAATGGCCCGCCGCAGACGGTCCCCGGACAAATTGGAACTGACACCGACTGGGCTTCGGTGTCGGCAGGCTGGACCTTCGGTCTGGCCGTCAAGACGGGTGGGACGCTTTGGGCCTGGGGCTACAATGTCTCCGGCCAACTCGGGGATGGGACGACAACGGAGCAGAACTCGCCGGAACAAATTGGCACAGGCTTCGCCTCCGCCGCCGCGAGCAGCGCAGAGTTTTTTGGCCTCGCCGTGACAACAACCGGCGACTTGTGGGCCTGGGGCAACAACGGCTTTGGCACATTCGGCAATGGCACCACCACCAGCTCCCTCGTCCCACTGATGGTTGGGACCGGCTACGCGTCCGTGACGGCCGGTGACACCTTTGTTTTGGCCATCAAGCAGGACGGAACCTTGTGGGCTTGGGGCGAAAACAGCGTTGGAGAGCTCGGCATCGGAAGTACTGCAAATCAGACTTCCCCGGTCGAAGTGGGTCCGTAACGAGGTTCTCCAAGAATGGACGCCCAAGACGTTGACCAGCGCTCAAGGGGGAAGTGACCCCCCGCGGTTGCCCTGGCGCTCCGCAGTGAGCAGCGCTTGCACCGCCGTCGAGCGTTAACTCGCAGGCCGGTACCACATGCTAGGGTGCCGACAACACCCAACCCCCTCTTCGGCGACCACGGTAGAGCAGCGGAATCGAACCACCCGAGCGACGCTTGCGCGTCGCTCCACTGGTTTTGAAGACCAGGCCGGTCACCAGACGCGGACGCTCTACCAAATATCTTCAACTATTCGGACTTACTAATTAATTAACATCCAATGAGACCTTGCCAGGCACCCACGAGGCGCGTTAGATTACTTCAAATGTGCCGTTTTGTGTGCCGAAAAGGTGGTGTTTGAGTCAGGCGGACGGTATCGAGTACAGGAAAGGCCAGGGCGGCCGTTTAACGGCCATTCTGCGGCGCAGGTCGGGCGGGCGACGGTACGTCATCAAGTTGCCGGTGGCCAGCGAGGCCGAAGCAGTCGCTGAGCTGCGCCTCGTCGAGGCCATGGGCGTCCCTCAGTACGTGGAGCGTGCGCGTACCGCGGCCGAGGCGGCCGCCCGGCGCAAGGGCGGGTCTGGGTCGGTCTGGTCGGCGGAGTCCCTGCGGGCCTGGGCGGCGTCCATGGCTGGCCGGGGTGTCAGCCAGGACCACCGGCGGGCCTGCCTGGCCTACGTCAAGGCGTGGGGCCGGAGCCTGAAGCACGCCGACCTGGCCAAGCTGGCCACTCCGGACGTCCGCAGGGCCCTGAACGGGTGGAGGACAGCCCGAAAGTACAGGGTCATCGCCCTCAAGGCCTTCACCAAGCACCTGCGTCGCGAGGGCCTACTCGACCGCGGCGCCGACCCGACCATCGAGCTGGAAGTGCCCGCCGCCAAATCCAACCGCGCCCTGGAGGACCGCGCCTACCCGGTGCCGGTCATCGAAGCCGTGTACAGCCATCTGTCCGGCAGCCAGGAGCAGCGCGACATGTTCCGGGTCCTGGCCACGACCGGGATGCACATTTCTGAGCTGGCGCGCCTCGCAGCAGGGAAGGGCGTCGTCAAAGCCGTCAGCGGCCAGGGCGCCATCGCTGGGACCGTTAAGTTCACGCACAAGAACGGCAGGCCCCACGTGCTCAGCCTGGACCGCGCCACCTACGACGCGGCAGAGCGGCTGGCCTCCCGCGGCAGCACCCTCGCCAAGTCAGCCTTCCAGCAGGGCCTGCACATCGCCTCCCGGGGCATCGAGGCGCTCAAGGGCGCGGACTTCGCCGCAGGACGTCTCCGCCACTCCTTCGCCACGCACGCGAACGGCGAGGTGCACCCGGTGAACCACCACGGTGTCTCCCGGGCGACCATCGCCGCCGCCCTCGGCCACAGCGAGGCCACCAACCGCAAGTTCTACGCGGGCATCGAGGTGCCAGCCATGGTCACGGTCCCGTACCGCCTGTTCCACGCGGACGACCCGCCTGCATCGCTCGGTGGCGCCTGGCCACCCCTGGGCTGAAAGTCATAGTCCTTTGACGTCGGGTTCACGGGATGCGCTGTCACCCGAACCCCACCCTGGCGCGCCCCGCACCCATCTTGTGCGGGCCCGTCGCTTCGAGTACCCCACTCTGTCCCCAGTTCTCTAGCGAAAGGCCTCAATGCGCGGCTCACCCTTCGACCCGAGAGTCGTCCAACTCGCCGAGCAACTCGGCCACGCCCAACGGCTCGGCCAGGAGGGCAAGAACGACGAGGCCCTCGCCATCTGTACCCGCCTCTTGGCCAAGGCGGACGCTCTTGGTGTGGTCAGCGCTCAGGCGCTCTGGACGGCGGGGGTCGTGTCCGACAACCAACGCAACTTCCCGATGGCCGTCGACTTCTGCCGCCGGGCCGTCGAGGCTGACCCGCTCGACCCGGCGCTGCGGAACTCGTACTCCATCGTCCTCCGCCATGTTCGCGAGGCCCTCCTGGACGAAGCCCGCGAGGTCGACGACTGCGAAATCCCAGGGCTGTATGGCCTGCTGGCGGATGTTGGCAGCGCGGATGAGGCGTGCCATGTCCGCTTTGCCGCCCACCTTGTCGCGGCTACCAAGACCAGCGAAGCCCGGGCTCTACTGATGGCTGTGGTCAAGCTCCATCCGAACTCGCCTGATGGCTGGACGCTGCTCGCTCAGGTGGCGGAGCCCGGTGACTTGGAGCGGCTGAGAGGCTCCGCGCCCGTGGGGAGCAAACCTCGCGGGCCGGAGGGCGGTTTTTTCACGCAACCAGGGCCTGCGCAGGGGTGAGGGGCAGCGGCCGGGACGGAACGCTCGGAAATAGAACCGAGTCGGAGGCGGCTGTTGAAGATGTCGCAGCCGCCCCCTTTCCCACGCGAAGGGTCCTATCTCTCGACTTCGACCTTCGAGACGCGAATCAGACCGTCCTGGAGGGCAACCGACTTGGTCAGTTCACAGGCCGCTGCCCATGAAGCCCTGGAGCGGCCGAAGATGGCCGCGCTGGACCGGCCGAATTCCTTGTAAGCCTCGAAGAGGAGTTCGACGGTCCTCGGTCCGTAGGAATTCCAAAGCTCCTTCCACGGCGTCGTCCATTTGCCATCCTGCACAAAGACTCTGAAGGCCGCGACCACGGGCAGAACGAAGGAGTCAGACATGGTTATCTCGACGCTGTTGCCGGTAAGCAACGTCGAGGTCTCAGTGCTGCAACCAGAGAGCTTCGAGACAACCGCGAGCTTGCTCTCGTCCTTGGCCCGCTTGCCGCTTCGTGAGGCCCAGTGCTTGATAACGGCTTCCTCAAGCTGAAGTACATCCGGGAGCAACGGAGCAACCTCGAAGAACACCTTCTGATTGAATCGCTTGGCCAACTGACCGATGGAGGTGTAGGCCGCAACAGGATGTTTGCCTTCTTCCGCGGGGAACATGCGGTTGTGGATGAGCGTAAGCCGTCTGACGAGGTCCGTCGCGTCAAACAGCGCATCAGGGGCTTCGGGGTCATTGGGCTTGAAAGCCACCAGGTGGCGGCTTGCGGCCGGCAGGTACTCCTTGAGCGGACGCCAATCGCCTTGAAGCTCTCGCAGTGCATACTGCGGAACCGGCTGGGAGAGATTGCGAGCCTTGGAAATGGTCCAAATCTCGTCCTCAGGCACTCCCGTTGCGATGGTGACTGACACAAGCGCCTTCTCTGCGGCCTCGGGGTAGTCGCCTGGCTTGCTAACAGCCTCTCTGAGCGCCATTGCCGTATGGCCGCCATTGAGGATGCCATGGCCGAGTGCGTCGTCGTCCGGGTCGGCCTCTAGGCAAGTCAGGGTGACTTCATTTCCTTCGACCTCGATGCTGTCGGCAACAATCATGATGCCGTTGTTTCTGAAGATGAACGTCCAAGGGTCTTGCTTGAGCGTTTCAAGCATGGCCTTGGCCGGCTTTGCGCGAAGGTCTGCGTATCTCGCGTTAGGCCCGAATTTCAGTTCGCCGGGGAGATTCTTCGCTCGGACGGTGAGACTCCAGAGGTCTCGACCATCATGCCGATGACTGCGCACGCAGGACTCGGCGCGCAGAACGTAACGCTGCTTCTTCATGATGTGCTCCTTGGGGCTCGCGCCCCGAAGCGCCCCTCGCGGGAACGCATCGTCCGAAACGAACGACGTCCGAAGTAGTGCACATTTCTGTGAATCCGAGCAAGGGGTGCCCTACCGAGGCCGAGGGCACCGAGTTCCTGTCAGCCGTGCCGGTATAATGTGGGTGTGCACGGCCGACCGCCTTGGGTTTCCGTTTGCCCGCTGCCCAGGCTGCGGCCTGGAACAGCAGTTGAATGGAGCCGCGAGCAGGCCGCCCAGGCCGAGCGAAATTCCCTCGGAGTTACCGGTTGAGATGTTCTGCTCTGGTTGCTCGCTCAAGTTCACGGTCCCAGCGCGCACCCTGCATTGGCGCGAGACTGCAGAGGGCTAGCGACTGCAGCGACGTCGTGGCCGGCCTTCTCGCTTTGCAGCCCAAGAAGCCGCGTCCGACAACCGGCTGCCACCGCGAGCGGGAAGCTTAACCACGGTTCACCAGTCCACGGACGAGACAAGCCTGACCGGAGCGGCACCGCCGACGTACCTACTCGACGCCCAGGCGCTCAGAGCGCTCAGCGGCGGCGTGCTAGAGCGGGCTGTCGGCAAAATCGATTTGGCCGCTTCCGTCGTGTCCCTCAATGAGCGAATCCAGCACCTGGCTGCCGTTGACAGGGAGTCCATCGGCTTCGACAAGCGCGGCCAGCTTCTGAAGCTAAGGGCCGTTCGGCCTCTCCCAGACCCGCATGCGGCCATTCTGGAGAAGCTCGACCCATCTTTCGCCCTCGAAGGGGTCGACGTTGATTACACCGCGAAGGTTCTGGAGTTCCTTAGCTACTCCGAGGTGATGGACGCATCCGAGTTCAAAGACCGCTATCGCGAGACGATGCGGGGAATCGCTCAGATGGCCCGGGACTTGACAGACTATGCTCGACGCCGATTCCCCGAGGTGGTTGTCGCCACGTCGGAACGCTTAAAGACGTATTACCCGACGAGCCCGCTTGACCCGCCTGACGAGGCCTACGTATGCGGAGCATGTGGCCCAGTCTCTCGACCAAATTGGAGGGACGTCAACAAGACATCGGAGGAGTCGCTCCAGCGCGCTGCCTTTTGGTTTGAGCGGAGTTACTTCGGGACATCCTTCGTCATCGACGGTGCTCGCGAGTACCTCCGCGCAATCGAAATGAATGGTCCTTCGCCTACGGTAGACCCCAACGATGCCGGGGACACATCGGTCTGCAGCCACCTCTCACTCGACTCCCGTTTCATCGTTGTGACCGAAGACGCCCGACTCCTCCGTTCGCTCAATGATGCGCAGGACCGACTCGAACGGCTCGTGGCGGGAGGCAAGTTGCCCGGAGATGCCTCGACGTGGAAACGGCCACGTACAATGCCGACCAGCGAATTGCGCGCGCTTCTCTTGCAGCTGTAGGCACCGCGTGGGCGTACGCGGCTTTCCGTCCCGAAATGTTGCTCTCTGAGCCCGGGGTGCCACGCCCTTGAACTTTGCCGCTCAGCAGGGGGTGTCTCGGTAGTGTACTTTTGAGCCAAGCCTAGCCGGCATCTGGCGTGGCAGGCCGTCGTTCGCCGAGGGTGAGGGCTGCCTTTCCTACCGTATTGGCTTCGACGACCATTTGCTAGAATTGCAGTGGTAGCGGTCCCATCTCAACAACGGTGCGAGGTTGACGGTCAACGCTCTGCAGTCGGGAGTACGGGATGACTCTCAAGACTCTCAGGGCCTGGCTAGCTGCCGCTGCTTCGCTCGTGGCATCGGGATGTGGGACCTCGCAATCGTGCCAGGACCTCCTGAGTCAATACTCAAGTGTAGAAGCAAACGCGGCCGTCTGCGAACCGGGGGCGGCTGATGCGTGTGCCGTCGAGCTACCAATCGTCTACGGGCTTGCCGAGGCAGATGGCGGCTTTTCGCCCGAGGGACTCGCGAACAACTGCAACGGCGCATTCAATCCAGCGCGCTCGGCTACGCTGGAGAGCCTGTACGCAAGGTACCAGGCTGAGGGCTGCAAGGAGTCGTCGGTGCCGCTCTGCGAGTATGCGGATGCTGGAGTCTGTGTGCAGGCCCCAACCGGTTATACGAGCCCAACGGGGTACACCTGCAGGATTTGAGGGTGGTTCGCCACGACCGCTACGAGCCTGGGTAGGCAAGGGAAGAAGCCAAGTGTCTGGCCACCGTGGCTCGCGGCACCTTCATCGCCACTGCGATTTCCCTCACGCTTCGCCCTGCACGACGGAGCTTCACCATCTTCGCCAACAGCCCGGCCTCGACACGGCTGGGCCTACCCCAGTGACCGCCCTCGGCCTCCACGCGCTCCCGTGCCGCCGAGATGCGCTCATTGATGGCCACCCGCTCCATCTTGCTGGCCCAGGCCATGACAGCGAGGACGACCTCGGCCGCTGGACCCTCCAGGTCGAAGCCGTCGCTGACGCTTACCAGGTTGCATCCATGGGCGCGCAGCTCCTCGACCACCTCGAACGTGTCGCGGATGCCTGACCTGGTCAGCCTGTCGAGGCGGTACACGTACAGTCGAGAGACGGCCCCAGCCCGGGCATCGTGACGAAGGCGGTCGAGTTCGGGCCGGGCGAGGAGCTTCCCGCTGCGCTTCTCGGTGTACCAGCTCGTTATAGAGTCGCCCCGGGCGGCCGCGGCGCGCTCGATGGCGGCCTTCTGGGTAGCGAAGTCTTGGGCACGGCTGGAGACTCGGAGGTAGGCGGCCGTGAGGCTTGGCGACGAGCGCACGTGACGAGGGGGCATGGCGCGCCAGTGGTACCAGAGTCCGATGACCCCGCACATGGGTCAGCTGGCACCGGGGCGGTCTCCTTCTGTCACCTCCGCTCGGCCTCGCTGCTACTCGCGGGCCGGACGCCTGACCCGAGCGCGGGCCTTGGCCTTTCGTTGCTCTTCCCTGCGGATGGCGCGCTTTAGCCGGGCGATGGCAGCGTCTAACTCCCTTCGCCTCCGCAAGCAGTCCTTCAACCGCCAGTGGTTCTTCTGACGCGCGAACACCTCGGCCTCCGAAAAACGTTCGGTCGCGGTGGGTGGGTCTGTGGCCTCCCCCTCGAAAATCCGAATCTCAACCCTGTCGCCGGGAGCCACGGGGCGGTCGACCCAATGGACATGCGCGCCTCTGCCCCCTGGCCCGTTCGAGTCGAGCCCTGCGACGTCGAGGCTCAAATCGAAGTCGGGTTTGGCGTGTCTCGTCCGAGGCCTGCGGTTCACCCAGGTGACCATCGCGTGCAGCATCGCGAAGCCGGGGATGCCAGCCGACGCCAGTCGTTCACCATTCAGGGCTACCTCGAAGCACACCCTCTTGCCCGCGGTCAGGTTGGGCAGGTTTGCCTCGTCAGTGGTGAAGGCGTGGGTAGTAAGTTTCTTCTCGGCGAGGACGGAGCTGACCGCCGTGGCCCAGCTCAGCCAAAGCGGTGGGCTGCCGCCCCTGTTGTCGGCTTTAATCGCCGCGAGAAGTCGAGTGAGTGGGGCAGGCCGACCGCTACGCCTCCAGCATCCCTCCAGGAAGCGCGTCATCGCCACGTAAGCCTGCCACTCGTCGAGTTTCCGAAGGCCCATCGTGACTCTCCGAAGCCGCTACGCAGGCGGCGACATCTTTTGCATCCTGGCCAGCTGCCGCAGTTGGGCTTCCACGACGAAGCGCAGGGCATAATTCACCGTGCGAAGGCGCCCTCCCACAGCGGCCCCGTGAAGGTCGAGCTTCTCGCGGGCTTTGGACAGCAGCGTCTGTACAGCTGCATCCGCGAAGTAGAAGCGGGTCTCCTCCTGGTTTTGGCCGAATGAGACGCAGGCATTCATCCTTGCTTCCTTCGCCCACTTCGCAAACGCTGTGGACAGGTGCCTGAGCCTATCGCGGTGCCCGTAGTGGAATGCCGCTCTGTTCCGGGCGAGACGAAGGTAGCGGTCCAACGAGTCGAGGTCACTTTTCGGTGGCGGTCGAAAACGGGCAACAAGGCGGCCAAGCCACGTCCTCCACCAGCTCCTTTTGAAGCACGAGCGCTCGACACGAGTCTCTCCCAGTCCTCGCGGGCCTGGGCGTTGGAAACGGAGCTGAGCCCCTCCTGGAAGCTGGCCGAGTCGATGGTGCCGAGGTTGGCCTCAAGGACATTCTGCAGCTCGTGACAGTGGGCGGTCGCCAGTCGCGCAAAGTACTCTCCCATGGCGGTCCATTGGCCTTGGTACGCATTCGGCAAAGGAAGGTTGCCCGGGTTCCCGTACGAGTGCAGCGTTAGAGCCCAGCCCAGGTCCTTCAAGTCGTTAAAGACGAGGGCCAAGGTGAGCGTCAGGCGCTTGAGGTTCCGCAACTCCTGAGAATCGGACCCGCTGACGATGAGTAGCTCCGGCGAGAACTCGGTGAATTTGGCAAGCGCAAAATCCGGAAGCCGACCCGCCTTCAACTCCTCGATGGCTGCCTGTCGATTCGCTTCCGGCTCAGCAGGTGTTAGCTCCGGAGCCGTCGGCTCCGATGGTGGCTTTGGGGGCTTCGCGGCGCTCATGGGCATGTTCTATCGACTGAAGGTACCAGCTGCGCCCAGCGTGGGGGCACGGCGCTAAAATTTCGGACGGCATGTCGGTCGAGTCGGAGCTTCAGCAGTTCGCCCGGAGGGCCTACAAGGACTTCGCCGCGCAGGTGACGGTGCTTCTTGCCCCGGGCAACGACCCCAAGAACGACATCGGCACCGGCATTCTGTTTCGGACTGTCGGCGGCAGGCCGTTTCTCCTTTCTGCGCGCCACGTCCTTGTGCGTGAGGGCGGCTGGAAGCCGCTTCGGATGATGGTTCCAGGGCTTGGCAGCACTGAACTGTTCGATGTAGGCGAGGAATCCTTCAAGGGGCCGTACCGCGAAGGCGAGGACGTCGACGTCGCCGTCGTGACCTTGCGCGACGAGTTCCACGCCCGACTCTTTCCTCTTGCCGCAACGCTTGACGCGGTCGCTGAGGACGACGTCACTCAACCGACGGATGTGGTCTTCCTGGCTGGCTTCCCGACGTACTTGGCCTTCCCCTCGGCAACCGATTCGCGCAAGTACCTGGTCTCAACCCTGACATACATCACGGGCGTCAAGGGACGAGACCGCCTTGGACGCCTTGAGGTGGAATGGAGCGCAGCTACGCCCGACCCAGACACTCCGCCATACCCACACCTCGATGTGCAGCCTGGGGTTCAAATGAAGCTCGGCAGCCCCAACGGCATCAGCGGAGGCGGCCTGTGGCGCTTAGGAGGAGTGGCAGCAGGCGCGCTCTGGGCGCCAGCGACGCACGCGAAGCTCATCGGCGTTGCTGTGGCGTGGAACAGCATCGACATCGAGTACGTTGAATCCGTTCGGGCCTGGGGCGCGTGGCTGAGGGACGTTGCTCGTCGAATCGACGCCAGCGCACCACATTCGGGACCATAGCCACACGCCAGCCCGCGGCGGCCGACGCAGCGGCTGCTGAAATCCCGGCCGGGGGCGATGCGGAGGGCCCCGAAGGCGTGACCGTCGGGTCTTCCGCCGGAACCGCTCTAGAGGTTGGCTATCGTTTATTCATCCGAGTCAGCCGCAGTCTGCGGGAAGGGTTGTGGGTTCGGCATGCCACGGCCCGCCGTCACATCGCCGCCGTGTTTACCGGCTGTACACCTGGCCTACGAAGTGAAGCCCCTGGCAGCACGACGCCACCAGAGCCGTTGTCTTCACCATTGCGAAGTATTCATCCATAGGGCCCTAGTTTGCCGCAACTTCGGAGCAACCGAAGCCGAGGTCGAGTAGCGGAAGTCCAACGGCGGGGACTGTTGGAGATGTTACAACGATGTCGCTTCCCGGTGGCTTGGCGCTTCGCTTCACAGGTCGTGGCATTTGGTATGGAAATGGGCAGCAGATTCAGCGTCGCGGCATTAGGCCTGACATTTTCGTCCGACCGACGGCAAAGGGCCTCCGCGACGGTCGTGATGAGGTTCTCGACCGCGCTGTACTTGCGCTCCGTCGTGGCGAAGCCAGTCGAAGGTAGGATGCGCGTGTAGCGACAGCCTGAAGTCAATCGAGGATGGTAGTTTCTACTGCCTGTACTGCTGTGGACTTGACCGCTGCGATGAGTGGTGCGCCAGTGCGTTGTAGGAACCGATCCCGGTGCTGACGGTGGCGACAGCGCCGGGGAAGCCGCTAAAGCATCTTAAGCACTATCGTCGTTGAGAGTGCGGAAGCGTTGAATCATTCCGTTCTGCGACCGCCAGCCCGCAATGGTGGCAGCGCGTGAATATCGGGTTCAAGGCAAACAGCCACGAGCAGCGTGGGCACCGAACAGTCATGACGCGCCAAGCAAGCACGGCAAACACACAGAAGAGCAGCGGTTCCACAATGAAGAACGCTATTCCATAGATTGGAATGATAGCATTCCCCTCCGCGGGGAGCCCAAAGATGAACTCGAACAGGCCGAGTACACAGGAAAGTCCACCGAATATGAGAAACTGTCTTCGGCGTCGTTTGAACTGTTCGAGCGCTGGAGCGTATGGTGACGCGTCGTCCATAGGAGCAATGGCGTACCTCTACTAGTTGACCGACAGGCTTTATCGGCAGGCCGAAGCCCTCCACAGGAGGGGCAATCCACAAGTTGGGTCATAGAGTCACCCCCGGCAGCCTTTTGCAGTCCGAGTGCCACCGGGCAGTTCCATGCTAACGCAGCGGCTCTGCTCTTCGCGATGCGACCGTGCAGCCTAGCGAACCCTATTTACCCAACTACCCGTCCGAAAAGCCGGACGGCGCGAAGTGTTGGGCAGCTCGCGCGATTTCGTGCACACGCTAGGTGGCAAGGCTCGCTGTACCCTAGCGAAGTCTTGTCGCATTCGGGGCACTTTCTTCGCCTGCCATGAGGCTCAGTCCTAAAGCAGGGCCGCAGCACGCGGGCCGTGGTCGCGGCACGTCTCCACCCGGAGAGACTACAGTTCCGGTTTGAATCCCAGCGTCGGTGCCCAAGGGCCGGCCCGATAACGGGCTGCCACTCAACGAAGCGATTCGGGCCCCGGGCTGCTCATCTACCGACCGTTTCGTTCTCTCGCGAGTTACAAGCTATCAGGACTCGCTGCAACTTCGCGAGCAGCTGCAGTCGAGACGGCTGACGTGTAACAATCGCTAGCAATGAGCCTGGTCGAGAAGCGGTTCGCGTCTGGCTCCTCAGCGGCTACCCAATTGGGTCTCGTCGGCTTCGCCGTGGCGGCGGTTGCCGTCCCCGGTCTTGCCTTATGGGGCCGAGAGTTCGGCGCGCTACGAAACTATCAGTACGTCCTTGCACCGCTCTTCTTCGCAGCGGTCGCCCTCGCTCACGACTCACCGCTCGGCTTTGTCCGCGTCCCAACGGCGGTGCGCACGCTTCTGCTGGTGTCGCTGGCTTGGTGGATGCTCGCTGGCGAGGCGCTGAATTTCGCCGCCATGCAGATTAACGGCGTTGACTACTCCATTTTCGACTGGATGCTGGAGAACACACTTCGCGGTCGGTTCATGTGGTCGCCAATCTATGACCTCAACCATTTTGGTGTTCACCAAATGTGGCCGATGCTTGTTCTGGTCCCGATTCACGCAGTGCTGCGTTTCCCGTTTGCGCTCTGCCTAGTCAACGTTGCCCTCTTGGTCTGCGCATCGGTCTTCCTTTGGGACCTCGCTCACCAATTTATCGATGACGACCTGACTGCATCCTTGGCGGTCATTGCATTCGCCTCGAACCCTTGGGCTGGGCGAGTTCTATCGGAGGGGTTTCGGGAGGAAAGCTTTTACCCGATTACCATCTTTTTTTTCGTCGCGGCTTGGCTTCGTGGAACGCTACTCAGGCTGGGCATCGCCACGTTACTCCTGTGCAGTGTAAAAGAAGACGCTTCTTTCTACGTGGCGGGTTTTGCCGCCGCAGCGGCTCTTCGACCCGGTCGAGCCCGCTTGCGCGCAGGCTTACTCGTGGTCATCGCTGCGATGGTCTCGACCGTCGACTTTCTCATTGTCGGTCCGATGGCTCTGAAGTCCAGCGGTATGGTCGAGCCGGGCATCATGCATTTGTGGTCCGCCTACGGCTCAACTCGAAGAGACATCGTAGAGACCGTTCTTGGCTCTCCTTGGCGTGTATTCAAGGCGGTCTTGACGTCCGGATGGTGGCGGCTCTTTGCGCCCTCTCTTTTTCTCCCGCTGGCGTCAGTCGAGTGCGTCGGTGCCATGCTACCGGGGATAGTAATCCTGGCGCTGGTGTCGGTCCCGCCAATGCGCGCCTTCGTCAGCTACCACTCCTTTCCTCTATTCTGCATGGCACTCTGCGGGGTTCTTGCAGTGGGGGGCGCCCATGCGCTCCAGCCACGGATTGTCACCGCCGTGCGGATGGCGCTTCTCTTTTTCCCGCTCTTCGGCGTCGGCTATCTGCGAATTGCGTGGCCCACGTCTGAGCAACGCCACGGTCTCGCCGAACTGCGTGTTGCGTTGGCGAACACGAAGGCTCCAGTCTGCGCGCAGACAATCTTGTTTCCCCAACTTGGCTACCCGGAGGACCTTCGCCCTCTCAACTCTATTTGTCAGAGTCTGCCTTCGAGCGTGACCGTCGTTAATACGCAGCTTGACCCCTGGCCCGATGCCGCCGAGTCCCTAGCGCGCGAAGTGTCCGTCGCCCGCGCGGCAGGGCGTAGCACCGAGTTCGTCGGTGGGTTTGCGCTCCTTCAACCATCAGCACCATAGGCCGGTCACGGTAGCGCTCAGCCTCTTCGACTGTAACTACAACGGGTAACAGAACCGAGCATGGATTGGCTGCCGTAGGATCGCATGTGGCTGCGTTGGGTATCTCGGCTGCGTATTGAGCGGCAATCTCTTGGCAGGTCTCAGGCGGCGGCGCCGCAGGAGTGCCGCACGCTGCTAGCAGTAAGACTGGCGCTAGTTTGGATAGCACACAGCACCATATGGAGCCTGAACAATACACTGGGTCGGCCCCGACTGGCAGGCCGGTACAAGCTCCGGACGACAATCCATCGCCTGAAACTGAGAGTAGATCTGCTGGAGCTTCGCCCCACCGGTGGCGTTGAATGCGGCGTCGCAGTTGGCGGCCAAATTAATGACCATTTGGCCGCCGTCCGAATTCACCTGGATAATCACCACCGGCAACATCACCGGGCACGGGTCGCTAGACGTCAGGTCGCAGCTTGAGGCGGCTAACGTTTGGTCTTGGTATTGGTTGACGATGTCCAGGCAGCTCGTTCCGCCGCAGCCCAAAGCTGCCAGGACAACGCCAGTCGCAAGTAAGACTCCGAACATCCTACGGGTCATTGCCGGCTCACTGCGGACTTTAAAGACCATCCACACTACTACTCGGTGAGAAACCCTGGGTCATCATTCAATCCCTGGTCCATCCACGCACGTATAACCCCCGTCACAAAGGGAACATCGGTAAAGCTCGCCTGCGACTCAGACGGATGGCTGCAGTTCATCTGGACCCGGGGCTTTCCACCCTCCGCGACGCGTAGCCAGGGCCTGGCGCAAAAACCTGACCGCGAAAACGAGACCTGAGCCCCTTCGGCAGTGGGGTGGCGCGAAAGGTGAAGTTTTTGCGCGACCTCAGCGGCGAGTCGGAGCGACCCCGTCCACGAGGAAAGGGTTCCCCAGTCTCATCAGGTACTGGAACGCCGTGGTTCGGCTGTGGCTCAGCCGTCCGCCGTCGGCGACCGCCTTCTTAGGGACTCTTCGGGCGTTGGCCGCAGATCAGAGGCATCCAGTGGCTCCATAACCAGGTCAAAGCGTCCATTGTCAAAGGGCTTACCTGGAGCTGGCTCGGCAGGCACGAGGCGTTCGCGCACGCCACGGCCGGCCAGCGTCTTCGCTCGATAGTGGCAATAGGGGTTGTTCCCTGGTCGACCCAGGAGGGAGTGCGCGGTGAACGTGCAACCGGCGTAACACACCGAACCAAACGGACACTCCGCGCAAAAGCCCCACAACTCGCTCATGCTGCGCCTTCTCGTAAAGGCGAGCTGAGGAGCCGTCTCCCAGATTTCCCGCAGAGACCTCTCACGCAGGTTGCCCCCAACGTAGTGGGCGGTCTGCAGCGATGGACAGCCTTTCACCGCTCCGTCGGACTCGATTCCCATAACGTAGCTGCCGGCCTGACATCCCTGCCAGTGCGAGCGGCCGTTAGGCACGAGGGACCGTAGCAACTTCTCGTCCTGGCTGAAGTAGCCCACGTTGTTGCCGACGGTGATGAGGATCCCATCCGAGAAGGCGCGTGCCTTCAGCCGAGCGAGCCTGGGAATGATGTCGAGGATCTCCCAGGGCTGAATCAGCATGTCCGGCCGATCCGCAGCGCGGCCGAGAGGCGCCATGAGCTGCACCTGCCATGCCCGCACTTGCTGGGAAACGAGCACCTCGTACAGCGCTTCGAGCTCCGAGACGTTCAACCGGTTCAGGGTGGTATTGCAGGTTATTGCGACCCCTGAAGCGAAGAGGTGTCCGAGCGCCGCCAGCGCCGCATCGAAGCTACCTCGGCTCGCGCGAACCACATCATGCGTCCGGCCAAAGCCATCTACGCTTACCGAAGCAGAGTACAGGCCTGCGCGCTTCATCTGCCCCGCCATGGCCGCCGTCACGCCCCGGCCCCCCGTGGTGAGCGAGCACCGCATGCCGGCCTGCGTGATGGCCTCGATTACGTCGAGGAAGCTCGGATGCAGGTAGGCTTCTCCGCCGATGAGCGCGACTTCTCCAGTTCCCAGCTCGGAGAGCTCGCGAACGATACGGAGCGCTTCGCCGCGTGTGAGTTCCCGCGCGCGGGCGTCACCTGCGCGCGAGCCACAGTGGAGGCACCGCTGATCGCACTTCAGCGTAAGCTCCCAGACGACGTACCTGGGATGGAATGCCTGCCCAGCGGCGGGGTGCCGAACGGTGCCGGCAGCCTGTTCAGCCGCCATCCGTTCCGCCATCGGCCGATCCACCGTTTCCACCGTCGAGAAGAACTGGAGGCGGCCCGTACAAGGGTTCGGGCTGCGGGGCGCCGCACGACGATGCACCTAACCCGACCATTGCACCGAGCGCCCATACCCAAAGCCGCCAGGCCGACGTCTTGCAGTGGCAATGGGGACAACAGGCTTGATTGGCAGGCCGAAGCCCTCCACAGGAGGGGCAATCCACAAGTTCGGTCATGGGGTCACCTCCGCCGGCCTTGCATTCCAGGTGCCGCCGAGTAGTCGCATGCTAACGCAGTGGGCGTGCTCTCGCGATGACCGTCCGCCCCAAGCCGTTAGGGCCTCGAACACAACCTTGATGGCCACATCCCGACCCAGCCGGGTGTCCTTGGCCCGGTACACCTCGGCCATCCCTCCAGCCCCCAGGAGGGACACCACTTCATAAGGCCGACCCGAGTCCCCGGTGCGAGACGCACGGCCGGCTAGCCTAGCGCATGGAGAGGTTGGAGGTTCTCGGATGGGGCGGCGAGCGCAGCGGTCGCGGAGCGCCGCTGCAGGTCCTCTACCCCGATGACGGCCACCTCGGTCGGCAGAATTTGCGGCCATTTCCATAGAAGCGCTCGAAAAAAAGGAAGAGGTCGCCGTGGGGGTATCGCAATGGGGGTGCTTCCGACGGTAGGTGAGCTACCATACCCGGAGGAGAGCCCGATGGTTCCCGTCCTCGTTCTGTTGGCTCTTGCTGCGGGACCCTCGGACGCGGGACCGCCACCGGGATGGTGGCATTGGCCGAGCCGGCCTACGCCGCTGTACGCGGTGCAACGCTTCTGTGAGCAGCAGCCGGACCAACTCGGGAGTTGGTTTCCGCCGAACCATTTAAAAGTGCCTTTCCCAAAGTCTGCGCCCGAAGATGGCGGCGCGGTAGGTGTTGACCGCGTTGCGTCGAGTCGCTGTTACGCCGGAGCAATCCTCGGCTCTTACAAGGAGCCGGTGCTCGCTCAGGGCTCGCTAGACGAGACCTACCGCGTCATTTGGCAGCCGTCCTTCTCCCCTCCCGTTGTCATCCGCGTTCAGCGACTGTCGGACGGCGGGTATCGAGCGTGGACTAAGCGAGATTTGAGCAAGGGGGAGGAACTGACGGGATACTTCTCTACATACTCGGACGGCGTAACCTCAAGCGATTTTGAGGTGGTTCGCGCAGCAGCCGAGCGCGCAGGGTGCTGGGCTACGGGTAACACTTGCCACGCAGAGTCGAGTGACCGGTCGGGGTGGATTATTGCTGATGGCGAATCGTGGCTGCTGGAGGGCTCCAGTCAAGGAGAGCACTGGGCGGTACAAATTCACCATCCGAAGGAGGGAACTCCGTTTATGGACGTCTGCGAGGCCATTGTGAAAGCCGCGCAGTCAGAGGCGCGGCTCACGGTCGGAGGACACATCCGAGAATGGAGACCGAACGCGATTCCAGACGGCGGACTCTAAAGACTCACCGTCAGCAGGCGCTTACTTAGTAGGCCGACCAAGCCGTTTACCCTCGACACCGGCGAGGTTGCGACGAGTCTTGGCCTGCATCCGCCGCCACTTCCGCAGCCCCTGCCTCCGAAGTTCTGGCTCACTTAGAGTGAGCTTGCGCTGTATCTCTGAGAGTTCCTTCTTGAGGATGCGCAACCGCTCAGTCAGCCCAAACCGCGTCACGACGTTATCGACCGAGCGGACACGCGGCTTTGGCGACGAAGTGCCACCGCTCACAAAGCGAACGGCGATTCTGTCCCCTATGGCCGCCTTGATATTCGCCCACCGCATGAAGCGCGAGCCTGTCGTATCCAGTTCATAGAGGTCGCCGCTGTAGATGGTCACGGTGTTGTCCGAGGGCTCCGTGCCAATGGCCCGCTCGACCACAACGTTAAAGACGAGCACCCCTTCACCTGGAAGCACGGCTCGAACAGATTTCCGACCGTTCACTCGAATCTCGAACCCCATGGGGCTTTCCGACTTCACCTTGTACTTAGGGGCTTTGGGCAGGTTTATCGTCTTTCCATGGGCAAATGCTCTGGTCGAACCAGAGCTGAATGGAGGTGGTAATACTTAGCGTTGGGAGGCCGATGGCGTTGTCGCCCCGGCCGTATTTTAGGTGATGAGTCGCAGTCCAAGGCCTTGTAGGGCGTGCATCGCAGCCTCCCGAACATGACCATCCGAATCCGCTGTTAACGTCGTCAGAGCCGAAGCCTGGACCGGTCCACCGAATTGCTCGACTAGCTCGCAAGCCCATATGCGGTGACGAACGAGAGAATCCCTACTCCACAAGTCGAAGAGCACGGCCCACGTAGCTTCCGAGACCCATTCCCGTAATGTCCATCCGGCCTCTTTTCGGACCTCATCCTCCGCGTCGTTGCCCATGATGCCGAGGACTTGCTCGAAATCCCCAGGCTCCCAAAGTGTGCGCAGCGCTATCAGCGCGACCCTGCGAGAATGTGACTGCGGCGCTCGTAACAAGGAGGCCACGGCATCGTGGGATTCCGCATCGCCGAGTCGCCCCAACGCTTCACAGGCCGTCCGAACCACGTACTCCGAAGGGTCATGAAGGAGAGCCCTTAGCGCGGTAAGTGCGGCTCCTCCGCGCGAGTGCTCTCCCAACGCCTCAGCGGCCAATCGACGAATCATCCAGTCGTCCGATGCTGCCGCGCGCACGAGGACTTGAACCGCCTCCTGAGTGTCATCGAAGCTGAGAGCCAAAAAAGCCGCCGCCGCTTCGCCGGGCATTCCCGTTCGGAAGCGCTGCTCAAGCCAAGTCGGTGGCTTGCCATACGGCACTGGGACGCCGTTAACCGATCGGGGACGATGGCGATTCATCGGGGCGCTGGAGTCTAGCTAGTGCGGCACCGGTCATCTGCCGGCCTGGCAGTTTGTCTGGAGCGGGCTTCTAGCCTGTAGACGGGTCGCGGAAGTAGTGGTTGCGCTCGCTACCGTCGAACCGTCCTGAGTGCAGGCAGCAACGCTTGAAACCGCTTGCCCGAACCGCAAGGGCATGGGTCATTGCGTCCGAGCTTCTCAACCAGTTCCTTGTCGCCGTGGACAATTCGGTCTCCGCGTCCGACCTGGGTTTCAGACGGATACCCCTCGCCTCCGCTTACGCGAAGTCTCGAAAGCTAGGGAAGTCGTTTTGGCATGCTGTCTTGCGGCTCATGGCGCACCTCCTCTGAGGGGTCGAGCGGCCATAACACGACCGGTTGGCGCAGCGCACGCGGGGACGGCCCAGGTCCGATTTTGAGCGGACGTTAATGCCGGGAGATGCTGGCGTGACCCGATGGGCCCCGACTCCAACGACTGGCGGCTGGCCGCTGGCCGCCCAGCACGACCACCTCAAGGCGCTGTCCTGGACCTGGAAGAGTTACCGAAAGCCTCGACCGGAGTGGGACCACGACCATTGCGAGTTCTGCTGGGCGAAGTTCATGGAGCCGGGAACGGCTGAGACACTGGGCGAAGGCTACGCCTCACCGGACGAGTACCACTGGGTGTGTCGCCCATGCTTCGATGACTTCCGCGAGATGTTCGGGTGGACCAGCTTAGGTGGGCCGCGCCTATGAGCAGCGAGGAGCCACCGGGTCTTAATCCGGCCAGCGCCGACCGGGGCTGCAAGACCGGTTTCCTGGGCGCTAGAGCTGCTCGTCCCGACAGTTCAGCTGCTGGCGAGAAAGGCTGCAGAAACCGTCACGGATTCGCTGCAACCACTCGCGCTGCCGCTAGCCGAGAAACCGAGATAGTAACGTGGCCCGACGCCTCCCCCACCCATAGAGTCGAGGAAAAAGTACGCGGACGTGTATGTCAACTCCACCGAATCGCACCAAGCGAACGAATAGACTCCGGGGCACGCCGCGCTTCCGCTCCAAATTGGGTACGAGTACGGACCACCGGTCATCGTCACAGGGGCCATTTCTCCGCCGCCATCGGGACAGAAGCCCCAGAAGGTTCCAGTGTTCCCGTCAGCAGCCAAGACAACCGTGAGGGACGAACATCCCGTGATGACGCCATTACCAAACGTATAAACCACTACTCCGCCGGACGAACCGACGAATTGGTCGATGGCCGGGGGCCCGCACGAGAGTATCAGGGCGAACACAAGCGTGTACTGGGGCTTCATCGGAGGAGAGAGCTTAGTCCACAAATCTCGGTCGGGGGCGCATTCGTGCAATGGTGAGGCCTGGGCCCTCATTTGAACTGCGGCTAGTTGAGGCCGACCCGGTGGGCTGCTTCCAGGCCTCAGGTCCAGCGCCACGTGGTCTGAGCTTCGTTAGCCTGGATTGGGCGGTGGGCACGTGGCGGTCAAAGCGCGCGGGATAGACCTCTGGGAGAAGACGACTGTCAGCCACCCGGTGCCCCACACGGGACATAGAAGTCCAAGTTCATTTGTATCCGAAGGCCACCAAATTCTCGCGAGCTAAGGAACGGGCGCTGTCGTGAACCCGTGAATGAGGCTGAAGGCTTCATATGCCGGAGATGCTGCGCCGGGATTGGTGAGCGCGTCGATACCGCCATACGGAGCTAAGCCAACGACCTGCCATACGTACTCGGCATTCGCGGGGAGGCCGAATCCGATGGAGGTCAGATCAGGAATGGAAGCATTGGTCGTCTCATTCCATAGGAAGAAGCTTGGACCACCGTCACCGTTATTTGGCTGAAAACTAATCAGATAAACTCCATCTACGAAGGGCGACCAGGAAAAAACGGTCGCGGTCGTCACGCCCGTTTGGTTGCCAGGAGGCGCGGTCTGAATGGGCGCGGCGCGACAGTCGAGTGCGACGCCAGCGGCGTCCGCCGCCAGGCCGATCAAAGATGAAGCGGATATTCCGGTTGGACCACTGGCAGTGGCCGTGACCGTCAACGTCGTTCCTGGAATCGAGGGCGCGAGGTAGGAAAAAAGGCTCGGCGCATTCTTCTGGCCGAAAAAAAACATATTCAAGTTTGGCGGCGCGTTAAGGGAAAAGTCGATTTCGTCAAGTCCATAAGTGGGGGGTACAGCAACGGAGCCTGTTAGTTCTGCTGCCGCAACGGGGCTAAACGCCAGGATCGCCGTCGTGTTCTTTTGGTCACGCAGCTGGGCGGACACCGATCCATAGCCCAAGTAGTCGATTGGAACTCCGGCGTCATCCAAGGCGAGCTGCAGGCCGAACAGCGTGCCAATGGCTACCGTCGTCGTCGTATCAACCCAGGAGGGGTCGAGGACACCCGCAACATCGCCTGGACCAGTATACAGCAAAGTCTGCGAAGCACGTGGCGACGCGAACGAAATAACCGTATTGTAATTTGCGGTAGGCTGGGGATAGAGGCCGCCATCCGTGATGGTGAAGTCAAGATCTCCGGATCGATTATCCGGAACGACCACTTCGGACAAGAACAACTTCGGAATAGCGCGCGTAAGGTTTGGAAAAATGTATACGGAGTTCTGACTAACGACGCTTGCAGTATAGGGTCTCGCGACGTCCGTAACGCTAAAGTTTCCGTCAATATCGGTGGTGACCGAGTTCTTGACACCCGTCGAATCCGTGACGAGCACAGTGAGGCCCGCCGCGGGATTAGAGTGGGCGTCGGTCACTTTCCCACTAATGTCATTCCCGCTTGGTTGAGTGACGGTTACTGTCGCCAAGGCGGTCGCTGTCCCCGTTGGGTTCCAGGCGGTCAGAGTGAAGGTCGTTGAGACGGCAACGTCGACCCCCTGGGAGCCCGTGAAGGGGTAGACAGGACCGAGACCGTTGTCGATGGTTAGTGTCGCTGCTTGGACGACATCCCAGGACAGCGTCACACTGCCTCCGAGCGCGGGCAGGCTCGTCGGGCTCGCAACGAAGCTCGTGATGGTAGGAACCGTGCTTACCACGCTGCCCCCTCCGCAGCCAATGAGAACGGATCCGACCGACAGCACTGTGATGACTGCCTTAGTGCTGGTCCTTTTTGTCGCCTGGCCCAAAACCCTGGTCCTGAAAACGCGGCCGGGCCTCGTCGCCCATGGGACGTCAATCTTCACAAATATACCCTGTCGGAGTGGGATAGCCGGCCGGAACTGAAACACATTTACCAACAGAGGCCGCCCCACCACCTGGAATTGCTTCGGCTTTACACCCCTGCGCCAGAAATTGTGAGTAAATTGCCTGGAGAGCTTTCCCCATAGAGGCCGAAGCTTACACTGGGTCCCTCGATGCAGTCCGGCGTCGGCGCCGGTGGGGACACGCTGGTCAGCCTGGACTGGGCGGCACGCACGCATAGGTGGCTGGGATGGCGCAGGTGCAATCGACCTCGCAGGGCCTGGCGGGCATGCAGACCCAGCCCTGAGGGCAAAACCTCTCGCTGCCCGCGTCAGGACACAACGCCGACGGGCACACGTTAGGGTCGCTGCAGTCGCTAATATCTAAGTTGCACTCGCAAGGGAGTACACAGGTATAGCCCGCTGTCGGCGGAACGTTGGGGCTCACCACCGCGCAGAACCCACCGTCGGGACAAACAGGCGAAGGAGGCTGCGATGAGCAGGCCATCGTGGCAAGGGCCGCGAGAATCCACAGCAGTCTGAACACCCGCGCCATTGGCATCCCTCCAGTCGCCGGGAGGGACACGACTTCGTAAGGGCCGACCCGCGTACCCGGCGTCAGACGCACGGGTGGGGAGCTTAGCGCAGGGGGAAGCCCGGAGGTCCCTGGTCGCGGGGCATCATTTGACCGACGAGTCGGCCGCGCCTGCCAACTGTTCAGGTTGTGCGACGAGGACGACGCGGAAGCCACCAACGTTCTCGCCGAGAATCATCCATAGCGGTAAGAAGGTGACTGGAAACAGCGAGAGATAGAGGACGATTCTTCCCATTTCGCTTCCAATCATCTGAATCTTGGTTGTCGGAATTTGGAGAAAGAACAAAACCCCGCCGACAACGAAGGCGACGACCAAGGCGACCAGGTAAAACAGGGCGAGAACGAGAAGCGCTCGCCATGCCAGCCCCCACCACACGCGAAAGACCCGGGACCAAGTGTTTTTGAGTTCCACGCGGTTGCCTCATCCTGAGAAGTCGTGCAGACCTCAGCTACCACAGATAATGGCATCGCAATATCTGACACGCTCAGGCCGCATCGCCCGGTCTGCCGAAGCCTAGGGCGCGGAAATGAGCGGGTTTGCGCGCATGACGGCGCCCTGTTCGTTCGTGATATCCGCACTCGGCGAGACGGCCCAGAACATCAGGAGGTTTTCGCCGCCGCAGAGCTGAGTAGTGCCACCACACACCGAGTACACCAGTGTGGGTTGTCCACCATCCGGGTTCTCGCCGCACGCTGCAGCCCCCCCGGGGTCGGTCTCGCACAGCGCGCAGACGCAGGAAGGGGTATCGACAAGCGGGTCGAAGGATTCCCCCGATGCTTCTGTGGGATGGCGGAGGCCCAAGAAGTGCCCCGTTTCGTGCGCCGCAGTCCCGGCCACCAAGTCCGGCCCGCAGCTGGACGGAGAGAATTGACTGCCGCAGCCGGTCGTGGAGAAGTCCGACCCCAAGAGCACGGCACCGCCGCCGATTGTGCCATTGTAAGTTGCGTTCCCGGGAATGGTGCCGTCGATGCCGAGGATGCCCGTAGATTCCCCGCTGGCATCTACCAGGTCGTCGACGAAGAAGAGCGCCATGGTCCGCCCGCTCTCGGCGAGAGTAAACATCTGGCGGAAATCGCTGCACGGTTCTGACGAGACGGAGAAGTCGACGTCTAGCGAGCTGTACTTTGCAAGCGCCCAGTCGGGGACGTCGTGGAACGTCACCGTGCTTACGCAAACCCCGGCCTGTGCGAAAATGCTCGCGTAGCGCGAGGCGAATTGCCGGACACCCGGGGAGTTGATGGCGCTCCCCGCGTCCAGCCCGCTGGTGACCAAGTAGATGTCCACAGCGAGCGTCCCTGTCGGCTGAAGCGGGCCCGGGCTCACCACGACAGAGACTTCATAGGTGTTTGGCGGCGTACCCGCGACGTTGGCACACCCTCGACCCACAAATTCGTTTGCGTAGTCGTTGACGTCGAATGCCCATCGCCCGCCCGGCAGTCCGCCGTCGAGCACGATGCCTAAACCAGCGGTCGTGTTGGGGAAGGTGAGAGTCGCGGTGTAGGGCGAGCCCGAAAAGAAGAGCAGCGTCGCCGTGGTCTGGTCTAAAGGAACGTTGGCGGTGAAGTCGAAGAAGCTCGCGCTAGGGGTGAGGACCGGCGTTGGTACCGGCACGTTGGGTACCTCCTCAACTCCGGAAGAATTGCACTCGATGAAGGCGGTGTTGGTCGCTACCGCTTGAGACACGATGGAAAAGCCAATTGCTCCCGGGGGTACGTTAAAGGAGACCTGCGTTCCGGGGCTAAAGGTGCCGAGCGTTTGGACGTCACCGGGCGGCAGCGCGCTCGCCACCACCGGAAGTCGACAGCCCGGGTCGGTCGCCGGCCCGCTGGAAGGCCCTACCAACAACTCGGGGGCCGCGCAGTTGATGGGCGCGGCGACTGCCTCCGAGGGCGGCAGGCACACGCCGCCGACCGAGGTGCGCGTGCATAGCGTCGAGCCTGGGCACCGGCCGTCCGCGCAGTCTTGCAAGCAATACCGCTGCCCAGTGGAAAGCAGCGGCGAGCACACAGTGGTGGACGGGCAGCCGCCGCCGTCGCAGACCGCTGTGCAGATTCCAGCTGGGAAGTCTGAATTCTGCACGCAGCTCAAGCCTGTGTGGCAGCCGGTTGCGCAGGTGTTGTCGTTAGACGAGCATGCCGTTAGAAAAAGGACGAGAGCGCTGCCCGAAAGCAGGCTCAGCAGTGCAGCGCCTCGCATCGCAGGGGCCTCTGTCCCTCCGAAGGTGGTGGCTTCTTCCAAGGTGCTCAAGAAGCTATCACGGTCGCCTTCCAGCAGGGTTGCGGCGTCGTAATACGGCGGCTGCAGTCCCTCCCAGACAAGACGCACTCGCCGACCACGACGGCCGCCGCAGCGGGAGCGTCTCGCAAACTTCCGCCCTGGCAGGCCGCTGTCAAGCGTCGTGTGTTCTCTATCGTCAGAAGGCTCGCCTAAAGCTTCAGAGCGGAGCTGGCTCGGGCTAGGCAACGGACGGAAAGCCGAGCCGAGGGCTCGACACGAGTGCTGTGCCAAACATCTAATTTATTTCCTATTGACGGCCAACACTCCCGGGGAGACTTGAACCGGCATCCCAGCCCTCCCCGGGTGCTCTCTGTTGGAGTTGCAGAAGTAGACCTACGTTAGGTTACGACTTACGGAATCGGACTCCAGGTTATGCCAGTGGCCTGGTTATAGCCGCCAGAGAGGGTTAAGGATGCCGTGTGCGAGCCCGTGTCACCAGTGCAGTAACCGCCAGGCGTACCAGTGCCGACCCACGTACCCGGAATAGCTACGTTGGTCGTTGCAGTGCCGACCCAGAGACCACCGATGTCATATGCCATCGTCTGATTGTTGCCGCCCGGGACGCCGCAGTTAGCAGCACCGGGTTCAGGGCACCAAGTGGATGGGCACTGGTCTGCGAGTTGGCACGTAGGACCAGAGGACGGAGGGTTAGAAACGGGGAAGTTGCTGAAGCCCAGTTGCATGGTCAAGCCGCTGATGTTGGGAGTGAACGTACCATTGCACGCTACCTGCTGCCCGTGACTGCCAGCGATAGTGCTGGTCGCTTCCATGGGGATAGCAGTGGCAGAGTTGATGGTTGCCGTCGTCGCGCTAGTAGGCGTCACGGTGAATACAGGCCAGCCGTCACCTGAGATTTTGAGCTGCGTAGAACCCACCGGAAGAATGCTAAGGTTAGCACCTGGAAGGCTTGCACCACCGCCGGCAGGTTGGGAGCTATATGCTCCGAGGCCGTAGTCGATGTAAAGCGAGTTGGTTGCATCGGCCGAACCGTATGCAATTCCGAACTGTCCGTTAGCCAGCAGGCCCGAGATGCCCAACCACTGCTGCTGGTAACTCTGTCCACCGCCACCGCCGCTATTGCAGACCGGACTATCGTTGAACTGGAGAGTCAGGCTGCCTGCCGGGTAATCCAGAGAACAACCCGTGCCTTCAGCGCCGATGCTGCCAGAGCCCGAGATGGTAAATTGGCGGTAATTATTTGCGCAAGCATCGGTCCCAGTGGTTACCTCGATGCTACTCCAAACGAAGCCTGTGCCATTGGTCAGAATCTCACAAGCACCGACGCTTCCTTCAAGAACGCTGTTGGGGTCGGACCATTCAACCTGTCCGTAGTTGTAGCTGGTATTGACGCTTGCCGCAGTCGCGGACGTCGTGGTCAATTCCAGGATTCCAAGGGGGAAATACCCTGTATTGAAGTTCAGCGCCACATGGCTGCTGTCGACTTCAGTAATCGAAACGCTCTGCGGAACAACGCTTTCCGCGCCGCAAGAACCGGCCTGAAGGCAGCCTTGCAGCCGAGTGAGCTTGGTGGTTTCCACCCAGCTCGATGCGCCCTGGGCGTTAGCCGAGGTGGGCAAAAGGCCAATGCTACACAATACTGCGAAAAGAATCTTCTTCATTGGGTTTTCACTCCTTTTGGTGTCAATTTCGGACCGGGAGCGCCAGTCCGTTGTTTGTTTCAATTCGGGGTGGGCTTTGCCTTTCGGGGCGCCTTTTCGGTCGAAATACACTGCGCTAGCATCGCAACGACGAGGAGGCCGGTATTGCCTCGGAAGGTTTCAGGGCGTCCATTTGCGCGGCTCCTGTCCGAGCAACGTGCTCGGGAAACGGACCCCCCAGCGTGAAGGCGCCGCACCCGTCCGTTTCACAACAGACGGCTCTCCGTGAGGGCATCCCGGGAAGCCAGCCGCGCGCTCGACAGCGGACTCCTGGGTGGCGAAGTCCTGGGCGCGGCTGGAGACTCGAAGGTAGGCTGCCGTAAGTGTCGGCGGCGACCGACGCGGACGGCGTGAGGGCATCGCGCGTCAGCTGGTAGCAGAGGTCGGGGGGCCCGCAAAGGAGTCACGCCACATCTGGGGTCGTCGAAGCAGTCGGGCCACGAACGGACACACGCGACCATCCCCGAGAAGTAAGGCGAGCGGGCACCTCCGTGCGGCCGAACGAGAGCCAGCCAGCGCGCCTCAGCTCATCCGCCCCGAAGGAAGAGGCACCGCAAAGGCGTAGACTGGCGGACGGTGGCTAAGTTCAAACAAGGCGAAGAAATCGGCTCGGGCGGCTTTGGTGCCGTTTTTCGCGGTGAACGCATCGATGACGGCTGGCCATGCGCCCTGAAGTGCCTAAAGCCCGGCGTCTCACCAGCGGACCGACAGAGATTCAACCGGGAAGTGCGCATGCAGGTCCCGTTGAAACATCCAAACATCGTAAGAATCGTTGCGCAGAACCTCACCGACGACCCACCGTGGTTCGTTATGCCTCTCGCTGCGTACAGCCTTCGGGAGTACTTCGTCAGAACTAAGCCAGGGCCGAAGCGGCTGTGGGCGATAAGGCAAATCGCCGCGGGTCTCGGGCATGCACACCAGAATGAAGTCCTCCATCGGGACCTTAAGCCCGACAATGTCCTGGTGTTCTTCGACGAGAAGCAGAAACCGTCGGTGGCGATTTCAGACTTCGGCCTCGGGCGCCTGATTACGCGAGATTCCCCGTCCATCACCCAGACGGGCATGCGCATGGGCACCGTCGAATACATGGCTCCTGAGCAGTACGCCGACTCGAAGAGTGCGGACGGCCGTGCAGACATCTACGCTCTCGGCAAAATTCTGTTTGAAGCTCTTACTGGATTGACCCCTTACCCAGCGCTGGACCTCGCGAAGGTTCCTTCCGACTTTCGGTACATCGTCCAAAAGGCGTGTGAACACGAGGCTGCGCGACGCTACCAGTCGGTCAGTGATTTCCTCCAAGACCTGGACCAAGTGACAGCAGGCAGCGAGTCCCTAGAGCGGCCACTCGCTCGCGTCCAAGCTCTCATTCAGGCGGTCGGTCTGAGGAAGGAAGAGCCAGAGGAACTGGCGAAAGTTCTCGTCAACAACCTGGACGATACGAGCGTTCTGATGAAGGCACTACCGGAGACCCCAGTTCAGGTCTTGGAGCGTCTCTTCGACAGGAGCCCGGCCATGATGCTCGATGTTATGCGCCGTTACGACGAAGCGGTCAGCGTGAAGGTTCCTTTCGAGTACTGCGACGTGGTTGCCAACTTCTACGAGAAGGTTCTGGCCCTAGCCTCAACGCCTCACGAGATTCGGGTCCTTATGCTGCGGCGGTTGCCCGTGCTTGGGCGCATGCACAACCGATTCTTTGTCGGGGATGTCTTCGCCCGAATCGTTGCCAACCTCAGTGACAAGAGTGACGTCTTGGCTGTCCGCGACATTCTGACGGAGCAACCCGACGTAGCGCGTTGGTGCCACGATTACTTGGAACGGCTGAGCCTCCCAGGTGCTTTGAGGCAGGTCCTTGTTCGGGCCTCGGACACTGGCAAGGTTGTTCCTTAGCGCTCGTCGGGATTGCGCAATGGTGGGGGCACTCGGCTACGTGAAGGCGACTCACGACGCGATTAATCGAAGCTGTACGTCAGGGTCCGCGTCTTCCCGGACTCGATGGTCACTGTCCACGCCACACACTTCTTGTTGACCAGCCGCACCTCGTGGACGCCCGGAGAGAGCGAGATACGCTTTGCGCCCTCGACGTCAGCGCGCATCTTGCCGTCGATGAAGAGCTTTCCCCAGGGTGTTACCTCCAACAGCAGGAACCCACGGGCCGGGGCTTGAGCAGCTGACTTTGGTTCTAGGTTCGTCGCCGGTGCCACGAGGTCTTGCTGCGCGCCTGGACCCTGTTGGCAGCCAATGAGCAAGAAGGTTGCGAGCGCGATGGTCGTCTTCATGCCGTGTCGTCATTCCCGTGCTCTCGCGCCGCCATCAGCCCTCCGGGTCGGTGTCTGCCCGCCCTTCCGGACCTCACTGCTGGTCAATGACCGTGTACCCGCTCTCTACTCCTCCGGCCCCTTCAGGGCGGGCACTGCCAGACTCCGCTCCTGTTCCATCAGTCTCTCGGCGAACCGCTCGCACCCCGGACCCGGCGGAGCTGAGTGAATCGGCAACGGAACGAACCTGTGACGATGGGACCGCTCGCCGTATCTTCGCTCAACGAACAGGAGGCAGCCACGGAAGTCCCGCGGGCCGAAGACTTCCCTCTGAAACCTGGCCAGCTCTTCGGGCGTCGCCCGGTTCAGCTCGCGAGATAACCAGCTCTCACAAAGCAGAACGCGCGCAGCCCCCGGAACCCGCGTCTGCGCTCTCTTCTTAGTGCGGAGGCGTGACGCTAGCCGCGCAAGTGGCCGGTCTAGGTCCTGCTCCAGCGAATGCTCTGCGGAGTCGGCCGGGTCAGCCCAAATCGCGAGCTGATTGTGAACCAGCCCACGAGGCCGGGTCCAAAGCGCAGGATTCGCTGCGACAGCATCAACGTAGGCGCGGGGGACCATTTGCGACCTCATCCCCATCAAGGGCTCTCCGAGGTTCGTGGGGAAGCCGGGGTGGACCATTAGAGGGCCGCCTGGCACGGTCCGTGCGACCGAGACGAGCCAAGCGTCATTGCCCCCAATCAGCGAGTTCGAAGCGGCCTGGCTGGTGAGCTGAGTGGCAAGGCGCTGGATGGTGCTCAGAAGCTGCTTCCTGACCGCGGCGTCGAGCTGCCGCTTCAGCTGAATTGCGATGGAGGCGGTGAGTTGGTGCCGCTCAAGTAGCTTCGGGACCTTTCGTACCAGCCACATGCCCTCTTGGGAGGTCGTCCAGCGCGCGGCGCGCTGCACGTAACACTCGACCACGAAGGGCTGCTCGAACAGCGTGAAGCCGACATCCCCGAGGCGCCCGCCTTCCACCGGTGGCTCCAGAACCACATCGGTCGCGCCCAGGCGCGCGACTCGGTACGCGAACGAGAGCTGCAGGAGGCCGGACCGGAAGTCAGCCTTGAGTCCGGTCACCACCGTGGCAAACGACGGGAGCGGCGCAAGGAACTTGAGGTACTCGGCCAGCTCAAGGGCAAGAGCAACGCCGCGCTCGTCGGCTTGGGCGAGAGCGGTCCCGATGGGGTGCGCCCGGTGGCCCCAGGCGTCGCCCAGGTCTGGGGTGAATGCCTCTTCGGCCAGCCATTCCGGGCCGAGCGAGAGCCGTAGCACTTGGGCGGCCTCGTTGACGAGCCCGAGGTTGAAGTCCATCTTCCGCGCGAGGAGCGTGGCCCGGCGGCGCCACCGAGCGAGCACTTCCTCCAGAGCAGGTTTCTCGGGGGGGGACGGTATCATCGCGTCGCGCGTTGTCGGTTCATCACCTCGGCCCTCCACCCGCCGCAGTCGCCCGTGACGGTCTGCTGGGCGAGCTTCTCCGCCTCAGCGTAGTGGCCCTGGCCGTTGTACACCTCGGCCATCTCTCCCGCCCCCAACGCACCGACGGCGGTGTAGCGCTGGGGAAGCCTGGAGGTCCTTAGACCGCGGGAGGCTCGCCCCGGAACGTCTCCAAAGTGGGGCAACACAATCTAGGCACTTGAGGAGGACGCCAATGAGCGACCTCCTCCTGTCCCGGGATTTTCCGGGCAGTTCTTGAAAGGAGTGGACCATGTCCACACCCAAGCACGTTGTACCCCGCCTCGCTGCGATTCAGGTCGCGGTGAGCGAGGAGTTATACCTGGCGTTGGAGGCACTACGTTTGCAACGCCGCGCAAAGCAGCGCGGAGCGCAGACGCTCCGAGGCCTGATGCTCGAAGGTCTGGGGCTGCTGTTCAAAGCCGAGGGCCGAGAAATGCCCGCGGCTGGCCGGAGCAAAGGCGCAGCTAGCGGCGAACGGAAGGAGGGAGTTCGATGAGTCCTACGACTATCGGGCACCTGTCTGAAGGGGCCGACTCGGCCCTTCAGGCGTCCTCCGTCGAAACCCCAGGGCCAGACCGCGCCTCCGAATCGGTCGAGGCCAGTGAGTCATTCACGGCCGAAGAAGTGCAGTACACGCCGGTGAAGCAGGACGCTCTGCTCCAGCCCATACTGAGGTACCTCTACGACCATGAACAGGGTCGCGAAGGCCTCGGTGTGACCACCTTTGTACTGTTTCAGGCCCTTCAGCTGCCGCCGTCGCCGCCCGTTTGCGGCTCGACGGAGCCGAAGAACCTCAACACGCTGAGGTGGGCGCGCGCCACGCTGCGGCACTTCGAGTTGGTCGAGCGTGTCGAGACCGGCTGGCGGTTGACGGAGCGTGGGCGGGCTCTCGTGGAGTTCACGCTCGGCATGCCGATGCCGAACCGGAAGGCAGTGCGGCGTCAGCTGGCGTTGCTCGAATTGAGCGTAGCTGCGCCGGACATGTGGCGGACTCTTCAGCGAGCCGTCAACGACAACACCGAGCGAGCGTCCGAGACGGCGCGGGCCAGGGAAGTCGCGGCGTAATCGGCTACTGGCCGCCGTGAATACCGAGCCCCCCGGGTCATTACGACCGGGGGCTTTTTCATGCCGACGCAGGGCTCGCGTACCGCGAATCCACCACGGCCTGACCGAGCGCCACACCGTCTACACCGGCGCAGCGATGCGGCTGACGGGCGTGTTGGCGACGGCGGCGGCAAGCATGGCCGGGCGGCGTGCCAAAGCACGGGGTCACCATGGCAGGCGCCCTTCGCCCCGGCGCCCAAAACGGCTGCCGGCTCCCTCCACTGGACCCGTCGGCGGCCCGTGCCAGGGGACGCCCGCGCGATGCCGTCCCTGTAAACCGCGTCCCCCAGACCTCCGCAAATGTCCCCCGAGACGGCGACCCCCCAGATGCCCTGCGGATTGCAATCCAGCCGTATCTCGTGGCAGGCACCCCACGTGTCGAACGACCGTCCGAGCGCCCAGACGAAATCCGCCAAGGTATCTTCGCCGCCCGGCCTCAGTAGCTCCGCGCCGAGTTTCGAGAATCCAGGAGGCGACCCCCACGCCTCCCGTGTCCATTTCGCGCTCTCGACAAAAAGGTCTCTGAGCAGTCCGACAGGAGCAACTCCTGGATTTGCGCAGACACTTTCGACCACGCGAAATCGGAAGGCTTGGTTTGCGTCGCTAAAGTCCGGTGCGTGTTTGCCGTTCCAAGAGAAGCCTATGCGCTCCAGGTCGATGGAGCTGTACCCTTTCACGAAATCAGACACCTCAATCTCGTCAGCCGTGGGCATTCATAGGGCCTTGCCAGTCACTCTACCAGCCTCCCCCCGTGGCACCCGGCGGCGGCCAGCGACCTGCGGCCTGGGCCAGCCCGACCTGGACTTAGCGATGCGGGCGGCTGTGACGAGGCTGATACGAAAGTGAGGGGGGCGCTTGCCTTTGGCAGTCGTGGCGGCGGCTGCAGTCCTCGGTCTGTGGGCGCTTGCAAAGGGTCACATCAGCTTCGACATCGTCCGATTGCCGGTCCGCTAGCTGCAGCCCGTGACGCCGCCGCCGTCGGCCGGCATCGTTCCGCTCGCACATGGAATGCAGCAGCCGGCCTCTCCGGGGCTTATTCCCGACTCACCGGCGTTGCAGTCCTCCGTGTCCGCCGGCCCCCACGTCCCGCTGCAGATTCCGATTGAGCAACGCCCGCCGGCGGCTGCGCATTGAGTTCCGGGAGATGAGCTGCAGGCCAGTGCGCCGGCAGCGATGAGGAGCAGGGGTAGTTTTGAGCGCATCGGGCCTCCGGCGGGTATGGGCCAGCTCATCACTATGCCTCGGCTGGCAGCCGGTAGACCGTCCGGCGGGATGGACGGGAGGCAACGTGTCTGACAACCCGGCGACCGGGTTTAAGCTCTTGAGAGGAACCTGGGCCAAGCCATCGAATGGACGGGTCTCGCCGTGATGCGGGGCCGAAGAGGAAGTCGTGCCAAAGCGGCGGTTAGCGATTGTCAATCTGCTGACACGCCCATTCCACCCCTGGCGGGCTGCCTCTCGATTCCGCCCTACTCGCGGCGGCCGACGCACAGCCCCCTGCAACCGAACTCGCGTGATGTCGGGCGGGACGCGTTTAGAATCGCCCCCAACATTCCCCACGGGGCGTGCTTGGAGTGGTCATGGCCATCTCGGTTGCCGCCGTCGTTGGATTGCTCCTTTCGTCTTCACCAACCGGACCATCCGCACCCAACCTAACCTCCCTGGAGGTCCGAAGGCTGGTGCACCTCGGCCAGCTCTGGAGCACAGTCAAGACGTTCCACCCGGCGCTGTTCACCACCAACCTCGACTGGGATGCGGCGCTCATCGAGGCGGAGCCGCGGGTTCGTTCGGCGAAGACTAGGGAGGAATATTCGACTGCGCTTGCTGCGATGCTGGCGCGGCTGCGCGACCCTGACGTAACTCACTTGGTGAGGGTGCCCGTCAAGCCGCCGCAGCCAGTCGCTCCGAGCGGAGACCCGGTGCGCTGGGCGGACGGCAAAGTGCTGGTGTTGTCGTTCGCGGGACTTCCCTTTTTCAAGCTCGGCGATGTCGAGAAGCAGGCTAGAGGTCTCCTCCCTGAAGCCCGGGCCGTAGTCGTCGACCTCCGGAACGACAACGTGAGCGAGTCCGACCTTTTCTTCCTTCGCGACCGCATCGGCACTCTCCGGGCGGCTGGGGGCCCCCGGCTGGTTTTCGTGGAACACCGCGGCTACCGGCCGCAAGATGGAAGCTCCTCGGGCTACGACTCGCTTCTCATGGCTCGGGAACCGGCCACGCTTGGGCCTGTTGGGCGTCCAGTTATCCCCGTGACATTCGTTGTGAGGCCAAGCCTGGGCGTGCTTCCTACCGTCCTGGCCTTTCAGGCCGCGGGCAACGGCCGCATCGTCTCCGACGGCCCGTTCAACGAAGAGGCCATCGTGCGCCAGGAAACCGTCGACCTGGGCGAAGGGTTGAGCGCGGTGGTCCGGACAGTCGCTTTGGATGGCGCTCTCGCGGGAGCCGACGTTGTTGCTGAACCGGATAAGGCCTTGGATGAAGCGATACGCCTAAGTCGGACCGGCCCACCGCATGGTCGCCGTCAGCGAAGCCCTGGCGTCGCCGGCTCCTGGAAGCCAGACAAGACCTATGCGGATACACCGTATCCGAATGAACCGCTGAGGGTACTGGCCGCACTCCGCCTTTGGTCCATTGTGAAGTGGTTTTACCCCTACCGGCCCCTTCTCACCGAAGACTGGGACCAGGTGCTCGGGACGTTCCTGCCGAAGCTCATCAGCGCAAAAAACGCTACGGAGTACGCACTGGCGCTCGCCGAGATGAGCACACACATCCCGGATGGGCACACCAGCATCCGGGGATTCGAGACTCTGGCGGAGGTCTACGGACGAGCCAGCCCACCCATCCTGGTCAGCCTTATCGAG
The DNA here is from genome assembly GCA_052147975.1 of Myxococcaceae bacterium. GTDB lineage: Bacteria > Myxococcota > Myxococcia > Myxococcales > Myxococcaceae > JADGRA01. The sequence continues at coordinate 36,623 of JBKQJL010000004.1, forward strand.
AACCAATACGTGGTTACCAGAATCCTCAATGTCGAGGCCGCTCAAGGACTGCGCGTCGGTGATGTGATTACTGCCATCGGCGGGGAACCGGTTTCCGTGCGAGTCAGTCAAATCAGTCCGTTGATTGCCGCCTCGACGGCGGAAGCGCACCGTCACGCGGTTGCGCACCTTCTATTGCTGGGTTCAGAAGCCACTAAGGTGACCATCGAGGTGGTTGGCGCCGACGGGAAGCATCAAAGCGTCTCCTTGCCGCGGAGGCGGGACTGGAATGCCAAATCTACGGGGCCCCCTTTCAAAGTGCTCCCCGGCAACATCGGCTACCTTGACCTGAGAGTTCTGCAGCCCGACGGAGTCGCTGCCGCGATGGAAGGCGTTCGGAACACCCGAGCGCTTGTCATCGACCTCCGGGGCTACCCGAAGGGCGTCTTCGGTGTCCTCGGTCCGTTCCTCAACGAGCGCAATGCGAAAGTCGCTGCGCTGTTCTACGAGCCGCGGGTGAGCGCAATGGAACTACCGGGCCTACTCACCTACTTCGAACAGGGATTGGGGGAACCTGCAGCGTGGACTTACGGTCACCCGGTAGTAACGCTGGTCAACGAGCGGGCGGTAAGCCAGTCAGAACACACGGCTTTGTGGATTGAGGCGGCACACGGCACAACATTTATTGGAAGCCCAACAGCTGGCGCGAACGGGGACGTCACCGTGGCCTCTCTTCCGGGAGGCGGCTGGCTGCAATTCACGGGTCAGGATGTTCGCCACGCCGACGGGCGCCAGTTGCAGAAAGTAGGCATTGTTCCGGATGTCGAAGCCAGGCCCACGGTGGCTGGTGTCCGCGCTGGTAGGGACGAGGTGCTTGAGGTTGCGCTCAAATGGGTCGATGCGCATGTGAAGTAACCGGCTCCGCCTGGGCGGCATCGCCAGCTCATTCACCGGACGCACTTCGACCTGCGGCGGCCGACGCGGCGGCTCCTGAAATCCCGGCGGGGCGCTGTGGGCGACGGGTCATGGTCTCTCCTGGTACCGCAGCCCCTCTCCGTCGTAGAGAACCGTGAACCACCCGCTCCTGGCGAGCCACGTGTCCGTGCGCGCGGCACACAGCCAAGCGCGGACGGCTGCGAGGCCCTCACCGAGCAGCAGGCTACGAACCTTCGCCGAGTCCTCGGCTCTGACAGCATGGACCGCTAATTTCCACGTAGTCTCGCGGAATCGCGGTGCTGAATAGAGCTTTGAGTAGTCGTTGCGATGGTACTCGACGTGTAGCGTTTTCGTGGATTGAGCTTGGAGACGAATCCCCCCTTCGTCGTGCCAGGTAAACGTGATGCTCAGCAGTCCGAACTGCGGGACAGGGGCCAAGGCCTCTGAGATGGCCTTTGCACCCAACGGGTAGCTGAGGCTGCGTGGCAGACGTTTTCGATGGCGTGTCGGAAGTGGAGAGCGCATCGCGCGGGCTAACTGAGCGGGAGACGAAATCAGCCTGACAACTCCTCGCGGACGGCCTCTCCGAGTGCGTCAATCCGGTCGGCCATCTCTCGGATGGCGATGACGCTCTCCTTGTCCTCAACGGTCCACGTTCTCCGCATGACGTTGGCAGCGCTGCGGAGGCCATTCGCGATGTCGAGGAGTCGGTCACGGTCTGGGTGGTGAGGGGCCGCCGTTTCCATTCTGGTCTTCGCGCCATCGTCCTTTTCAATGTCCTCTGCGATGATGTCGTTGCAGAGCCTGACGCACCCATCGCAGATGTAGACGGTCGGACCGGCGATTAGCTTTCGCACCTCGCGCTGTGACTTCCCGCAGAACGAGCAGGAAAGAGTTGCTGGTGCCTTCTCTGGGGTACCTTTCACGTCAACCTCCGCTAGGCTGAGCATGCCCCGGTCGTCGCTTGCGGTGCTACTTCGCGCCGGAGGGGGCATAGGCGGTAGGGTGCTGCGCCTACCGCCGCACGTCTGCTACGACGGGAACGTGCGTACCGAGTTCCTGAACGTAGACCTCGACCTGGAGTTCGCGGGCGACATCTCGGGGCTTCTTCGCGCTCTCGGGAGAGCCGTAGTCAAACTGCTTCGGGACGAGCGTGGGAAATGCACGCTCGAACTGGCGAACCAACCTGCTTCGCCGGAGGACGCAATCAGCCAGTTTGTGGCCCTGTTAGAGCGCCTGCCCGCTCCCGCCCGGGTGGAGTGGGACGGATGCTCGCTCCGCTCGATGAACATTGGGGTGGAAGCCGGTCACGAACCGCACGGCGCTGCCTTCAGGCTACCGTTCGAGGTCTTGGCTGCTCTGGGGAAGATCCGGGCCGAGGTCGTCTTCACCGTGTACGCCACCTAATGGCCCGCGTGCCTGCCAAGGCTTTGCAGTCGTCCTTCCCGTTCGCTGACGCGATTCATCTCATTCGGGGTAGCTCTTCAGGGGGTACCGCAAGGCAAGCAGGCATGCGCTTCGTTGTCGCGGGTCGTGACACGCTGGCAATTGGACCGTCATCGTCCGAACCGGTTGAGCACGGAAAGCTGAGGGCCGCATTCTGGGGGGCTGCGGAAAGGGGGAGCTTATTCTCGACGGCGGCTCTCCACGCTGCGGTGCGAGCCTGCCCTTCGCACCTGCCGCTCGTCCTTTGGTCCGGCGAGAACTGGAGCGACCGCCTGTTCCTCTGGTGGGCTCTGGACGCATTGTCGCGCAGCACCCTCGCCCACCGACCGCTATGGCTGGCGAGCCCGCTGCTCATGCCCGGGTGGAACTTCCTCGACTCAATGGGCTGCTACAACCCAGACCAAGTGAAGATGATGTTCGGTCGGGCGCGGCGGTTGGGACCGGGGGCGGTCAAAGCTGCATCTGCACGATGGAAGCACTTCTGCGCGAGTACACCCAGGGGCCTCTCGAAACTCGCAACGCCGGAGGAACCATGGCTCAAAATAAACGCGGACTATTACCGGTTCTTCCCGAGAGCCAAAGGACGGGTTCTTTGCATCTCTGAGTTCGACGAAGTGGTGCTGGGCGGCTTCAGCCGAACATCCTGGCGTCGTCCCTTGGAGATTATTTCCTCGGGGATTTTGCGGAAGCACCCCGTGCTCTTTAACCACGGCGACATGCTGCCGCTTCGTCGTCTTGAGGATTGGACCATGCCACGTCCGTTACCTGCTCTTGTCCGGCGTGCCACGGGCGCAGAGGCCCCATCGAACCGCTCGGACTCGGTGCGCTATGAGTATCGACTGACTGCGCACGGAGTCCACGTTCTGAAACATGGATTGGGTAGCATTTCCTGGGCGCCACTCATCTCGATGGGCGGACATGCGGCCTACGACCCCAAGCGACCATGGGTTGTTCGGGAGACACGGGGCGGCTGGAAGCTGCGCCCCTGGCGGTGAGGCTATGGAGCATGGGCAGCATCTCTGAGCCAACGAAAGCCGAATCCGCCTGGCCCGAGGTCCAGGAATGGCTCGCCCACGCCAAGAACAGGGTCGAGGTGCTCCCGCGTGACCCGGAGCGCTCGGAGGCGACGCTGAAGGCGCTTGGAGTTACTGTCGGTTCGGCTCTCGGTGCCGTCGCGCTTGAGACAGCAGGTCTCCTCATCGACGACGGGTGGGTCCGAATTCTGGGGGGAGGCTCGGCGAGGATGCGGGGCCTCGCAGAGTGGAACGGTCTGGATGGGAGTGCCCGCGTCCCCGAGATGGAGGGCGTCTGCCTCGTGGCTCACGATGCCATCGGAGGCTTCTTCGCGCTCGACGGCGGAGCAATTGGGGAAGGCAAAGGCGGGGTCTACTACTGGGTAAGCGCGTATCGAAGCGCGCATACCTGAAGGCTTCGCGAACTGACCCCAGCCTGCCGAAGTATCGAACGGAAGACGATTCCCCCGAACGAAACGCTTCCCGAGGAATTCGAGCGTCTAAGAGACCGCGCAGGAGGAAGCGCGCAGGGCCGACGGGTGACTAGCAGATACTCGAAACCCGATGGCCCTCTCCGCAACGGTGAGGACGGGGCGCTGGGTCAGCGGATGCCGGTTCGCGTTACGGAGCGCACGGACAGCAGTAGAAGGCCGCTCCCAGCGGCGTTGGCCCGGGAATAATCGTGCATTCGAGCGAGAGGGCCGGGGTGGGCACGTCGATGGTGCTCCCGGAGATGTCTGCGGTAACGCACGCGAGGGCATACTCGGCTGGCGAGCATTCGTCTTTGCACGTTTCGGTTCCATCGAGGACACCGCCGTCTGCCAGAACGGTAGCGCCGTTGGACACCTCGCAGACGTTAAACTGCGACCTCGGAGTGCATCCGCCGCCGTCCGCGTCGGACGTATCCGCCGCCGCTGGCCAGTTGCAGGCTGCAATGAGGTCGCTCTCCGGATTTGCGGTGCCGTCACTTGAGCCCGAGCAAGAGACGAACAGGCCAGCCGCTCCGACACCCAGAAGGACGAACAAAACGAAACGAGATTTGTTCATGGTCTCCGCCTGAGCGATAAGACCGAATACCGCTGCTCCTGTCCAACCGCATCACGTCTTCGTCGTTAAATCATCCGGTTCAAACGGCCGCATTTCTGCGGGCATGTGCGTTCAGCATGCGGTCCGCGGACACGTCGGCGCCTGATTTTCCAGCGGTCCGACCTGGCCTACGAAGTGAGGCGCCGGGCAGCAAGACGCCACCAGACCCGCGTTCCTCAGCATTACAGGGTCCTAGATTGCCGGACGTGCAACTGAAGCCAGGTCGAGTGGCTGGATTCCCTTTGCGGAAATGCCCGCGAACGAGGTGCGACGCGCCCGCAGGCATTGCATTGCTTCCTCAAAGCCGCGGACGAGGTCGCACAGCAAGAGGACGCCACGCCGTTGGGAGGGACAGCTGGGGTGCCTGGATGTCGGTGTGGCCCAGGTTCGAGGACACGGGGTCGGCTGCGTCCACCGCTGTGCAGCCGGTCGGCTAGCTCACGTCTTGCTCGTCGTCGTCCTCGCCGAAGTAGAAGCCCCGGCGGGCGGGCCGGGGCGCATTCTCGGGGGGCGGGAAGCCCGGCAAACGGCAAGCCAGCCTGGCAGTTCCGGGCAACGCCTGGGGCGGTGACGCGTGGGCGCTGGGTGGCGGGGAAAGTGGGGTCTGCACTGGGCTCGCGGCCGGAGCCGCCACCAGAGGTGGGACGGCGTGCGGGTGGGAAGCGCGGATGGGCTCAGAAGCAGTGCTCAGCGGCATCGTGGCCAGCGGTGCGCCGTTGCCTGCCGCGGGAGCTAAGCCGTCATGGAAAGGGACGGCCTGCCACCTGGCGAGGCGCGCACGAACGCTCTCCACTGCGGAGAGGACGCCGTCGATTTCTGCGATGACCTGGGCCACAGGCTCCGGCCGCGGGGCATGTCGTCGCATCCAGGAGCGCAGACTCCTGGCGCTCACGTTGTGGCTGGCGCAGAAGGCCTTCTGACTCAGGCCGCTGGAGAGATAGTTCGCGACGATGCTCGCACGCTGTTGGGGTGTGAAGTGGTGCAAAGGGCCCTCCTTGGGCTCAAGCCAAACGGTTCCGTCCGTGTTCCCTAGATTGTCGCAACTTCCCCGTGGCTGAACCCGAGGTCGAGTCACCGGTTCCGTTGCGGAATGCCCCGGTAACGAGAGCCGACACCCCCGGAGGCAAACTAGGAAGTACGGGGCATGCCCCGTCGGGGCCACCAATTCGGGGTCCCACAGTCGCGGCCATCGGCCGCTGAGGTGATGAACATGGCAACACTGGAGGAGAGAGTAGAGGCGCTGCGTTGGGTCGCGCTGCGTCCTCGCCTTGAAGGAGGGGACGTGCACCGGATGCCGCCAGTGAGCCCCCTTGCCGTGTTCACCAAGCGCGGTTACAGGCTCCAGGTGGACGCGAGCTTCACACCCGAGCGGTACCGCTGGTGCGCCGAGCTGTGGGCGACGTTGTGTACAGCCGAGGCCGATGGGCACCTCTCGCACTGCTCGATGCGCACCCTCGCGGGCTCGTTCTACTCCGAGCACACCAAGCGCTTAGGCCCCGAGAAGCTGCCCGCGCAGAGCCTGTACACAACCACCGAGCGGAACCTCCAGCGCCTCAGGGCCGCGGGCTGGCTGTCTTGGACGACTAAGTACGCCCGGGCGCACAGGACGTACACGTTGCACGGGCCGAGAGTGTGTACAGAGCCGATGACGGCACCGGCCCCGGTAGCCGAGCAAGCCAAGGCCAAGGCCCAGCTCAAGGACCGCTCCGACCGCTACTGCGAGCCGTGCAAGTACCGCCGACGACTGGACCGCTGGGTGGACAAGTACTCGGACGTCATCGAGAGCATGGAGGAGGGACAACGTAAGACCAGGCTGCACGCACTCTTGGCCGAGTACGACGCTCTTCGGGAATCCAGCGACGACAAGGTGAACTGCCTGCACTACACCAACGGCGAGGAAGGGCCGCTCTGTGCACATCGCATGTGGGATTTGCTGTGGGGGTGCGTCTGCATCGTGGAGCCCGAGCAGCACCGCGAGTACCTCCGGGCCTGCAAGGCGTTCAAGCAGGAGCCGAGGCTGGACGAAGCCGGGTGCCACGTTTGGCAGGACAAGAAGGAGGCAGCATGAAGAGCAAGACCAGGTACACCCCCGTCCGGCTCGTAGAGGCTGGCTACGAGCCATGGGGCAGCAGCATCCCCCGCCGGTGCGGCCGGGTGACGTACAACTTCGTCAAGCGCAACACCAACCAGCTCGGACTCAGGCCCGTGGCGTGCAGGGAGTGCTTCGTGCTGCCCGAGGCGAAGCCATGAGCGCCGGAGTCCGTGGTCAAGGCCAACAACTGGAACACCCCGAACGAGCTGGTGAAGACCATCGACCACGTCGAGAGGGTTCTCGGGTACGTAGACGAGGCGCTGGAGAGGGCCGGCCGGGCGAGGAAGCTGCCATGAAGACCACCGAGGAACGACAGGAGCAGGCGCAGAGGCGCTGGGAATACTACGCGGCGGTGGAGCGCTGGGCGGCCGAGCACCGGCTCAACTGCAGGGGCACGCTGAGGCAGTGCGGGGTGAGGCTGGACACTCAGAGGCGCTCGGAGCTGCTTGGGGAGCTGTTTGCCGGCAGGGATGAGTTGGAGATGCGCAAGGCCCCGCAGCTGTGGCAGCGCTAGGAGTACCCGCTGGTGGGGGCACTGGCATGAGCAGCATCGAAGAGAAGGCCCCTGCGTTGCGCCTGGCCGAGGTGGAGGAGTTCCTGGACCGATGCCCGGAGGTGTACTGCACCGATGTGCCCGAGGGACTGGGGCCGTGCTTCAAGCCGATGCTGGCACCGGCCAAGAACGGGTACGTGTACAAGCAGACCAGCGATGGGAAAGTGCAGGTGAGCCGATGGGTGTGCGAGGTGGTCAACGGGGACTTCGACCCGGCCCTCCAGGTGCTGCACAGGTGTGACAACACGTGGTGCGTGGCACCGCTCCACCTGAGGCCCGGGACGAAGTCAGACAACGCACGCCACCGTGAGGCACGGAGGAAGATACTGAAGGCAGCAGCAGCGTGAAGTCGAGCCGTGTCGCAACGGCGGGGGAGAGCTGCAAAGCACCCCATGACGGCGTGAAACGGGTGAAGCACAAGGGCCTACTGGAAAAGATGGCCAGCCCGGGGCGCATAACCTGACCCAATCAAGAGGCCGTTGGGCGATGAGCCTGCAAAGACGGCGACAACCAAAGGGCACTGAGGCTTAACCGGGACGTACGGGCCCGGCCTGACCTTGAACTTGGCCCAACAACGAGACCTGTGAGCGTGGCGTCATCCCACCACGCTGGAGCAAGACAGGGGAGTTGAGGATTATTCAGCCTGCCATGGGGCGTGCTGGTAGTGGTGTGTGTGTGGTGGAAGAGTGAGAGTAGGGTGACCCCCTATACGCTTATAGAGGGGCCGGGAGGGCTGAGAGTAGCGTGAGGACCCATGCCCAGGAACCGCAAACCCGTAGTCATCAAGCCCGGCGGTAAGTACACGGTGTCGGCGCTGGCCCTCGGCGATGCCGGCTGCCAGGCCGCGCTGTACGACAAGAAGACCGTGACCTTCGTCCCGATTCAGGGCTGGCTGACCTTCACCAACGAGATGACCGACGGCTCCGACCAGTGGGTGCTCACGCCCGTCGTCATCTGGAACCACACACTCCAGACGGCCAACGTGGTTCCGAACTACGTGGGCTACTGCGAGAAGGGCCTGAACGCCCTTGACGTGAAGAACATCTTGGACGGTGGAGGGCCACTCGGTGGGCTCTTCACGCAAGCTCCCGCCAAGGCCTAGTGAATTCAGTGCGGAATCGGCTGCCCGGTCATGCCACCACGGCCGTCGCACCACTCCTCGAACGGTGTGCCGTCGGGCTTGCAGATGTCACCCAAGGTGTTGGGGCGGCCCGCGTAGCCGTGCTCGAAGGCCAGGTGACACTGGGAGCGGGCATCGTTGCAAATCTGCTTCAGGAGGGCCGCCCGGTCCTCCGAAGGCGGTCGGCTGGTGATGTAACCGACCGTCACCAAGGACACGAGCACGCCAGCCCCGAGCACTTTCTTGGTCGTGGTCATCTTCGCGAGAAGAAGTCTCGCACACTGAGATTACGCTGTGGCTTCTCAGGAGCCTCCAGGAGCTGTGCAGGGCTTCGGGATTGACCCCGGACCTACCCAGGAGGTGCTTCGTCGCTCCTGAGGCCAGCCAGGGCGCCCCATAGTGCTGTGTGCCGTTCTGTGTGCCGGTGGTGGGAAACGCCTGGGAGGGGCCAGGAACCGCGCGCCCGAGGGAAACAGGGGCTGAGCCAAGACCCCTGTTCGACTTCCGGTACCGCACGGCCACGTTTTGAAGACCAGGCCGGTCACCAGACGCGGACGCTCTACCAAATGGTTTCTTCGGAGGGAACCCTACCTTTTCGGAGGCTTCCCCGACGAAAGATTCGAAGAAAGTGAGAGACGTCATGTCCCGCGCAGTGCCGGCCCGGCGCAACCACGCGCAACGTGCCGCGCGCTGCTAAGGCTCAAATGTTCTGCACGGTGACCATCGCGCTGGCCGTGATGGTCCCGGAGCCATTGGTAGCGATGAGGATGAACGTCACCGTCACCGGCTGCCCGGTCGAGTTTCCACCGACAGTGGCTTGGACGCTACCCACCGTGAGGGGCGTCACGCTTCCGACGCCCTGGTTGATGCTTAAAGAAGTTGCGCCCGTCACATTCCACGAGAGCGTGACGGTGCCTCCCGACGCCCCCAGCACGCCCGGGCTGACCGAGAAAGTGTTGATGGTGGGCCCTCCTCCCGTGCCGCTGGTGTAGGTGAACGCCCCTGGAAGCGTGCCCGACTGTGCGTCGGGATTTGTGACCGTGACGCCAACGGTGCTGCCGGCGGTTCCCGCCGGCGTGGTGGCGGAAATGCTGCCCGGACCGGTGACGCTGACACCGGTGGCCGCTGCCGAGCCGAATGAAACGGTGGCCCCACTCTGAAAGCCAACGCCGAGAATAGTGACTGGTGTCCCGCCTGCCGGCGGGCCACTGGTAGGCGAGATGCTCGTGATGGTCGGGGGCGAGGCAATGTACGTGAAACCCATTGGCAGTTGGGTCGTTTGTGAGTCGGAAATGACTGCGACATTGACTGGGCCGGGCGTTCCTGCGGGCGTAGTGGCGGAAATGCTGGTTGGGCTGTTGACCACGACATTTGTGGCCGGTTCCAAACCGAACGCCACCTCCGCTCCGGACTCGAAGTTTGTCCCGGTAATGGTGACTGGTGTGCCGCCTGCCGCTGGGCCACTCGTGGGAGTGATGCTGGTAATGGTGGGCGCTGTCGTGGAATACGTGAAGCCCCCCGGCAGGCTTCCGGATTGTGGAAAGTTGACGAAGCCCCAATTTGTGACTGTCACGTCCACGGCTCCTACAGTTCCCGGCGGCGTCGTCGCGGAAATATTGGTGAGACTGTCGACGGTGACGCCAGTGGCCGCTGCGGAACCAAACGTCACCGTGGCTCCAGGCCCGAAGTAGTTTCCAAATATCGTCACGGGAGTCCCGCCCGCCGGTGGTCCGGCTTTGGGGACGACACTTCCAACCGTCGGAGGCACAACCGGAATTGTTTCGGTCACCGTCCCGTACGGGTTGGACGCGGTGAGGGTGTAGGTGGGGTACGTCGAAGGAGGGCAGGGGCTCAGTGCGAGCTGGCCCGCTGCATTTGGGGAGCCTCCAACAGCGTTTGGGGAAAGGTCAGCGCTCACGTCGCCAATACCGTTGTTGATACTCAGGTCGGTTTGATTGCCGACGTTCCAGGAGAGGTAGCAGCCTCCGTAAAAGATGAACCCGTAGATGTTGGGCCCTTGGCACTTGTCGCTGGCCCCGGTCCCGACGACGACCGTCGTGGTCATCGTGCTTTGGGTGTTCCCTTGGGTGGCCGTGAGCGTGAAAGTCGTCGTTTGGGTGACGCTTACTTGAGCATTGTGGCGATTTGTGACGTCGCCAATGCCGTTGTCGATGGTCAGCGTGCTTGCATTGGCAACGCTCCAGTTGAGGGTGACGTATCCTCCTCCGGCCCCCGCAGCGAACGGGTATGCCGTAAAAGAAAGGATACTGGCCTCGGTCCCGTTCGTTGTACTTGTCCCGTAAGAGTTGGTCGCCGTCAGGGTGAACGTGCCTTGAGGCGACTCCGATATCTCTTGACCGCTGCCGAGCAGCACGTTCAAGGGGCCAACACCGTTGTCGATGCTCGCCTCCTCTGCCCCGGCAGCGGCCCACGGGAGAACCCAGACTGAGTCTTCAAACGTGACTCCGAGAGAGACGGTGGGTGCGCTGGCGATGGGATTGCACGGCTGTGTTGCTGAGGGACAACCAGCGAAACAAACGAGTCCCAAAACAGCCGCGAGGAGCCTCAGTTGCAGCGAGGCGCGGCCGAGACCCCGGGGCATACCCCCCGCTGTGGGGGAGGCGACTCGGAAACAGTCGTCACGACCGTGAACACCTACGGAGCGCGACCTGGGCCTTGCGGGCGCCACGGCGACATCTCGGACGAAAAGGCCTCGCACGACTCCCCCTGCGTATGCGACAGGCACTTCATTCGGCCAAACGGCCTGTGCGTGCCAGAACCCAGCAGACAGCCGCTTACTGCTCAAACGTCGTGTCTGCAACAGTCAGGACTGACACCGGCTCACTTTTCCCGAATGAGAAGGTCGAAGTCTCGACCTCGGTCATTTTTGGACTGTGGCACCAGCACCGCGCGGAAGCGAATCTTGTTCGCCATGACCTTTTCGAACGCTTCTTGAGCCGCAACCAGAGGGCACTCCTCGATGCGAGCTCGTACTTTGGCGAGCACACGGAAGGCCATGGTCTCCGCGCGGGACGGGAAACCGACGCTAACGGCGGCCGGGCGCTAACGGCGGCGCTAACGGCCACGGAGATGGCCCGGGCGGGCTTCTGGCCGGTCTTTCAGACGTGGGGCGGCTACCCTCAAGACCCCGTGGGTGGCCAGAGCTGCCTTTGAAGACCAGGCCGGTCACCAGACGCGGACGCTCTACCAGACGAAATCCTCTGTCTCATAACGTACCAACGCTGTTCGCTGCCGACGAATCTCGCAATGCCGTTCGATCCGTCTCGCCCACGTCCAGACGTCCGATGGAGGTTGGGCCGGGCGGGCCGATCTCTTGCCGCTGTTGACGCTGGAACTCGCTGCGTCCTCTCGGGCTGGACGTTCTCTGTGCAGCTCAGCGGCAAGTCGCCTTGAAGCACCAACGCCCGCCTGTCGATCGCCGCCTACGCGCAAAGCCCTCACCGCAAACCCATTCGCAGCGCGCTGGCAGAAGTGGAACTGGAATCGCGGCAGCAGGCTTCGCACCATTCGGCGAGAAGCGGAGGTCCTGTCTCAGCCTTTCCGCTCCCAGCGCGCCACCAGGTCCTGCGCCTCTCGCAGGCCGAGGCCAGTGGATTCTCTGGCCAGCCTGACCGCCTCAGCTCTTTTCCCTTGTGCGAGTGCCCGCTTCGCAGCCTCGAGGCCGGCCGCTGCCTTGGCGTCGCTTGCAAACTGCTCGACAGGCAGGTCTCCACCACTCGTACTCGCCGCTCTGGTTGCAGTGCGGTTCTTGAGGGTGGCAAGGGCCTCGGCCAGCCGGTTGCCGTAGGACACCGTAATCGACGTGCCGCCCCCCCTGGAGTCATGAGACGAGCTCACGGTCCCCCACGAGAAGGGAAATTCGACCGGGCGTGCAAGGATGGATTCGTCTTCGGACAGCTGTGCGACCTGAAAGGGCCCTCTGCTCGCGGAGACGTCGAATAAATAGTGAAGCAGCTGGTCATGAAAGTCCTTGGTCGTAGCCTCCGTCTTCAACGAATACGTGGACCAGGACTTCGGACCGGGGGGATAGAGGTCCGCCGCGAGCTCGAGGTACACGAGAGTTTGATTGAAGAAACACAGGCTGACCCTGAGCTCTCTACCGGCCAGTGCTCCGCCGAGGAAGCGGTAATGAATCCACAGTGAGTTTCCGTCGTTTCCGTTGCCGACGGACCGGAAGAGGTCACTGGCGCGAAAGGCGTCCTTGCTCAGGCCAGCGTCAATGATGGCTCCGTTCGGAAGTCGGACCGTCCCGTCTTGCCGGCTGATGTCGAGCTCCGGCGCGCTTTGGGAGCGTGCCCCAGCTGACTTCTCGGCGCGCTTCCGCTTGCTTTGGATTGTCGCCCAAGCGGCGTAGCCGAGCGCCGTCCCAATTCCAGAGATGGCGAGGACGAGCCGGGCTCGTGCATTCGTCCAAAGCAACACGTAAACCGCCATCAAGAGGAGGGTGGTCGTGACGACCATTGCGCCAGTGGCGATCCGCCGAAGACGCGGGTGCGATTGACTCACCTGCCATCCTCCTGCCCGACTCCAAAGGGCCAAACGCCACGAACAGAAGCGCCCCTCTTGAAAGGCTAGGAAGGCCTGGAGACTGACCGCAAGGTCGAAGTGTCGACCTCCGTTATTTCGGACTACGGCACGTGCACCGCGCGGAAGGGAACCTTATTGGCCAACCTTCCAGGACGGTTCCTCAGCCGCCTCCAGTCGGCTTACCTTTGAAAGCCAGGGCAGGTCACCGCACACGGGCGCTGCGCCGGAACCACATCGTTCCTTGTACCGGCGATGTAATCACCTCAAGCGCTCGCGACGCGCTCCGCCTCCGATGGCGAGTGGGCCGGCCACTCCATTCACGTGCTCACGCTCGAGCCTGATGAGATTTCGTCAATCCCCTTCGTGGAACCCCGTCTTTTCGAAGCGTTCGCGCTGCCCCCGCGTCCCTCCAACTTCGCCGCACCCGTCGCCGGCGCCCTCTAGTTGAATCACCACCGAATGGCCGTCGGGGGCGGAAACTTCGGCCCATCTCGGACGAGGACCAGAGCTCGGTCCTTTCGTCTGATCGCTACTGAATCTCGCCGCGGATTTCGCCGCCCTTGCACGCCGCAGTATGGACGTTCACATAAGCGGCGCCTCCGGCCTTGAGCACAGTGACGAAGGCAGCGAAGTCAGCGGGCGCGCCGGGGGCAGCGATGTAATCCGCAGCCACGAAGGTCTTGGCGAAAATGTGCGAGCTGGGTGAGCCGAGTGAATCGCCGAACGACAGCACGACGGGTCCCGGAGCCGTTGCGGACCCAACGTGGATGTGGGCGGCGGTAACAGGACCCGAGAGCCCCTCGTAGGTGACGCTGGCCTGGATGGACATGCCCTCGGCGGGGATGTTGATTTGGGCGGCGCCCAGCGTCCCCGCGCCAGCTGATGGACATGGGGGCGTCTCGGCGCCAGGGGTGAGCGCCACCCTAAACGCAGTGGGCTGTGGCGCCCCGCTCACCGCGGCGCAACCGCCTAACATCCCCAGGGCCAACATCGAAAGACTGCAGAGCCGCATCATCTGGAGCCTCCTCTCGCCGACGTGACCGAACGACTCACTCTCGGCAACCCCGACTCGGCAGGGCATTGCCGCAGTGGCGCGGCCAGCGTAGCCCCTTGGGGCTACGCTGTCCCAAAGGCGCGACCCCTGGTGCCGACGAAGCAGGCGGTCGCTGGGTGTCCACAAGAGAGCGGCCCTCTCTGTTGCTTCGCGCCGACGCCGAAGCGGCTCGTCGTCCGGCACCAACCGAAACCAACGCTGAGGCCCCTCGCGGCGGCTTACCGGGCTTGCTCCTGCTCAAGCCGCGCTTGGATGCGCAATAGCTCGGCCACGCTCCAGGCCTGCGCTGGAGCCCCCACCGGCCGGAAGGGCGGCTCTGGCTGGAAACATTCGGACACCGACCCAAGGCACCCCTCTTCCACCAGGGGTACCTCGAGGCCGCTCAGCAAGCCCCGGCAATGCTGACGCGCCTTGGCAGTTTCGCCATGGACGGCCAGGTAGCTGTCCACGAAGGGGCCCAGCAGCCACGGCCACACCAGTCCTTGGTGGTAGGCGGCGTCGCGCTGCGCCGGGCCACCGCCATAGTGCTTTTGGTACCCGGGCTCGCCGGGCGCCAGCGTCCGCAGTCCCACCGGCGTGAGGAGCTCGGACTCCACCCGGCGCAGCACCGCGAGGCGCTGCTGCTCTTGGAGCAGGGGAACGGAAAGGCTCAGGGCGAGCAGCTGGTTGGGGCGGACCCGGTCATCCGGACCGCCGGGGAGAAGGACGTCGAAGAGACACTGCTTGGCGGGATTCCAGAAGCGCGCTTGGAAGGAGTCGGCCGCACGGTTGGCCAATTCCCCGCACCTGGCTGCATTGGGCTCGTCTCCGAGTTCCCCGGCCCAGCCCTCCAACAGCCGCAGGGCGTTGTACCAGAGGGCCTCCACCTCCACCGGCTTGCCGTGCCTCGGCGTCACCGGCTGGCCGTTCACCCGCGCATCCATCCAGGTGAGGTTGGTGCCCGGGCCGCCGGCGACGAGGAGGCCATCCTCGCTGTCGACGCGAATTCCAAAGTGCGTCCCCCGCAGGTGGGCTTCGAGAATGGCGAGCGCGGCCGGGTAGAAGACTTGGCGCAAGAAGCTGCTGTCAGCAGCGGCGGCGCGGAGGTAGGCCTTCACCGCCTGAAACATCCACAGTGTGGCGTCGACGCTGTTGTATTCCGCCGGCCCTTGTCGGTCGGGGAAACGGTTGGGGACGAGGCCACCGTCGAGGTGGCGCAGGAAACCTTCCAAGACGCTGCGGGCCTCGGTCAACTTTCCCCGGGCGAGCAGCAGGCCGGGCAACGCAATCATCGTGTCCCGTCCCCAGTCCAGAAACCACGGGTAACCAGCAAGGACGGTGGGCGAGCGGTCCTGGCGGAAGACCAGAAACTGCTCCGCCGCCGCTCCGAGTTGGGCACGCGCTGGGGCTCCCGGCTGCCGGCGCTCGCCCGCCGTCGAGGCCTCCAGCCCCAAAACGCTTGGGCCGTCGGGTTTCTCGGCCGCTTCCAGCGTCGCCAGCACCCAGGCCGGCCGCTGCGGCGCGACCTCGAGCAGGATGCTTCCTGGGAGAAAGAGGTCCTCGCGGAAGTCGAGTCCTCGGTCGAGCTCTTGTAGGTACTCGACATTTTCGTGCCAGCTGGGGCTGGCTTGGAAGGGCTCGCCCGAATGGTGGAGGAAGAGGGGTGGGAGACTGGCGTAGGGTTGGAGGGTGACGCAGCGCACAGCGCCCTGCGTTTCCTCTTGGGCGAGCGGACGCAGTGCACTGTTGCGGTGGGTGAGGCTGTGGAAGTCGCGAAAGGCCAGGAGCGGCTCCACGCGGAGGCGCACTGGACGGTCGCTTCGGTAGAGCACCACCACCGTCTGTCTTCCCCGGATGAGGAAGAGGCGCCGCTCGAGGCGGACGTCTCCCACTTGAAACGTCCACCTCGGGAATGGGTCAAGGCTGAAGGCGTGAAGCAGCCGAAAGCCGCTGGGGTAAAGCGTGCCTGGGTACTGGTTGGTGGAAAGAGAGGTTTCTTCGCCCGGCCCCAGGAGTGTCTCCTCGAGCCGGGACAGGGTGACCACTCGGTCAGCGGGCGGGCGGAGCGCAGCAACGAGCAACCCATGGTAGCGGCGGGTATTCGCTCCGGCGACGGTGCCCATGGCGAAGGCGCCCGTTGCATTTGCTTCCAGCCATTCCAGCCGGGAGCTGCGCTCGTAGTCTTGGCACAGTGCTGCGGAGACGCGGATGGGCGTCGAGCCAGCTGCGCCTGTCTCTTTGGGAGGGACGCTCATTGCCGACTGCACGTTACGGACGCCCGGGGGCCGGCGCACCTGCACGGCCGCAGGGCACTCAGGGCGCGCTCGCCCGCTGAGGTGCGGGCACCACGTCGAAGGGCCGCATCATCTCGTTGGCAGCGTGCTCGAGCACATGGCAATGCCAAACGTAGCGGCCCGGGTACCCGTGGAAGGGGATGATGATGCGCGTCAGCATCCCCGGGTAGGCCTGAATGGTGTCCTTCCAGCCCATCTCGTTTGGCTCCGGCGGAATGGGCGCTCCCAGCATTTTGAAACCGTGGTGGCTGTTGTAGCTGTCGACGTCAAAGTGCTGCCGGTCGAGCAGCTGGAAGCGCACGAGGTGCAGGTGAATGGGGTGAATGTCCTCGGTGGTATTCATCAACTCCCAAATTTCAACGCTGCCCAAGGTGGGTTTTTCCGTCACTGCCGCCCGCCAAAAGGTGGCGTTGAGCAGCATCACCATGGTTTTCGTTTTGGGGTCCATGTACTGGTCGAGGGTAAGCCGGCGCGTCCGGACAGCGGCGGAAGGCGCAATCCGCTGGATGGGCCGTAGCCTGCCGGGGGGCTTCGGGGCCGAGCGGGCGGCCGCGCCTGACACTTTGAATTGCATCAACACGAAGGACTGACTTTTGAGGAGGAGCTCGGCCGCCCGCTGCGCGCCGAAGTCAATGAGGATGTCCGCTCGCTCTGCTGGGGCGAGCGTCAGTGTTTGGAGCGTGACCGGCGCGCTCAAGAGCCCCTGGTCCGAGCCCACTTGGGTGAGGCTTTGCCCGTTGGACAGCGAGAGAAAATAGAATCTCGAGTTGGAAGCATTCAGCACCCGAAACCGGTAGAGCCGTGGCTCGACGTCCAGGTAGGGAAAGAGCTTCCCGTTGACAAGGTGCGCGTCCCCGTACACCTCTGACACCCAAGGAGCGTCCGCAACGCCAGACGTGGGGTAGTGCAGCTGGCCGCTCTCGTCGAAGAGGCGGTCGCAAAGGACGAGGGGAACCTCATAGCGGCCGCTGGGCAAGCCGAGCGCGGCCTCGCTCTCGTCTCTCAGCAGGAAGGCACCAAAGAGGCCGGCGTACTGGTTGAGACGCTCGAGGCCGCTGGCGTGGTCGTGGTACCAGAGTGTCGCCGCGTCCTGGTGGTTGGGGTAGTGGAAGAGCCTGGAATTCCCCGGGGTGAACCAGGCGTCCGGATACCCGTCGCTTTGCGCGGGAACGCGGCTTCCGTGCACGTGCGTCACGGTGCGGACGTCTGGGAGGTCTGCCCCCGCCCCACAGAGGTTGTGGTCAATGGCGGAAGCGAAGAGGTGACGGGCAGGAAGGGCATTCACCCACTCCACCACGACGCCCTTTCCACTCTTCACGTCGAAGGTGGGCCCGGGAACTCCTGCTCCGAAGCTCCAGCAACGCGTCGGCTTCATGTCGCGGTGCACCTGCACCTCGAGCTCGCGCATGCTGAGGCGGTAGTGGGCGAGCTGCTGGCTGGCGTCGCTGGGACTTCTCCTCGTGCCCAGTGGCTGTGCCACCTCGGGAATGGGGAGCGCGTCGACGAAGTGCGCAAGGCTGTCGGGGTGTAGCGGCAACTTGCCCGGCTGGCCCGGGCGCATCCCAGCCCGCAGGACGGGGTGGATGACGCGGGAAGCCCCGGCCGCGGCCACTGCCCGGCTGCGCGCCGCCCACGCTGCCGCTAGCCCGGCGCCGCAGAGGAGTTGTCGTCGGGTGATGGGCATGTGTGCGGACAATAGGCTCGTGGCTCGGTGGGGACTTGCGAAAAAGAAAGCGGGCATGCGCTCTTGGAAGGAAGCGCATGCCCGCCTTGGGTGAGGCGCCGTTCTTCGTTGCTTACTGGCTCAGCGGCTGCCCGGTTCCGTCGAGGGGCAGCTTCCGAGCAGCGGCGTAGTCCGAGGCGGGGCTCGGCCCCTTGGCGACGGCGACCGTGAAGTCGAACATGTTCTCGATGCTTCCGGCGATGGTGTCGAACGAGCCACCCGGCTGAATGCGCTCGCCGGCCAGCCAGTTGTCCTCGATGAATTTGATGACGGACGACTGGTCCACCAACGTGTGGTCGACGTAATTCTGTTTCGAGAACGGCGAGATGACGAGCAGCGGAACGCGGGTGCCGTAGCCGCAGCGGCCGAGCACGGGGAATCCGGCGTCGGCTCCGGCCAACGCGGTGGCTGGGGTGGTGTGGCCTTGCTGAAAGGGCGTGCCGCGGCACACCCCGGGGCTGTTGAGCGCGTCGACGGTGTCGGTCGCTCCGGGCGGGTCGTTGATGGCGGCCAGCGAGGAAGCGTTGACGATGGGCGGAGCCTGGTGGTCATACCAGCCATCCGAGTCGTCGTAGGTGATGATGATGGCGGTGGTTGCCCAGAACTTCGTGCATTGCACGGCGTTGACCACGCTGATGATGAAGTTCTGCTCGTCGATGGGGTCCGAGTAGCCGGGGTGCGCGTCCTGGTAAGCCGGCGCCTTCAGGTAGACCACCGCCGGGAGGTTGCCCGCGTTCAGGGCAGTGAAGAAGTCCATGCTGTCGTATTGGTGGTTGGCCGGCTCGGGCGTCGTGCCGTTGGCCTCGGTGCTGCTGCCGATGGCCGCGATGGAACTGGGGCGGGCGTGCGTGGGGTTGGCGGTCGACGGGTAGTACTGGAACCACATGTGGTGGGGAATGTAGTCCGTGGAATTGTAGTCGTAGGGATTCACGGTCGGGTTGGTGATGCGGTTGCATCCCGACGTGCCGTTGGGGTTGGTGTACGTCAGGTCAAAGCCACCCATGAAGCCGCCCCAGCTGATGTGCGCCGAATTGAGCAGGTCGCCGATGTTCTTGCTGGACAGCTGGTTCTGGTCAGCGGCCGTCGAGCAGACGTCCCCGTTCGGGTCGGTGTCGCCAATCTGCGTGTAGCCGCCGTTGCCGTCGGGCATGGCATGGCTCGTACTGAAGGCCGAAAAGGGGTGGCTGGGATTCACCATGCCGCTGGTCGTCCCGGAGACGACCTCGATGGCGCCCGGGGTGGAGGGTCCAAAGGTGGTCGTCCAGGCGTTGTCATTCAGCGCGTAGTACTGGGCGTAATTCCAGAGCGCGGTGACGGTATTGCCGTCGAAGTAGGCCATCACCGCTCCGGTGGTGAGGACGTCTGGCGGCGCGCCCGGTGGCGGCCCGGGCGTCCCAGTGAAGGCCGGGTAGAGGTCCATCAACCCGTTGTCCGCGGCTTCTTGCTCGGGCTTGTAGTTGTGATTCATGTCCGAGGTGCCCGCCTGGGACGGACCGAGCCGGATGGGGTTGACCCCGCCATCGCCGTTCTTGGCGTCGCTCGCCGTCGGGTTGTCGGTGAGGAGGTTGGGCGCCGTGGTGAGCGGGACGAAGTTGTTGTTCACGTCCAACGGCGTCGTCAAATTGTTCACCGCCGGGGTCCCCTTCAATGCGGTGAAGGCCGTTTCGCCGGGATTGTTCTGGGCGACTGGGTACGTCCCGAAGTAGTGGTCGAAGGAAATGTTCTCGTTGAAGATGACGATGACGTGCTTGATGGGCGTCGTGGTGGCGTAGGCCGCCGCTGGGTCCACTCCGGAAAGCGCGCTCGGCCCGGCTTGGCAGGTGGCGGCTGCGCCTGGAGCGCCAGCGGGGCCGGAGGGGCCCGTTGCCCCGGTGGGGCCCTGCGCCCCGGCGTCACCGCCCGGGCCAGCGGGACCCTGCGCCCCAGTCGCTCCCGTTGGGCCGGTGCTGCCGGTACAGGCCGTGGCAAGAACAGTTGCCGCCAGCATGAGACCAATCCGTTTGAACATTTCCCCGCTCCCGTGGCCCCGAGAGGCCGTTAGAAGTTGTGAAGCCTGCGGCCACGAAACAGCGGGTTGGGAATTAGCGCAGGAGTTGCGGGGTGGGGGTTACGTTCAGTCGAAGAAGGTGTTGCGGAGTCGTGGATGGGAAGACGCCCTCTGCAACATTTGCGCTTCAGGGAAAACCCCTGGGAAGGCCGACGCAACGCCCCGCGACTCAGCGTCCCAGCACCGCGTTAGCTGGGCTGCCGTCGAGGCCGGTTGGCGGGGCTGGCGCCCGCGTCGCGGCGCCCCTGGCCCCGGGGGCAATGCTTCAGGGCGACGACACCCCCCGCAGCCCTCAAGAGGCCTCCGCGAAGCGCTCCATCGAATTGGGGTTGACAACTTCTGCCAGCTATTTACGTTGGCAGGCAGAAGCGTCGAGTGCCAAACGGGCCGACCATAAAAATTCTCAGCAATTCAGGAGGTTTAAGCCATGGCAGCCAAGGAGATTTTTTTCCATGAGAATGCCCGCGACGCCATCATGCGCGGGGTTCGTGTCCTGTCTGACGCGGTGGCCGTGACGCTTGGCCCCAAGGGTCGAAACGTCGTCATCGAGAAGTCGTTCGGCTCGCCCACCATCACCAAGGACGGGGTGACGGTGGCCAAGGAAATCGAGCTGGAGAACCGCTTCGAAAACATGGGCGCCCAAATGGTGAAGGAGGTGGCCAGCAAGACCTCCGACAAAGCGGGGGACGGCACCACCACCGCCACCGTGCTGGCGCGGTCCATCTACGAGGAAGGTTTGAAGTTGGTGGCAGCCGGGCACAGCCCGATGGAGCTCAAGCGCGGCATTGACCAGGCGGTGGAAGCCGTCGTGGCCGAGTTGAAGAAGCTCTCCAAGCCGACGAAGGACCACAAGGAAATTGCGCAGGTGGGCACCATCTCCGCCAACGGGGACGAGGAGATTGGGAAAATTCTCGCCACTGCGATGGAGAAAGTCGGCAAAGAAGGCGTCATCACCGTCGAGGAGGCGAAGGGCCTGGAGACGACGCTCGACGTCGTGGAGGGGATGCAGTTCGACCGCGGCTACTTGAGCCCGTACTTCGTCACCAACCGCGAGCGGATGGAGGTCGAGCTCGATGACCCGTACATCCTCATCAGCGAGAAGAAAATCTCGGCGATGGCGGACCTCATTCCGGTCCTCGAGGCAGTGGCGCGAAGCAGCAAGCCCATTCTCATTATCGCCGAGGACGTGGAAGGCGAGGCACTGGCCACCCTGGTGGTCAACAAGCTGCGGGGCGTGCTCAACGTCGCCGCGGTAAAGGCACCGGGCTTTGGCGACCGGCGCAAGGAGATGCTCAAGGACATCGCCGTGCTGACCGGCGGGCAGGTCATCTCCGAGGAGCTGGGCAACAAATTCGAAAACGTCACCCTCAATGACTTGGGCCGCGCCAAGCGCGTGAAAATCGACAAGGACAACACCACATTGGTGGATGGCGCCGGCAAGAAGGCGGACATCGAGGGGCGGCTCAAGCTCATCCGCAACCAGATTGAAGAAACCACAAGCGACTACGACAAGGAGAAGCTGCAGGAGCGCGTGGCCAAGCTGGCGGGCGGCGTGGCCGTCGTCAAGGTGGGGGCGGCCACCGAGACCGAGATGAAGGAGAAGAAGGCCCGGGTGGAAGACGCCCTGCACGCCACGCGCGCGGCGGTGGAAGAGGGCATCGTCCCCGGCGGCGGCGTGGCCTACGTCCGCTGCCTCCCGGCGTTGGACAAGCTCAAGCTCGGTGGCGAACAGGACTTCGGCGTGGAGATTGTGCGCCGCGCCATCACCGAGCCACTGAAGAAGATTGCCTCCAACGCTGGACACGAAGGCGCGGTGGTCTTCAACAAGGTGCGCGAGGGCAAGGGCGCGTATGGCTTCAACGCCCGCACCGAAGTCTACGAGGACCTGGACAAGGCCGGCGTCATTGACCCGACCAAGGTGGAGCGCACCGCGCTGCAGAATGCGGCGTCGGTGGCCGCGTTGCTGCTCACCACCGAGGCGATGGTGGCCGAGAAGCCGAAGAAGAAGGGCAAAGGCGCCGGCGCTGGCGGCGGCGGCGGAGCCCCCGACTACAGCGACGACATGGAGTACTAAGCCCCATGGCTGGCCGGCAGCCCTGAGGCACTCAGGGCTGCGACTTGCCAACCCCTGGGGAGCTCGCTGAGCAGCCCCGTGCCTCAGACGCCCCGCCTCGTCAGGCGGCGCCGCTGCGGGCCGCTGGCACTGCGGTGTGGTTGGGGCTCGCCAGGTACACCACATTGCGCGAGCTCTTTTTGCCCCGGTACATGGCCCGGTCGGCCTGGTCCACCAGGGTGCGCTTGTCGGTGGCGTGCTCGGGGTAGCTCGCCACGCCGACGCAGGTGGTGAGACTTAACCCGTAGCCCTCGCGCGCGAGGAAGTGGTGGGACTCCACGGCTCGACGGATGCGCTCGGCGACTTTCAGCGCCCCGCCCGAGTCGGTTTCGCGCAGAAGAATGACGTACTCGTCGCCGCCCCAGCGTGCCACCACGTCCTGGTCGCGGGTGCAGGACTTCACCACCCGGGCCGCTTCAATGAGGAGCTTGCTGCCCACCAGGTGCCCGTGCGTGTCATTCACCGTCTTGAAGTAGTCCAGGTCGAGGAAAAGAATACTGAAGGGCTGGTTGCCATCAGCCCCTGCGAATTCGCGCTCCAGCGCCTCGTCGAGGTAGCGGGCGTTGTACAGACGGGTGAGGTCGTCCAGGTAGACGAGGTCCTCCGCCTGCTCAATGCGGTCCGCGTGGTGGAGGGCGAGCGCCAGGTGCTGGGCGAGGTAGGTGGCCGTGTCGCGCATGCCGGCCGGCTCGGCGCCCTCAAGAAGCAAGACAGCCCAGCCCCGCAGCCCGGCCGAGGGGTCGAGCGCCGGCACGGCCACTCCTTGGGCAAAGTGGGGAAGGCCGGTGAGCTCGAAGGTGCGCGAGGGCTGTGCGCGCAGGTGGGCCTCGCAGGCAGCCTGCACCGGGGCGAGGAATTCGCCAGGGACGCCGTCGGCAGCCTCGTGGCGGAGCTCCCCGTTGGGTCCCCGTGTCCACACCAGCGCGGCGCTGGCCTGGCACAGTTGGACGAAGGCGCCGGCGGCCGCCGAGCCGAGGCGTCCGCGGTCGAGCACCGTCAACAGGCGCTGGCCGGCCTCGACCAGGGCCACATGGCGTCGGAGCGCCGCGTTTTCTTGCAGCAGCTGCCGGGTGGTGAGTGCCCGCGACACCGCATGGCGCAGCGCCTCGGGGCGGACGGGCTTCACCAGGTACTCTGCCGCGCCGCTCTTGATGGCCCGGACCGCTGGACCGACCTTGTCCAGGGCCGTAATCAGCACCACCTCCACGTCCGGGTAGCGCTCCTTGGTATGGCGGAGCACCTCCATCCCGTCCCCTTGGGGGAGAATGAGGTCCGTGACGACAATGTCGAACGGGTGAAGCGCCAGGGCGGCCCGTGCCTCGGTGACGCCGCTGACGGCATGCACCTCGTGCCCGGCGTCGGCGAGGTAGTCGCCATAGACTGCCCGGGCCACCTTCTCGTCATCGACCAGGAGAACGCGCGCCATGGGTGGAGGAATCAGCGAAAAATGCTATCCGTTCACCCCTCGGCCCGGATAGCCGCACACCAGCGCACTTGGGGTCGTTGCAAACTTGACAGCCGTTGTGTCGCGCCCTTCCAATGACCGGGATTTGCTGAAGGATTCCTGAGGCTTTCCTTCGAGGCCCTGCCCCATGCCGAAGCAGCTGCTGGTAGCCGACGACTCGCTCACCATTCGCAAAGTCATCGGGATGGTCTTCGCCGTGGAAGACGTGTCCATCACGTTCGTGGACAACGGCATGGACGCCATTTCCCGAGCACGCGAGCTCAAGCCGGACTGCGTGCTGGCCGACGTCCTCATGCCCGGCAAGAGCGGTTACGAGGTATGCGAGGCGCTCAAGGCTGACCCTGGCACCTCGTCCATCCGCGTCTTGCTGCTGGCCGGCAACTTCGAGCCCTTCGACGAGGCCCGCGCCCGGGCCGTGCGCGCGGATGACTTCATCGTCAAGCCCTTCGAGAGCCAGGCGTTGATTGACAAGGTGCGGGCTTTGGTCGGGCTGCCGGCGGGCGTCCCGCCGCCGGCGCGCGCCTACGTGCCGCCGCCCACGGCCGAGCAGGCCCCCTTCGCACCGCGCCCGAGGGCTCCCATGGCGGGGATGCCGGCACGCCCCCCGCTCGCCGGAAGCGGCTTCACCCCGGCGGCCGGACTTCAGCGGCCCCCGAGCGGCGTGCCCCAGCCGATGCCTGGACCGGCGGGCGTCCCTCGGCCCCCCGGCGCGCCGACGCCCCTCAGCAGCGGACCCGCCGTTCCGAGGCCTTCCGCCTTTCCGGCTTCGGGCGCACCGTCCGCGCCGCGGCCACCAGGCGCTGGTGTCAACCCGAGCACGCCCGGGGTAGCTCGGCCGTCCGCAGCGCCCTACGTCCCGGCCTCGCCGCGGCCGGGGGTGCCCTCCATGACGAGCCCAGGGCTTCCGCGGCCGCCCGGCGCGTCGCTGCCCACGCAAAGCAACCCGGCGTTGGCCCGTCCGCCAGCCCAGCCTTTCGCGCCGAGCGGAGCGCCGCGCGCCGCGGCGCCCCTGCCGTCGCTTCAGCCGCGCGCGCGCGAGTCCTTCACCCTGGGCACCACCCCCGGGGTGCCCGGGCCGGCAGCCCAAAGCGTCGGCGAGAGCGTGGAGGAGATGACGCTTGATGTCGGCCTCGTGGACGCGCCCACGCCGCTCGCCCCCCCGGCGTCGGCCGACGGGGGCGAGGCAGCCCTTCGAGCGGCCCTCAAGAATGCGTCTCAGGAAGTCATCGAGCGCATTGCCTGGGAAGTGGTGCCGCAGCTGGCGGAAACCATCATCAAGGAGTACGTGGAACGCACCATGCGGGAGCGGGAGGCCAAGGCCTGAGCGGAGACAACGCGGAGGAGCTCCCGAAGGCCTACGACCCGACTGAGGTCGAACGCCGCTGGTCGGATGCGTGGAGAGAGGCCGGGTGTTTCCGAGCGGAGGCAACCTCGGAATGGCCGCCGTACTGCATCATTCTTCCGCCGCCCAACGTCACCGGTGCACTGCACATCGGCCATGCCCTGGGCAACACGTTGCAGGACATCCTGGTGCGTTGGCGGCGCATGCGCGGCGACAACGTCCTGTGGCAGCCGGGGACGGACCACGCCGGCATTGCCACCCAGCTGGTGGTGGAGCGGGAGCTGGCGAAAACCGAGGGCAAGACGCGGCAGCAACTGGGTCGAGCGGCCTTCATCGCACGGGTTTGGCAATGGAAAGAGAAGTACGGCCACCGCATCAACGAGCAGCAGGCCGACCTCGGAAGCAGCCTCGATTTTAGCCGGGAGCGCTTCACCCTGGACGCGGCCGCCTCGCGGGCAGTGGTGGAGGCCTTCGTGCGTCTGCACGAAGAGGGGCTGTTGTACCGCGCCCAGCGCCTCATCAACTGGTGCCCGGACTGCAAGACCGCCCTCAGCGACTTGGAGGTCGACCACGAGGAGGTCAAGGGCTCGCTGTGGGAAATCCGCTACCCGGTGAAGGACAGCGAGCAATCCCTGGTGGTGGCGACCACCAGGCCGGAAACCATGCTCGGCGACACCGCGGTGGCGGTGCACCCGGATGACCCACGCTACCGGCACTTGGTGGGCAAGAGGGTGGTGCTGCCGCTGGTGGGCCGGGAGATTCCCGTCATCGCCGACGCGGCCCTGGTGAGCATGGAGTTTGGCACGGGCGCGGTGAAGGTGACGCCGGCCCACGACTTCAACGACTACGAGACTGGCCTTCGGCACCAGCTGCCAATGGTGAGTATTTTTGACGAGTCCGCCCGCACCACCAGCGAAGCCGGCCGCTACGCCGGGCTCGACCGTTTCGAGGCGAGGAAGCGTGTGCTGGCCGACCTGGCCGAGCAGGGCTTTTTGGTCCGCGAGATGCCCCACCTGCTCAGTGTGGGCACCTGCCAGCGCAGTGGCACCGTGGTCGAGCCTCGGCTTTCGCCTCAGTGGTTTGTGCGCACCCAGCCGCTCGCCGGGCCGGCCATCGCCGCGGTGGAGCAGGGCCGAGTCAAAATTCTCCCGGAGAGCTGGACGGCCACCTACTTCCACTGGATGCACAACATCCACGACTGGTGCGTGAGCCGACAGCTGTGGTGGGGCCACCAGATTCCGGCCTACTTCTGCCAGGACTGTGGCCCGGAGGCCCCTCCGGTGGTGGCCCGCTCTCGGCCGGAACGCTGTCCGCGGTGCGGCGGCGCGCACCTGGTGCAGGACGAGGACGTCCTCGACACCTGGTTCAGTAGCGCCCTGTGGCCCTTCAGCACCCTCGGCTGGCCGCAACAGACGGCCGAGCTGGAGACGTTTTACCCCACCAGCGTGCTCGAGACGGGCCACGACATCCTCTTCTTCTGGGTGGCGCGGATGATGATGATGGGCCTGCACTTCATGAAGGACGTGCCC
>JBKQJL010000005.1:0-15152 GCA_052147975.1 Myxococcaceae bacterium
TGACCTTCCGTTGGTGCTGCTTGATACCCAACAGGGACATGAGGGCGAGGATGCCGCCCTCTCCGTCATTGTTCACGCGCATCGCCAGAGCGACATATTTCACCGAGGTGACGATGACGAGAGTCCAGATGATGAGCGACAATGAGCCCAGCGTGGCCGCCTGGGGCGCATGTTCCCCCGTGACGGCGAGCACCGTCTTGAGCGTGTAGAGCGGACTTGTTCCGATGTCGCCGAACACGACGCCAAGTGCGCCCACGCTCAGCGCCGCCAGACGTGGGCGAACAGCCTGAGGCGTGGTGGTCTCCGCGACGCCATCGGCCATCGACGACCTCCCCGAAACCACCCCTCAACCTGCAGGGTCTGTCCTGCGCAGACTCAGTTTACAGCGTCTTGGTCAGCAGACCCCGTGGCTTGCACCTCCTGGCTGCCCCGCCCCCGGGAAGCGAGAACAAAGATGACCGTCGAGTCCTAGTCGCGAACTTGCATTTGCTTCAATGGGAGGTTCCCCGCAAGAGAGGCGTGCCAAGCGAATTCTCCCGTCAATCGACACGCATCAAACATTCCGAGAGACGACTGCCGACGGAGCGGCGAACGGCGACTCAGAAAGCCGAGTCGTTCTCAGGGTTTCTACAGAGCGGCGGACGGGATTCGAACCCGCGACCCCGAGCTTGGGAAGCTCGTGCTCTACCAACTGAGCTACCACCGCTAATTACCCGTTTCCGTTGGGGAAGGGCGTTTCGTAGACTACCTGCTCGCGTACCCGACTGGGGATGGGAACGTAGGAAAAGACGCTTTCAGAGCTCGTGGTCTCCTTTGGCGAGATGTGTGAAGCGCCGGGCGGCCCGCCTCAGGACCGCCCGGCCCGGGTTAACCGGTACGCCATTAACGGACGCCCTAGTCGTCTCCCTTATGGTGTTCCATCTCTTTCAGGATGCCGTCGAGGTTGTAGGTCTCCGCAGCTTGTAGCGGCGGGAACTCCTTATAGGAGTAGAGTTCCTTTTCCCAAAGCAGCTGGCCAATCGGCAGCATGTTCCAGTCGTACAAATATGCTGTAGTTGGTGCGGCGAGTGCACCCCCCAACGCCATGGCTGATTTTGAGTCGCCGAAGCTAATCGTCTGCTCGAAGGGGTCGCGCTTAATGTTCCCTACCAACGTCCAGTGGTAATTGACCAGCGGCAGGAACCAGCCGGCCGCTCCCCCGGGTGCCATCGAGTAATACATCTTCCAATTCTTGTAGCGCACCGCGGACGGCGTCGCGCCCGAGTAGTAGAAGAAGACATCGCGCGCTGATTTGTCTGACTTGCCCTCGAGATACTCCCGTTGGTCGAAGCCATCGAGCGTCGTCTTGACGATGCCAGGGTACTTGCCCGCCTCGATTTGTTTCTTGAGCCCATCCCCCTTTGGCCCTCCGGCGATGTCTACGAATGTTGGGAGCCAGTCGAGGGCCGCGAACATTTCTTTCTTCACTGTCCCTGGCTTGATGTGACCAGGCCAGCGAACGACCTGTGGCGCGCGGTAGCCGCCTTCCCACGCCTCGCCCTTCTGCCCTTTGAACGGGGTAATGCCGCCGTCCGGAAAGCTCACAGTCTCAGCGCCGTTGTCGGTCGTGAAGACGACGATGGTGTTGTCGAGCTGGCCCATGTCCTCGAGCTTCTTGAGGACATAGCCGATGTTGTCGTCCATCTGCTTCATCCCGGCTTCGTTGATTCCCCAGTCCTTGCCTCCCTGCACTCCAATCATCGCCTCGTACTTCGGAGACAGCATGGTCGTGACGTGCATACGCGCCGGGTTGTACCAGACGAAGAAGGGCTTGCCGGTCTTCTTGGGGTCGTTGCGGTCGAGGAAGTCGATGACCTTGGCTGAAATCTCCTCGTCCACTGTCTTCGACCGCTCCAGCGTCAACGGGCCCTCGTCCTTGCACGTCTGGTTCTTTTCCGTGCCGTCGGAAGACTTGCACCAGATGACCGGACGAGGTGGCGTCAGGCATGTCGCGGTCCTGGGGTCCACGGCGCCCGGGACCTCGCGGAGGCCGGGGACTGGCGTGTTTTTGCACGGTGGCGCGATGCCCTGGACGGTCGGGCTCTTGTTGATGTCCGGAAAGCTCACCTGCTCCATCGCATCCAGGTGGTAGAGGTAGCCCCAAAACTCCTGGAAGCCGTGCGCTGTCGGTAGGGCTGCGGTGTGGTCGCCAAGGTGGTTTTTGCCGAACTCGCCGGTGGTGTAGCCAAGGTCGCGTAGGAATACTGCGAGCGCGGGGGTCCCGGG
This sequence comes from Myxococcaceae bacterium, assembly GCA_052147975.1. Classification (GTDB taxonomy): domain Bacteria; phylum Myxococcota; class Myxococcia; order Myxococcales; family Myxococcaceae; genus JADGRA01. Next base: position 2,266 of record JBKQJL010000005.1, read on the forward strand.
CCGCAAGTAGGACGGGCTGCCGGGAAGCTGCGGCGGAATCATGCCCGTGCGCAATGGATACATACCTGTGAAGAAGGCGTTGCGGCCTGAGGTGCAGCTCTGCATGGCGAGATAGTCCATGAAGATGGCGCCCTCGTTCCCAATGCGGTCGATGTTGGGCGTTTCCCCGACCATCAGTCCGCGGTGGTAGATGCTGGGCTGCATCCAGCCAATGTCGTCGCCCATGATGAACAGGATGTTGGGCTTCTTCTCTTGAGCCTGGGCAAGCGTGGGGCAAGTCAGCGCGCATGCAAGTAGCAGCGCGCCCGTGGCAGTGGCAAAACTCGGGTGCTTAAGACGCATATTGCCTTTCCCTCCGGACAGAAGTGTTCGCCATGTCCTCTAGCCCGGGAGGCGCCGGATTGAATGCTCACGCACGTTGCGCACCGTCATGCAACACCAAAATGTCGAGACGTGCCCGCTCGCCGGGGGTGACCGACCAACCATCAACGTGGTTTGCCGGCGCACTTCTCTCCCGAACGAAGGCGTTCGGCGTCCTCGGTCCACTGCGGCCGCACAGCGCTGAAACGCAAGAGGTGCACACCGCGGAACGTAGCTTGGAACGTAGGTCCTGAGGGCTTCCGCCGGGCTCCGGAAGGGCACAAGAAGATGGCCTTACCTTCCGGTACCGACCCCGTCACCTACGTTCCGCGAGGGCAACCACGCTTGGGAAGCTCGTGCTCTACCAACTGAGCTACCACCGCATCAATGCATCTCTTCCTATCAGAAGCCCTGGCTCAACAACACTCTCGTATTGGCCGCCGATGCTCCGCCGTTCGGGCGAAACGCACGTCTCAATAGTCGTGGAGCAATGGGCGAACTTCGCTGCACGGGCGGCAGATGGCGTTGGCTAGACCCGAATTGCGCCGCGTCCTCCCCGCCACGCCCTCGAAGACCGGACCGCTCTGGTCCTCGTCACATTGCAAACACGCATTCAGGCCGCCATCGGGCAGGTTGTAGGGCTCGCCCAGCGCGGCGAGGCACTCCGAGAGGCAGACGGAGCGCGTGTTGACGGTGTTGTAGTAGTAAATTTGGGCACAAGGTAAGTCGAAGCCGATTGCTTGTAGGCACGCGACGTTTTCGGCCTCGGTGCCGGTGTTCAGCCCGCAGGCTCGCACCGGAGCCGTCAAGTCGTTGACGCTCATATAGACGGCGAGATTAGCCAGCGTCGAACAGACGCCACAGTGGCCGAAGTTGGTCGGGCTCGCGCCTGCAGCATAGGCAGCCGCCTCGGAAGGGTAGGTCACCAGCGCATAAGGACGCTGCCCGCCGTCCGGCGGCCCCAAGGGAAGCACAGCGCAGACACTGTCCGGAGGGTCAGCGGGCGGTGCGGGGGAAGCATACGGGTCAGCAGTCAGAGGTGGATAGGGCGTGAGAAGCGTCCAATCTGTCACCAGCGCGTCGATAAAGGCGTCGCTGTAGTCGGGCGCTATGTAAATGGTGGAGCCGCAACCACACGAGGGTTGGCACTGGGCCGCGGTGAGCCCGGTCTCGTCGTTAGGCCGTCCAAAAAGGAGCGTGCATGCACGTGCGTCGGCCGCCGGCGCGACACTCTGCGTGCAGGCGACCTCTGTAAGTCCGAAAACAGCTAGGCCAAGGAGTCGGAAGCGTTCGAGCAAAGGCTTGGACCAGCGGCGTCAGCGGTGAAGCTCGCCTGCCGCACCGTGCTTCCTAGCCTATCCGGGCCGGCAACCGACGTGGATTCCGCAGGGTGGTGCAACCTGTCCCGTGCGCCCGCGCGAGCGGCCCACCGCGGCGAGGCGTGTCCCGCGGAACGTAGCTTGGAACGTAGGCCCTGAGGGCTTTCGCTGGCCGCTAGAAAGGCGCGGAACGGTGGCCTCACCTTCCGGCCAAGACCCCGTCACCTACGTTCCGGGACGCCAATCACGCTTGGGAAGCTCGTGCTCTACCAACTGAGCTACCACCGCTAACTGGCCGTTCCCATTGGGGGAAGGCGCTTTTTACATGCCGTCCTCCTGTGCGCCAACTCTGTGGCCCGTCGAGAAACAACGGCTTCAGCCTCGTGGTGCGACTGGAGACGTCGGGTCAACGCCGAGTCACCGAGGTATGGACCAAAACGTTCCGATGTGGCCACGCGAGATAGCTAGCCTAGGAAAATCGCTGCGTTTGGGCAGACGGCACCGCTTCCGGGGTTCCTGAGCCAGCACAGCGGCAAGTCGGGGACGGCGCTCAAATTCTCGGGCTTATTCGCACCACCCATGTCCAGCCGCCCGGCAGCAGGCGTAGAGCGGGACGGGTGCACGCTCTTCCGTGGAAAGGTCGTCGATTGGCGAATTCGCTAACTGACGATATTGTCTGGCTGATGCGACTCCCTGAGCGCCTGAGTCAGTTGGCCGTCACCGCCACGGCGCGGGCGATTGGCGGGTACGTACGGCGGACCCCATTCATCACTTTAGCGCCCAACGATTTGGGGCTGGCGTCAGGGCCGGTCACACTCAAGTTGGAGCTCTTGCAACACTCTGGCTCGTTCAAAGTCCGAGGAGCATTCGCCAATCTAGCACTGCGGTCTGCCCCACCCGTCGGAGTCGTTGCCGCCTCCGGAGGCAACCACGGCGCGGCGGTCGCCTTTGCAGCGAAGCGGTTTTCGCTCCCGGCGAAGATTTTCGTGCCCCGTATCTCTTCTCCCGCGAAAATCGAGCGCATCCGGAATTACGGCGCCGACCTTGTGGTGGTTGGCGACTCCTACGCTGACGCGCTGGCGGCGAGCGAGGCGTGGGCGGCAGACTCAGAGGCGTTGAAAATCCACGCGTTCGACCAGGAGGAGACGATTCTTGGCCAGGGAACGCTTGGCCTCGAACTTGAGGAGCAAGTCCCAGAGTTGGATACGGTGATGGTGTCCGTGGGCGGCGGTGGGCTCCTGGCAGGCTTGGCGACTTGGTATGGCCGTCGTGTCCGGCTGGTTGGTGTCGAGCCGAAGGGCGCGCCGACCCTGACGCAGGCGATGGCGGCGGGCCGACCCGTTGACTGTGAAGCCGTTGGCATCGCGGCAGACTCGCTGGGGCCGAGGCGGGTAGGGGAGCTCGTCTTCCAGATGGTCCAGCCTTGCGTTGACCGAGTCGTCCTCGTCGGCGACGAGGACATTCGCTCCGCACAGCGAAAGTTATGGGATTTGATGCGCGTCGCGGCCGAACCGGGGGGCGTGGCAGCGCTCGCCGCGCTCCTCTCCGGCGCCTACCGGCCCGGGCCGACTGAACGCGTGGCGGTGGTCATTTCGGGTGGCAACACCAACCCAGGCCATCTCGGCACCTAGCGGCGAGCTGTCAGAGGGGAGTTGTCATGCGAGTCGTCGTACACAGCGACCAAATTGCCAAGCCTGTCGGACCGTTCTCACCGGCGGTGCGCATTCGGGGTGTCCTCTACGTGAGCGGTCAGGTTGCTCAGGAGCCGCTCACCGGCCGCCTGATTTCCGGAGGAGTGGCCGAACAAACGGCGCGGGCACTCGAAAACGTTCGAGCCATCCTCGAGGCAGCCGGGCTGGCACTCGACGACGTCGTGCGCGTCGGCGTTTACCTGACCGACCTCAAGGACTTCACCGCGATGAACAACGTCTACGCGAGCTACTTCCAGGAGCCCTTTCCAGCCCGAACCACCATCGCGGTCAAGGAGCTTCCACTCGGGGCAGCAGTCGAGATTGACGTGGTGGCCGCAGACGATGGGCCCCTGACGAGCGCCTCTGGAGGCCGGGCTCGCTGACCATGGCACGCTCGACAATCGCCGCTGCTCCAGAGCTTCGGGCCAGGCTGAGCGACGTTTTTCGTGCACTCGACAACCAGCGACGCCTTCAAATTCTCCAATGGCTCAAAGCGCCGACGACGCATTTTCGCCCACAAGTCGATGGCGACCTCGAAGCCGATGGTGTCTGCGGTCTACTGATTGCTGAGAAACTCGGCTTGAGTCAGGCGACCGTCAGCGAGCACATGCGCCTGCTCGTCCAGTCCGGACTCGTCCGAGCGAAGCGCATCAAACAGTGGACTTTCTACCGTCGGGACGACGCCCGGATTTTGGAGTTCACACGTGCGCTTCGCCGCGAACTATGAGCGGAAACCACCCTTCGGGCCTGGAGACTTTAGGGGAGCTCGGGACGTAAGGCTCCCGCACCTCGGACTTCAACAGAACTGCTGGGCCCCTCGAGGAGCCACTGGGAAAGAGGCCCCCTCCTCCGGCGACCAGCTGAACCTCTAAACGGCGCATGCTGCGGACCTCTCGGGAACTCCCACTTCCCCGGGGCCGGCCCTGCTCCGCGGTTGCGGGGCCCGTCGCAATGGTGCGACGCTGTGCTTAGGAATGAGCGGGGAAGCGGACGAGCCCAAACGGGGCAAGGACTCGGTCGGCCTGCCGGCGACGTTCCAGCGTGCTGGAGCCTCGACCTCCGGTCTCAGCGCGGACTCGACGCCAGCGGACTCGGGGCCGGAGAAGCTGCCGCTGCTTTCTTTGAACGAGTCGGTGGCTGGCCGCTTCACCCCTCTCCGCTTCATCGCTCGTGGTGGAATGGGTGCGGTTTACGAGGCGAATGACCTTCTGTTGCGCACCCGGGTTGCACTCAAGGTTCTGCAGGGAAGGATTGCCGACAACCCAGAGGCCATGGAGCGCTTCCGGCGAGAAGTCCTCCTGGCGCGACGGGTGAGCCATCCCAACGTGTGCCGCGTCTACGAGCTGTACCAGGCGACGACGAGCGAGGGGGCCCCCATCCATTTTCTCACCATGGAGTTTCTCGACGGCGAGACGCTGGCAGCACGGATTGGCCGCACCGGGCGGCTGACGACGGCCGAGGCGCTGCCGCTCGTCCAGCAAATGTGCGACGGCCTTTCGGCCGCACACGCCCAGGGCGTCATCCACCGAGACTTCAAAAGCAGCAATGTCATGCTCGTACCGCCGGGCGCCGACTCGACGCAGTCATCGGCTACAGCGACACGAGTGGCGATTACCGACTTCGGCATCGCCCGGGCGCTGGTACAGCAGGACACGGCCGGCGCCAACGGGCTGACGGGAGATGGCGGAATTGTTGGGACGCCTGAGTACATGGCCCCGGAGCAGGTGACCGGCGGCGAGGTTTCCCAAGCCACGGACGTCTACGCCCTGGGCATCGTCTTGTACGAGATGGTGACCGCTCGGCTTCCCTTTTCGGCCGACACACCACTGGCCACTGCCTCAAGGCGCCTCAACGAAGCGCCCCCCAAGCCGGAGACAACAGTCCCCGGACTCGACGCGCGCTGGAGTCGCACCATTCTCCGCTGCCTCGAGCGAGACCCACGTCGGCGTTTCCAGTCGGCAACGGACGTCAAAGCGGCGTTGGCCGGGCGCCCGAGCCCTCGGCGGTGGCCGCTCGGAGTGGCCGCCGCCGGAGCGCTTCTCCTCCTTTTGATGGGCCTCGGCCTCGTTCGGCATTGGTGGTCCCCGGCGGCCGTTTCCAACCCTGGCATGGCGGCCGCCACGCCGCCTTCCATCGCCGTCCTGCCTTTTGAAGACATGAGCGCCGAGCACGACCAGGCCTATTTCTCCGACGGCGTTGCTCAGGAAATTATCAACGCCCTGGCTCAAGTCCCCGGGCTTCACGTTGCAGCCCGCTCCTCGTCCTTCTCCTTTAAGGGGGCCAAGGAGGACCTTCGCGATGTGGCCCAGAAGCTCGGCGTCGCGAATGTGCTGGAGGGAAGCGTGCGCAAGTCGGGAAACCGCCTTCGCGTGACGGCACAGCTGGTGAATGCGGCGGACGGGTACCAGCTTTGGTCGCGGAGCTTCGACAGCGAGCTGGCCGACGTGTTTGCGGTGCAGGACCAAATCGCCGCCGCGGTGGTCGCGGCCTTGAAGGCAAAAGTCCTCCCCACTGCCCGCGGCACGGGGAGTGCGCGCAAAGTCACAAGCCCCGAGGCGTACACCCATTACCTGCGCGGTTTGCAGCTCTACGAGACTGGCTCCGTTCCCGGGCTGCGCCAGGCCATCGAGGAGTACGAGAAGGCCATCGCAACCGACGCGGACTACGCGCCGGCCCATGCACAACTGTCGGTTGCGGCGTTGCTGTACGCCAATTCCATCTCTGACGAATTCGACGCTCGAGAGTGGTCTCGCCGGGCGCTCACCGAAGCCGAGCGCGCTGTCGAGCTCGACCCGAATGACGCGGACGCTCGTGTGGCCCGAGGGCTGGTGAGGATTAACGTCACCTGGGATTGGCCGGGCGCCCGAACGGACTTCGAGCGGGCCGTTGCTCTGGCGCCAGGGGATGCGCACGCGCACACGGCGAGTGCGATGCTTCTGGCTTCCTTGGGACAGCTGCCCCAAGCCATTGAGCAGACCAAACAGTCCGTGGCCCTCGACCCTCTTTCGTCGGTGTCGCTCTGGCAACTGGCGTCCCTCTACAACTCCGTTGGGCAGTACGCACTCGCCCGGCAACTCCTCAGGCGGCCCTTGGAGACGGCGCCGCAACACGGCCTCGTCTCCCGGGAACTGGGCACCACCGAATTGCTCGATGGCCACCCGGCCGAGGCGCTCGCGATTTTCAAGGCCAACCCCCAGGACTGGGTTCGCGACTTCGGCACCGCCCTGGCTGAGCACAGCCTTGGCCACGAGGCGGCCTCCCGGGAGGCATTGCAGCGGCTGGCCACATTGAGCGGGAAGACGGCGACGTACCAGGTGGCCGTCGGCCACGCGTGGCGTGGGGAGCCGGATGCGGCCTTCGAGTGGCTGGAGAAAGCCCGTCTGTCCGGGGATGCCGGAGTGCGGTATGTGAAATATGACCCGCTTCTGCGAAGCCTGCGCGGCGATCCGCGCTACGCGGCGTTGCTCGCCAAGGTTAAACTGCCTCCCAGCTGAGCTGGGGCGCAGTCCGGAGCGCACGGACAATGCCCAGAAGCCCTTCCCAACTGAGCGCGTCCACACTCGGCTCGGCCGCGAGCCCTCGGCGCAGCGAACGCCCGTGGCCGGGCTCGGCGCCGCCCTGGAGTCTTCACTTCCGGCAGCCACTTTCATTCCGGGAAGTTGTCCTGCGCACGTCCTTCAAAGCGTGCCTGTTGGCACTCGGGCTGACTGCCTGCGCCGCCTCGCCAACGACGCCAACTGTCCAGCCCGGGGCGAGCACGCTCGCGGCATCTGCCTCGACGGCGGCGCCGGGACTCGAGCTGCACGACATCGTCATCCGCAACGGCACTGTCTACGACGGGACAGGAGGGCCGGGCTTTCTTGGGCTGGTCGCCATCGACGGTGAGCGCATTGCCTACGTTGGCCCAGCTGTTCCGGTGAGCGGGAGGCTGGAGGTGGATGCCCGCGGTCAGGCGGTCGCGCCCGGCTTCGTCAACATGCTGGCCCACCCCGAGCAGTCCTTTCTCATCGATGGCCGAGCGCTCAGCGATTTGAAGCAGGGCGTGACGCTGGAGGTGCTGGGCGAGGAGTCCATGGGCCCGCTCAACGCTGAGATGAAGCGGCTTCAGACTGAGCGCCAGGTCGACATTCAGTATTCCATCGACTGGACGACGCTCGGCGAGTACCTCGCCGGCCTGGAGAGGCGCGGCATCTCGCCCAACGTCGCCTCGTTCGTAGGCGCCTCCACCGTGCGCACCTACGTGCTGGGCGAGGGTGACGTCCAGCCAACGCCCGCCCAACTCGAGCAGATGCGAGGCCTGGTCCGCCAGGCGATGGAGGAGGGCGCAGTTGGGCTGACGACCGCGCTCATCTACGCGCCCGATGCGTACGCCAAGACGCCCGAGCTCATCGCGCTCGCCCAAGAGAGCGCGCGCTGTGGTGGCATCTATTCGGCCCACATGCGCAGCGAAGGCGACCGCATCGAGGAGGCGGTGGCCGAAACCATCGCCATCGCCAAGGCCAGCGGGGCACCGGCAGAAATCTATCACCTCAAGTTCAGTGGCAAATCCAACTGGAACAAAATCGATCGCGTCCTGTCTCAAATTGAAACGGCCAGACGCTCGGGCATCCGCATCTCCGCGGACATGTACACCTACACCGCTGGCGCGACTGGACTCGACGCTGCCATGCCCACCTGGGTGCAGTCCGGCGGGCTCGAGGCGTGGATTGCGCAGCTTAAGAAACCCGACATCCGGGCGCGGGTGCTGGCCGAGATGCGCGAACGGTCGCCGAAGGACTGGGAAAATCTGCTGGCGGCTGCTGGGGCGGAGAACACGGTGCTCCTCCAATTCAAAAACCCCACCCTCAAGCCGCTCACCGGCAAGAGCTTGGCGGACGTCGCCCGAGCGCGCGGTGTCAGCCCCGAGGAGGCTGCCATCGACTTGGTCATCGAGGACGGCTCGCGCGTGGGAATTGCGTACTTTCTGATGAGCGAGGACAACGTGCGGCGCCAGGTGGCGCTGCCCTGGGTGAGCTTCGGTTCAGACGAGCAGGGTGACGCGCCGGAGGGCGTCTTCCTCCTTTCGGCCGCGCACCCGCGCGCCTATGGCAACTTCGCTCGGCTCTTCGCCAAGTACGTCCGTGAGGAGGGCGCCCTCAGCGTTTCGGAGGCGGTGCGCAAACTCACCTCGCTGCCGGCCGACACGCTGTTCCTGCAGGACCGCGGCCGACTGGTGCGGGGCGCTTTCGCCGACGTCATCGTCTTCAATCCGGCAACCATTCAGGACCACGCCAGCTTTGCCGCCCCCCATCAATTGGCCACCGGGGTTTCGTGGGTTTTCGTCAACGGCAAGCCGGCGCTGCGGGACGGCGAGCCGACCGCGGCCGCCACCGGCCGCTTTGTCCGCGGGCGCGGCTGGAAGTCTCCCCAAGGCGGTGGGTGCCGAGCCTCCGCCGGCGCTTGGCCCTGGTAACCTGCGCTGGTCAGTCCGACTCCTCGACGGTGAGCTGGTAGCTGTCCTGGAAGTTGGACTCCCGGTTCTTCGAGTCCTGGACTTTAAAGAAGTACGTTCCCGGCTCGGCCGCGTAGCGGATGACTTCCGGCGCATCGCCCTTGGCGCGGTCAGCGGTCTGCACCAGCGTGAGCGAGCCGTCGGCCTCCTGACGGTAGAGGAAAAGCGCCACGTCCACTTTGAGGATGCCGGTGAGGGTCGCCCGCAGCGGAGTCTTCACCTGCCGGTCGCCGAGGTCGAGCCGGTAAAAGTCCACGTCGCGCTTGGGGTAAATGGTGCCGCGGATGGGCTTGCCCGGGGAAAGGGGGGTGGCAGTCTCGGCCGAGTCATTCGGCTCGCGCTCCTCGGCGCCGGTGTCGGGCGTCGTCGTCACGGTGAGCCTGTAGGGCTGGTCGGCGTTCTCGAAGTCGCGCACCCATTTGCCGTCCACCTTGCGCGGCGTCCCCTCCACCTTGACGTAACATTCCGAGGCGCAGGCCACGCTGTTGAGCCGTTCCGGCTCCTTCACTGCGCCGTCGTTGGACTTGAGCAGCACCTTCTCGGTGCCCGGCTTGTCCCCGGGCGCCACCACCGAGAGGACGAGGTCCACTCGGTCCAGCCCGGAAAGCTCGAAGCGCGCCAGGGAGGGCTGGGGCACGCGCAGCACGTAGTAGTCGACGTCGCCTTTCGGGGAGAGGAAGCCCTCCTTGTAGCCGTTGAGGGGCAGCGGGGTTGCATGGGCCATGTCGTCGTTGGGCTCGTACTCGGAGTTGGCGCCGGCGGCCTCGCGAGAGACAGTGAGGGTGTAGGGCACGTCCGGGTTGCTGCCCCGGTGGGCCTCCTTGCCTGCGCCCGTCCAGGCGCTGCGCACCACCACGTAGACGACGCGGTCGGTGGCCCGGACGGCCACGTTGCGCTGGTCGAAGGGCAGCCCCTCCTGCCCCCGGCCGACGAAGAGCTGGGCCTGGGCCTCGGAGAGGACTTGGACTTCGAAGCGGACGCCGGGCACCGCGCTCAGGCCGAGGCGCAAAGGAAGCCGCGCCACCTCGGCTGACGCCAGCGGAGTCCCCGCATCCCCCGGCAGTGGCTGTGCCAGCGCCGGCTCGGCCGTGCCACCGTCGGCCTCGGCCGCAGCGCCCGCGTCCGAGGGCCCGGCGTTGGCCGTCTCGGGCGGGGCGAGCACCAACCGGAAGTAGTCCTCGTCGCTGCCGTGGCTGAGCAGGCCCTTCACCACCCACGGGCCCTGGCCCTCGGGGGCGGACGTCACCTCGGTGGCGTCGGCGGCGCGGTCATTGGGCTCTGTCTCGGTGCCGGCCAAAGGCTCCGAAAAGAGAAGGGACAGGGTGTAGGCGCCGCCTGCGCCTCGGCGGGCGGCGGACACCTTGAGAAGCAGCTTGTCCTTCACTGAGAGGTTGGGCAGGCGTGTTGGCCGGCCCTCGCCCTCGCTCGTGACGACGGCCAGGCGGTTGCGGGCGACGTCGAAGACTTCCAAAACCACCTCGGTGCCCGGAATGCCGCTCATACCGACGTCCACCACCCGTGGATGGTCCGTGAAGAGCAAGTACCAGTCCTCGTCAGGCCGCGCCGGGTTGGCCTGGAGGGTGCCGGAGACGAGCGTGGACTCGCCGACGGCCATGGACTGGTCGGGCCGGTCATTCGGCTCGACTTCGGCGCGGTGGACTGGACCTGCGTCTTGGGCAGCCGGCGGCGAGGGAGCCGGCGCCTGTTGGGGGCAGGCCGTTGCCAGCAGCAGCAGCAGCCGGGTAGCGGCCGTGGTGGGCTTCAACACCCGGGAACGCCTAGCACAGCGCTTGGACTCCCTGGGAAGCAGCCGTGCCTCCTTCCCGGGCGGGCAGCCCTCTTTGGGTGGAAGGGCTGGTGCTGGCGTCCCCGGCCATGCAGCATGGGCGGCCCATGCGCGCCTGGCCCTTCGCTGCTGTGCTGTTGGCCTCCTCGGCGGCCCAGGCGGCGCCCACGGTGGGCTGGGTGCGGGCCAGTGGCCAACTCGACGCCTCCACCCCCGCCCGCTACAGCCCGCTCAACCTGTTGGACGGGCTGCCCTCCACGGCCTGGTGCAGCAGGGACGCCGACGCCCTCAGCGAGATGCTGAGTTTCGGCTTCGTCGAGCCGGTGACGCTCACCCGCGTTGAGGTGACGACGGGCAACGCGGCCAATGAGGAGAGTTTCCATAGTTTTAGCCGGGTGCGGAAGCTGCTCCTGCGGGGCCCGGCAGGCACGGCGACGCTGACGCTGGAGGACCGCCTGGGCGCCCAGTCGGTGGCCCTGCCCAAGCCGCTGCGGGGGCAGAATTTCACCCTCGAGGTGCTGGACAGCTTTGCTGCCGAGGACGTGCTGGCTCCGGTGTGCCTGGCGGACTTCTTGCCCTTCTCTGGGACAACGCCCTTGGCCGGGGCCGTCCTGCGCAAGCGCCTTGGCTACCAGCCGGGGGCCACCGAGCTGTTGGGCCTCTGGTATGGCGGCCCGGTGGGGGCACCGGACAGGTGCCTGACGTTTTTTCTCGACGGCAGCTGGCAGCTGTCTCCGGAGGGGCCGAGTGGAAAGGGGAAGCCCCTGGCCGGCAAGTGGTGGACACGGGCCGGCCAGCTGTGGCTCAGCATTCCCGGCATGGGGAAGGTGGAGGCCCACCCGCGGTTGACGGTGCAAACCGAGTCCGGGGGAAAGCCGACGACGACGTTGAGTCTCGAAGGGCCGGTGGGCGAGCTGAAACAAAGCTTTCGCGACCGGCGCTAAAGGCAGCGGTGCGGCCGCATGCCAGCGGTGGCTGCTAGAGCGCGGCGCGCTTCTTCTTCGCGGAGAAATGCTGGAAGAAGGCGACAATTTCGGCGAATGCCACCGGGGCGTCGCTGGCGTCCTTGAATTCGGACTCCAGAAAGATGCCACCGCAGGATTCGCAGGTGTCGTAGTGCAGTCGGTGTTGCCGCTCTCCGCCATCGACCCGGACCAGGTCGACTTGGCACTCCGGGCATTGGCCTGTGAGTGCCTCGGCGTCGACGCGGCCGCCGAGGCTCTCCAGCCCGGGCAGGTTGTTGTGCAAAAGAACGCGGTTCAGGTCGGCAACGTCAATCCACAGGCCGAAACACTGTCCGCACCTTCGCAACGTCGCTTCCCCATCGAGCTCAGCCATCTCGACGTTGCAGCTGGGGCAATTCATGGCGGACTCGGTCTTCTCCTGTGGACGGGGCGATGCCCCGTGGGGGCGACTTGAGGCCATACTAGGGCGGGGAAATTTTCGACTGCAACCCTCGCGACGTCAGAGGGCTCACTTGACCCGGGTCGCCTGGGCTCCGAGCAGCGAGAGTTTCGCCTCCAGCCGCTCGTAACCGCGGTCGAGGTGGTAGACGCGGGCGAGCTCGGTGGTGCCCTGGGCCCGCAAACCTGCCAGGATGAGGGAGGCCGAGGCCCGCAGGTCGGTGGCCATGACCGGCGCTCCGGAAAGGTGGGGGACGCCCTTCACCACCGCGGTGCGGCCCTCGACGCGGATGTTGGCCCCCATGCGTTGCAGCTCGGCAACGTGCATGAAGCGGTTCTCGAAAATGTTCTCGGAGATGACGCTGGGGCCTGAAGCGACACTCAACAGGGCCATGATTTGGGCCTGCATGTCGGTGGGGAAGCCGGGGTGCTCGTTGGTTTGAATGTCCACCGGGCGGGGCACCTCGGGGCCGCGGCAGCGCAGGCCGGTGTCGGTGGGAAGGATGACGCAACCGGCCTCGCGAAGCTTGCCCAGCAGGGCGTCCAGGTGCTCGGCGCGTGCGCCGCGCACGTGGACGTCGCCAGCAGTGATGGCGGCGGCGACGAGCAGCGTCCCGGCCTCGATGCGGTCGGGGAGGATGGCGTGGTCGACCGGATGGAGCCGCGTGACGCCGTCGATGTGCAGGGTGTCGGTGCCGGCGCCGTCGATGCGGGCCCCCATGGCCCGCAGCACCCCGGCCCGCTCGTCCCCCGCGGGTTCGCGCGCGGCGTTTTACAGCACGGTGTGGCCCTCGGCCCGCCCCGCGGCCATAAGGACATTCTCGGTGCCGGTCACCG
>JBKQJL010000006.1:0-12309 GCA_052147975.1 Myxococcaceae bacterium
TGGGCATCCGCGTGCCGGCGGCACCGGTGGCCACTGCCCTGGCCGCCGCACTGGAAGGGCCGCTGGTCACCACCACCGCCACCGGGGAGGCCGGCGAGCCGATGGCCGACCCGAGGGACATTAAGGCGCGGTACGGGCATGCCCTGGCGCTGGTGCTCGACGCCGGGCTGCAGGAGGGCCACCCCTCGACGGTGGTGTCGCTCTTGGACGACCAGGTCGACATCCTCCGACAGGGAGGGGCAGTCCTGCCGGTGCACTGAAGAAAAGACGCTCTCGGCCTTCCAGAGCGCCCCCCTGGGGGCCAGGAGGAAATTGCGGCCCGAGCCGGCAGGGGTAGGGTGGCAACGACGCGAATGCCGGTGACGACGCTGACGCCCTTTCTCGACCTCTTCGTCGGTTACCTCCGCGCCGAGCGCGGGCTCGCCAGCCGTACCGTCGAGGCCTACGCAGCGGACTTGGTGGAGTACCTCGAGGGGCTGGCCTCGGCCGGGGTGGGGACGCCGGACGGCATTGGTGCTGCCCATGTCCGACAGCACCTCGACGCCCTGGCCGCGCGGGGCCTGTCCTCGCGCAGCCAGGCACGCCACCTTGCGGCGCTGCGCGTCTTTCACCGGTTTCTCGTCTCGGAGCAGCACGCCGCGACCGACCCCACGGCGCACAGCGAGACGCCTCGGCAGACACGGGCCCTCCCGGTGGTGCTCAGCCTCAAAGAGGTGGAGGCGCTGCTCGACGCGCCCTCAGCGCAAGGCCCCTCCGGACTGCGAGACCGGGCAATGCTGGCGCTCTTGTATGCCACCGGTCTCAGGGTGAGTGAGTTGGTCGGCCTTCCCCTCGAGGCGCTGCGGCTGGACGCTGGCTTCCTGGTGGCCCGCGGCAAGGGCAACAAAGAGCGGCTGGTGCCAGTGGGCAGCCGCGCGCTCGAGGCGGTGCGCCTCTACTTGGCCCACGGCCGCCCGGTGCTGCTGCACGGCCGGGCCTCCCGGGCGCTGTTCGTCACCCGCCGCGGCCGGGCCTTCACCCGTCAGGGCTTCTGGAAGCTGGTCGGCCGGTACACGCGCGCCGCCGGCATCCACAAGCGCGTCTCCCCCCACAAGCTGCGCCATTCCTTCGCCACGCACCTGGTGGAGCGCGGCGCCGACTTGCGCAGCGTCCAGGCCATGCTGGGACACGCCGACTTGGCAACCACCCAGGTGTACACCCACGTGGACGCCCGACGGCTGCGGAGTGTCTACGACAAGGCCCACCCGCGCTCCGGCGCGGTGCGCGAACGGCCGTCCTTGCGGTAGAAGTCGCTCCCCCCCATGCGCATCCTCTCCGGCATCCAGTCGTCCGGGAAGCAGCACCTCGGCAACTACTACGGCGCCATCCGCCAATTCGTCCGCTACCAGGACCTGGGAGAGGCGCTCTATTTCATCGCCAACCTGCACGCGCTGACGACGGTGAAGGACGGGGCGACGGCCCGGGCGTTGACGCAGCAGACGGCGATGGCCTTTCTCGCCCTGGGCTTGGACCCGCGCAAGGCGTGCATCTTTCGCCAGAGCGACATTCCCGAGGTGCTCGAGCTGTATTGGGTGTTGGGGACGGTGGTGCCGCAGTCCAACCTCGAGCGCGCCCACAGCTTCAAGGACAAGGTGGCCAAGGGGCTGCCAGCGGAGTTTGGGCTCTTCGCCTACCCGGTGCTGATGGCCGCCGACATTCTCCTCTACGGCGCCGACGGCGTTCCCGTCGGCCGGGACCAGGTGCAGCACCTCGAATTCACCCGCGACTGGGCCACCAAATTCAACTTGGCCTACGTGCCCGGGTATGACCCGGCGGACCCGGCCGGGACGCGCACGGGCCGGCCGGGGCTGCTGAAAGTCCCCGAGGCGCTCCTCGAGCAGGAGGCCGCCGTGGTGCCAGGAACGGACGGCGATAAAATGTCCAAGTCCTACAACAACACCATCGACGTCTTCGCCGACGACGCCGAGGTGAAACGCCGCATCATGGGCATCCGCACCGACTCCACGCCGGTGGAGGCACCCAAGCCCTTGGACAGCCCGCTTTATGTGCTGCTTCGGCTGGTGCTGCCGCCGGGCGAGTTTGCCGAGGTGGACCGTGCCTGGCGCGAGGGCGGACGGGGCTATGGGGACTTCAAGAAGACGCTGCTGGCCGGCTTTCACGCCACCTTCGATGAGGCCCGGGCGCGCTACCGCCAGCTGGAGGCCCGACCGGCCGAGGTGGAAGACATTCTCACCGACGGTGCCGCGCGTGCCCGGGCGCTGGCCGCCCCCGTCATTGCCGGCGTCCGTCAAGCGGTGGGACTCTAGCCACACCCCATGCGTCCGCCCATTCTCGTCTTTGACGGGGGCCTGCGCGCCTACGCCTCGCGCGCAGCGGCAGAGCGCGCCCTCGGCCCCCGCGGCCCCGGCAGGCTCGACGCCTTCGACGCCTCCGGACGGCCGCTGCGGCTGCTCGACGGCGGCCGCGGCTGGCTCGGGCTTTTCCACAAAGCTGGCGTCCACCTCGCACCCGCCGCGGGCAGCACCGCCGGCCATCGAGAAACACTGCGGGCCCGCCTGGCCACCGCCCTGGTGCAGCACGGCGCGGCCAAGCCCTGGGCTGACGGCGCGCCCCTTGGAGCGCTGGTGGCCGAGGCGGTACGGCGACTGCCCGGCTGAAGCCCTGGGGCGGACGGCGCCGCGCGCTTCGCGGACAAAGGGCAGATGCCCACCGGCGCCGGCTCCCAACGCGTTGACCCGCTTTGTCAGCGGCTGGTAGGAGACTCCCTCCTTACCGCCGGAGGAAACCCCGGCGGTGTTCTTCCCCGCGCCCCGCCGTCCGGCCCCCCGTCCCCCTTTGACTTCCACCACAGACCGAGACGCCCTGCGTGCCACCGACGTCCTGAGCGCCGGGGAGCCGCCCCTCGGGGCCAGCGGTGCCTTCCGCGTGGCGCTGCCCAGCTTCGAGGGACCGCTCGACCTGCTGCTGCACCTCATCCGCGAGCACAAAGTCGACGTCTTGGACATCCCGGTGGCGTTGATTGCGGAGAAGTACAACGCCTCGCTGGAGCTGATGCGCGACCTCAATCTCGACGTGGCCGGGGAATTCCTGGTGATGGCGGCTACCCTGGCGCACCTCAAGAGCCGGATGCTGTTGCCCCGCACCGAGCTGGCCGCAGGAGAATTGGACGCCGAGGCGGAGGGAGACCCGCGGGGCGAGCTGGTGCGCCGGCTGCTCAACTACCAGAAGTACCGCGAGGCGGGGCGTGAGCTCGCCGAGCAGCCGCTCCTCGGCCGGGACGTCTTCGCCCGACAGCAGGTGTCGGAGATGGAGGAGCACCGCGGCCCCGCCCCGCTGGCCGACCTGTCCATTTTCCGGCTGATTGAGGCGCTCGACCGCGTGCTCAAGTCCATCGCTCCGGAAGCCCCACTCGAGATGCGGCGGGAGCAGGTGAGCCTCTCGGCGGCGATGGAGCGAATTCTCACCGGGCTTCGCGCCCAGCCGGAGGTGACGTTTCTGTCGCTCTTCGAAGGCCAGCGCACCCGCAGTGCGGTGGTGGTGACGTTTCTCGCGCTCTTGGAGATGGTGCGCCTTCGACGGGTGAGAGTCCGTCAGGCCGAGGACGGCTCCGACATCCTGGTGGCCGCACAGGGCGAGGCGCTGCATGCCCCCGTGCCGGAGGTCGACGAACGTGAGTACACATGAAGGGCAGGGCAAAGGAGGCGAGGGGCGAGGCGGGCCTTTGCCCTTCACCGAGGCCGAGGTGGCGCGCGCCGCCGGGCCAGCCGGTGAGCCGGAGCTCGAGGACATCGCGCCGGCGGACATTGACGAGGCCACGGCGGAGCTTGAGCCGTTCGACAAGCTCGTCCAGCGCAGCCGCCGCCTGGTGGACAGTCGGGTGCGGGCCATCCTCGAGGCGCTCCTGCTGGTGTCCGACCGGCCGTCGAGCGTGGAACAGCTCCACGAGGCGACCGGCATCGACCGGCCGCGGCTTCAACAGGCCCTGTTGGACTTCTCGCAGCAGCTGACCGAACGAGCCGGGGGCCTGACGCTGGTGGAGGTGGCCGGCGGCTGGCAGCTGCGCACCCACCCCAGCACGGTGGAATACGTGCGCCGGTTTCTCCGCGTTCGGCCCCAGCGCCTGACGCGCGCTGCTGTCGAAACCTTGGCCATCATCGCCTACCGGCAGCCCGTCACCCGGCCGGACATTGAAGAAATCCGCGGCGTGGACTCAGCCGCGGTGGTGAAGGCGCTCCTCGAGCGACGTCTCATCAAAATTCTCGGGAAAAAGGAGGAGGTGGGGCGGCCCATTCTCTACGGGACGACGCGCGAGTTTCTCGAATTCTTCGCACTCAAGGACCTCTCGGCGCTTCCCACGCTGCACGAGTTTCACGAGCTCAGCGAAGAGCACGAAGCCATCCTCGAGCATGAGACGCCGAGGCCGGCGCTCACGCTGCGCGACCTCACCGACCCGGACTTCGGCCGCAAGCTCGAGGCGGCCAGTCCTTCCGCCGAGGCGGCGCTGGCTGAGTTGGAGGGCGCCATCGCCCATGCGGACCGTCAGGCCCGCGCCGCCGCGGCGGCCCTGGGAAGCCCCACTCCAACGCCGGCGGCCGGGCCAGACCGGGAAGAGCCCTAAGGCGCGCCATGGCTGAACGACTGCAGCGCTACTTGGCCCGGGCCGGCGTCGCCTCGCGCCGGCACGCCGAAGAGCTCATCACCGCTGGCCGAGTGACGGTGAATAACCAACTGGCCAACACGCTGGGCACCAAGGTGGAGCCCAACGACTTGGTCGCACTCGACGGCAAGCTCGTCATGCCGCCGGACCAGGTCTCCTGGTACGTGCTGTACAAACCCACCGGCGTCGTCACCACCCTGAATGACCCGCAGGGTCGGCCCACCATCCTCGGTTTCCTCGAGGGCCTGGCCACCCGCGTCTTCCCCATTGGCCGGCTGGACTGGGACGCTGAGGGGGCGTTGCTGGTCACCGATGATGGGGCGGCGGCCCACCGGCTTCTCCACCCGAGCTTTCAAGTCCCGCGCACCTACCTGGCCAAAGTGAAGGGCATCCCCACCGAGGAGGGACTGGCCCGGCTGGTGGCGGGCGTCCGGCTCGAGGACGGCCCAGCCCGGGCACTCGAGGTCGAGCGCTTTCAAACCACCGAGCGCAACACCTGGCTGCGGGTGACGGTGGGCGAGGGCAGACCGCACTTGGTGAAACGGCTCTGTGCGGCCATCGGCCACCCGGTGCTGCGGCTTTTCCGGCCTCACCAGGCGGGCATCTCGGTGGCCGGCATGCAGCCCGGCGAAATCCGTCCGCTTCGCCCGGAGGAATTGGCCCTCATCGACGCCGTCGCGTCCGGTCAGCCCGTGCCCCCCATGACGCTTGGCCTCCCGCCGCGGCGCCACGGCCGGGCGGAAGACGAGGAGGCAGAGGGCGAGGCCAGGCCTGCTGCCAGCCGCGGCCCAGCCAAGGGGCGGTCGAGGCCAACCGACGGCGAAACGCGCGCGTCCGCGTCGGGCCCTGCTTCGGGACGCGGCCCGCCGTCCGCCCGTCCGGCTGGCCAGCGCAGCCTCCCCCATGGACGGGGAAGCTCGCCGGGTGCGCGCCCGGGCCTCCCTCGCGGCGGGGCCGGCGGTGCGCGCGCAGCTGTGGGTGGCCGGCCTCAGCGGGGCGGCCCCACGTTTGGGGGCAAGCCGGCGGGCAGCGGCTGGGCGGGCGGACGGCGCGGCCCACCGGGAGCGCCCGGTGCCTTCCCCCGGAGCGGCGGCGAGGGCGCAGGCGCCGGCGGCCGTCCAGAGCGCAGCGGGCGCAACTTCGGCGGCAAGCCGGCGGGCAGCGGTTGGGCGGCCGGACGCCGCGGCCCACCGGGGGCGCCCGGTGCCTTCCCCCGGGCCAGCGGTGGGGGCGCAGGCCCCGGCGGCCGTCCAGAGCGCGGCGGGCGCACCTTCGGGGGCAAGCCGGCGGGCGGCGGCTGGGCGGGCGGACGCCGTGGTCCGCCGGGGGCGCCCGGTGCCTTCCCCCGGGCCGGCGGTGGGGGCGCAGGCCCCGGCGGCCGTCCAGAGCGCGGCGGGCGCACCTTCGGCGGCAAGTCCGCGAGCAGCGGCTGGGCGGGCGGACGCCGCGGCCCGCCTTGGGCGCCCGGTGCCTTCCCCCGGGGCGGCGGCGAGGGCGCAGGCGCCGGCGGCCGTCCAGAGCGCGGCGGGCGCCACTTCGGCGGCAAGGCCGCCGGAGGCTGGACGAGCACGCGGCGAGGGAGGCCTACGGGGGACGAGCGCGGCGCAGCCGGCACGCAGGGCCTGGCGCGCCCACCGCGGGGCGCGGCGGCTGGGCGAAACTTCTCGCCTCGAGGCCCACCGCGGGAGCGGCCCTCGGAGGGCCGGCCGTGGACGGGCCCCAAACGGGGGGGCGACGGGCGCCCGCCACGCTTCGGGCCGCGCGCCGAGGCCGGGAGCGCAAGGCCCCGGCCGCCCCAGGCCGGGCGGCGTGGTCCGCCGCGACCCCAAGGCGGCAAGCCGCGGGGCCCACGCCGCTGAAGCCTCGCCCACACCCCGTCGTGCTGGGGTGGTAGAACTTCCCCGCAACCCATGGACTCCGCGCAGCTGAAGTCCGACGCCAGCGCAGCGCTCGCGCACGGCGACTTCGCTCGGGCCGGCGCGCTCTTCGCTTCGTACTGCGCGACGGCGCCCAACGACAGGCAGTCCCTGTTGCGCATGGGGGACGCCTGGGCGCGGGCCGGAGAGCGCACTCGGGCCATCGACGCCTATCTCGCCGCGGCCCAAGGCTTCGCCACCGACGGCTTCCTCGCGCGCGCCATCGCCGCAAGCAAGCTTGTCCTCGAGCTCGAGCCGGGCCACCAGCGCATGCAGCGCATCCTCGCGGACCTCTACGCACAGCGGGGCGTCGGGCCGGGCGTCGGACGGCGCTCCCGCCCGTCCTCCTTGCCGTCGCCCCCCCTGCCCGCGGCTGTCCCGACGCCGCCTGCGGCGGCAGCCGCTCCGGCGCTCGAGGAGGAGGCGCCCGAGCTGATGGTGACCGAATTCGTCCTCCAGGCGGCCGCGCCCGAGCGCAGCCTCGAGGACGCGCTGACGGAGGCCGTGGGGAGCCACGCCGGGCAGGAGGCCCGAGCGCCGGCTGAGGCGGCACCCCTGGCCCCGGCGGTGTCGCCGCCGATGCTGTTCGCCAGCCCAGCGCTGTCCGAGGCGGAGGCGGCCACTTCCGGGGGAGCGGCCGCCGGCCGTTTCAGCGAGCTCTCCTTGGACGAGGCAGAGCTCACCGCCGCTTCTGCCCCTCCCGTCGCGCCGGCGAGGCCGGCCCCCCCCCGCTTCACTCTGGCCGAGCCCGGTCCCGCCGCGGTGGCGGCCGCCCCCAGTCCGGTGGAGCCCCCGGCCGTCCTCCACGGCCCAGTGGAGCCAGCCCTGGCGGCCGCCTCGGAAGCCTTGCCCGAAGCTCCTCCGGCAGTGCCTGCCGAGTCACCGGAAGCCCGCTACATTGACTTGTCCTTCGACGACGATGAGCCGCTGGAGGCCTCCTCGGCCGAGGTCCCCGCTTCCGCCCAGCAGGTGCTGGCCGACGAGCCCATTCCGGAACGGGCCCCGGTCAACTCCAACGGGGCGGCCGAGGCGCTGGCGCGTGCCGTGCCGAAGGCGCCGCTCTTCTCAGACCTTTCGAGCGAGGCCTTCGTGGAGTTGGTGGAGCGCTGTCCGCTGCGGCACTTCTCTGCCGGAGAGCGAATTCTCCAACAGGACGCGCCCGGGGAGGCCTTCTACGTTATTTGCGAGGGGCAGGTGGCTGTCCGGCGCGAGGAGGGCTCAACCGTTCTCGAGCTTGCCCGTCTCTCCGAAGGCGACTTCTTCGGCGAGATGGCGCTCCTGTCCGGCGCCCCCCGGGTGGCTTCGGTGGACGCCCTGCAGGACGGGACGTTGCTGCTGGAAATCTCGACGGCCCTGCTGTCGGAGTTGACGCTGCGCCACCCCGGCGTGGCGACCGCCCTGAAGAAGTTTTGCCGTCAGCGGTTGGTGGGGAACCTCATGGCCACCTCGGCGCTGTTTCGGCCCTTGAGCCGGGCCGACCGTCGGGAGCTCGCTTCGGGCTTTCGAGCCCGCGACGTGCTGGCCGGGGACGTCGTTCTGCGCGAGGGTGGCCGCGGCGATGGGCTGTACCTGGTTCTCGCCGGCCTGCTCGAAGTCTCCAGAGGTGGCTTCCGCATCGCGAAGCTGGGGCAGGGCGAAGTCTTCGGTGAGACGTCGTTGCTGGGCCGAAGGCCGGTGGTGGCCACGGTACGTGCGCTCCAGCGGACGTCGCTGCTGCGGCTTCCCGAGGAGGACTTCGCCCGGATGGCCGAGCGTTACCCGGCGGTGCGGGCGCACCTCGAAGCGCTCCGCGACGCTCGCGCTCGTGAAAACGCGCGTATTCCCATCGACCCGGGCGAAGCGGCGGCCTTGCTGGTGTGACGTCTCCGCATCGCCCGTGGTGGCCCGGGCGGTATACGCTAGTGGGCCGCGTGACACTCCGCACCACATGCATCGCCGCCCTGGCCCTTTGTGCCTGCACCCACACCAGCCAACTCTCCGGGGCGGAGCTCGACCGCGTCCAGCGCCCGGCCTACGTGGGGAGGCTGGCCGAGGCTGCCGGACCGAAGGCCCAAGGGCTGGGCACCGGCACTCAGTCCGAAGGGGAGCTGGTTGGAGCGATGAATGCTGCCATCGGGAAATTCGAGGTGTCCGAGCGCATCCGGAGCCAGCTGGCGGTCGCCCTGCGTGCCGAGAAGCCGTGGTCCAACGCCGTCCCGGCGAGCCAGGTGGCCAGCGCGCTGGAGACGTTTCTCGTCGAGCGCGTCCCGCCCGTCCCCCCGGACTACAGCCGGCTCAAGCCCCTCGGAGCGGATGCGGTGCTCGAAGTCGTCATCGAGGACTTCGGCGTGCGCCCAGAAGGCAGCGCCGCTCAGAGCTACCTGCGGGGCTACGCGCGACTTTTCCTTCTCGACGACGGCACGGAGCTGTGGCGGGCGGACTTTCAGCGCTCCGGCAGCAGCCAAGGGCTTCCGCCCCTGTCCGTCGCGACGTTTCAGTCCAATGCGGCTCTCTACGGAGACCAAATGCGCGCGCTGCTCGACGCCTCGGCCCTGGGCCTGGCGCAGCAGCTCAGTCCCACCGGCCTGGCTGGACGGCCGGTAGCGCCCCCGCCGGCCACCCCCGCGGCGCCGGCGGAGACGGACCAGACTGGCAAGCCACGGGCGCCAGCCCCGGACCTCACGCAGCCGGCGGAAACCCCGGCGCCCAATGACCGGACCAAGCCCAAGTCACAGCCCCCTCCTGACCTCACCACCCCCAGCGAGCAGCCCGTCACACCGAAGTAACCCGAAGGGTGTCTCTGCCTCTCCCCATCCAACTGGACGGCGCCGCCGGTGGACAGGTGCTGCGCACCGCGCTGACGCTCGCCCTCGTCACCGGGACTCCCTTCCGTTTGCACGGCTTTCGGGCTGAGCGGCCCTCCCCGGGGCTTCGTCCGCGCCACCTGGCCCTGCTGCGAGCGGCCGAAGCGGTGGGGGGCACCGCCGACGGCGCCGCGGTGGGTGGTTTGCAAGTGGACTTCTACCCGACGCCGGTCCGCAGTGGGGACTACGTGCTGGAGCTGGGACCCACCGGGAGCGCCCCGCTGGTGTTTCAAATGCTTGCCTTCCCGCTGGCATTGGCCGGAGGCGGGACGGTACGGCTGCGGGGCCTCACCCACGCGCCCCAGGGGACGTCCTACCACCACCTCGTCTGGGCTTGGCTCCCGCTGGTGGCCGCCTACGGACTTCGTGCAGCGCTGTCGCTGCTCCAGGCGGGTTTCTCGCCGGACGGGGTCGGCGAATTTCGGGCCACCTTGGAGGCCATGGGGCCGCCGCCGTTGCGCGTCGAGGTGCCGGCGCGTGGCACCTTGCACGACGTGGCGGTCCGGGCGTTGGTGGGCGGACTGCCATTCGAGGTGGCGGGCCGCGCCACGCGGGCGGCGGTGACTGCCCTCCGGGAGCGCGGCATTTACTGCAGCGCAGAGAATCTCCCCCTTCCCGTCGGCCGCACGGCCGGGTCGGTCGTCTTCATCCGAGCGCAATTCGAGAATACCTTCGCCGCCTTCACCGTGGTGGGCGAGCGAGGCGACGCGCCGGAGCAGGTGGGGACCCGGGCCGCGGCCGCCCTGGCGGCCTTCATGGAGTCCGCGGGCGCCCTCGACGAGCGGCTGGCCGACCAAATCCTCCTGCCGGCCGCCCTGCTGGCTGCCGGGACCCTTGGCCCGGTGGAGCCCGGCTCCACCCGCTTCACCACCGCACGGGTGACGCCGCACCTCGAGGCGACTCGCGCCGTGGTGGAGCGCTTTTTGCCCGTCGAGGTGTCCCTGGAGCCCGGAGGCCGGCTCGAGGTCCGCCGTCGGCCGCTGGTGCAGACATGAGGACGCTGCTGGCCGCGCTGTGGAATGGGCTGCTCGCCGTCACCCTGTTGCTGCGCCTCCCAGTGCGGCTGCTCGGCCAGCGGACTCCGCCCGCCTACGTGCGCTTTCGGCTGCGCGGCGACCCGCCCTACCGCGCCAGCCTGCGACGGCACTGGCCATGGCAGCGTGCCGCCGGGGCAGAGGTGCGCGTCCTCGACGCCTTTCGCCGGGACCTCGAGCGACTCTCCCGGGACCCACGAGTCAAAGGAATTGTCCTCGAGGTTGGCCACCTCGGGATGCCGCCCGCCAAGCGCCTGTTGGTGGCCCAGTGGTTGGAAGCCTTGGGAGATGCGCAAGGTCCTTTACTCTTCCTCAAATACCCGTAGCAGTTGTAGATCGCCGTCACGGTCCCATCGGAGTGAGCCAACAACCGCTTGATCTAGGGCTCACCGTCAATGCCTTATGACTCGCCGATATGATCCACAACGGACCTTCTCAAATCGTGGAACGTGAAAGGCGCTAACAATGCAGCGCCATTCTTCGCTTCGAACGCGGTAGCCGCATTCTTGAACGTAGGACGCTGCCTAAGAAGCGCGGCGGGCATTCCCCGCCGCGCAAAACCCAGAAAGTGCTGGGCCGTTGGGACCTTGTACGTCGCCGCAATGATTCATCGTCGTCGAATACTGCAGCTCCACTGTTTCCACATTGCCCAGTTGATCTACGGCTACTGGAGCGTGATTTTCATACCGTTGGCGGACAAATTAAATTTCAACCCGCCAGACTGCGAATTCACCTTGATGACGACGCCCTTCTCGTTCTTGAGATAGGCGACCGAGCCGCCAGCAATGATCGTCATGCCGGCGGCGACCGCCGAATAGTTGCCACTGAGATCCGCTGGATTGGTCAGATTGTAGACTTCACCCTGGGCGTCAATTCCCGCCGCGCCGACATCAACGACCGATATGCCCGAAAGCTTGAAGTTGTACTGCTTCTGGTCTTTGCTGTAGTAAAGAGTGCCGTGCCCCCAGGTGTACCCGATGCCCAGGGCGACCGAGCCGCCGCTGAACCACACATAGCCCGAGGGTATCGCGCCCTCCGCAACCGGCGCATCGCCTGCTGCCATCGCGGCGGTCGACACAAAGAGAGCAGCAAAGAGACTCAAAATTAACTTGCGCATAAAACTAAACTCCTTAGGTTGAGCTACATCGGATCGAAAGTAACAAGATCATCCACAGCCATAACCGTACGCGTGCTCCGCAGCTCGAACAATGCGCAACCGATTCATGCACGTTTCCTGTGAGTGAATGCTGAGGTCGCTGCCCGCGCGAGGTAGCGCGCGTTGCATCCATGCGAGACCGCACAGTACACCCGCCCGGTGGCCACCACGGGCTCGACGCTCTCCGGTGATGGAGACTTGATTGCGGTCGTCGGCACGAATGCGGCGTCCACGAGACGCTACAAAGGCGCCGATGTCGTGATTCCTTGGCGCGCGAGGGGCGCGAAGCGCCTTCGTGTCGCGCGTCACTCACCTAAGTCATCAGATGTGTGCTGTCGCTCGTTGTGGAGCGACCGTGCATCAACCGGCCGCCGCCAGGCTATCCTCCTCGCGGCGCGCGACGGCAGCGTATGGATCGGAATGTTGGATGAGCTCTATCGATGGAAGGATGGAAGCGTCGCGAGCGTGGCGCACCGATCGGGTGCTTCGGCGAGAGACTTGGCCGCAGCGGATGGCGCAGTGCCGCGGCCGCCGACTTCCGCAGCGTGAGAGGTGAGTGAACCGGTCAGCAAAGTGCCGCCAACGATCGAATGCGAATGCCTCATCGACCCTTCTAGAAGCTGCGAAAGACCCGCATGCCGTACTGACGGGGATTGCCGAAGAACTCATTGTTCGGATTCTGGCCGTATGCGGTTTGCCCGGT
>JBKQJL010000007.1:0-41975 GCA_052147975.1 Myxococcaceae bacterium
GTGGAAGGCCTGCACCTGCTCCAGCGTCGCGGCCTTGAGTCCCCTGATGGACTCCTCGGGCGTCTTCACCTCGCGCGGGCTGCCCGCCGGGTAGGGGCTCATGTACTTGTTGAGGGCGATGGTGGCCACCGTCTGCGGCTCGCTCTTGGCCTCTTCGAGGCCGGTGACGCGCTCGGAGACGAGCAACTCGAGCTCCTTGGCCGGGAAGGACGGTTGACGGAGGACTTCCGCCACCAGGGTGAGCACCGCGGCGAGGTTTTCCCGGGTGGTGATGACGTCGACCCGGACCCCCTCCGCCCCTCCGCCTACGCTGACTTGTGCCTTCAGCTTGTCGAAGGTGTCCTTGAGTTGCTCCCGGGTGTGGGTGGTGGTGCCTCGCGACAGCATGGCGGCGGTCAGCGAGGGGACCTCCCCGAGGTTGCTGAGGGCGGCCTCCGTCCCAAAGCGAAGCGTCAAGTCCACCGACACCAAGGCCCCCTTCGTCTTCTTCGGAAGGACAGCCCCCTTCAGCCCGTTGGGCGCAGCGAAGCGGCTGGTGCGCGCGTCGATGTTGGCCGGGGAGGCGTCGAAGGCCTCGCCCTGCGCCATGGGCGCCCGCCCCTGGTAGTCCCGCACCATGGCTTGCACGTCCGCCGCCGGTGGGACCTCCGAACGGTCGGGTTTATCGGTCGGTAGGTAGATGCCGACGGTGCGGTTGCTGGCCTTGAAGTAGCGCTCCGCCGCTCGCTGCACGTCGGCCAAGGTGGCCTTCTCGCGGCGGTCCCGGTTGAGGAAAAAGAGACGCCAGTCCCCCGCCGCCATCGCCTCGCTCAGCGCGATGGCCAGCCGCGATGTCACACTGGTGATGAGGTCAAACTGCTTGAGGGCCTCCGTCTTCGCCCGGTCCAGCTCGGCGGCGGTGAAAGGCGACGTGCTCGAATGCTCCACCGTGTTGAGCAGCGCCTCCAGCGGCGCATCCACCTTCGAGCCCGCCGGTAGGTTTGCGCCGAAAATCACGAAGCTGGGCTCGAGCGTGCTGACGCTTTGCTCGAAGATGGCCGAGGCCATTTTGGTGTCCACCAGCGCCCGGTACAACCGCCCGCTGGGGGTGTTGGAAAGGATTTGAACGGCCAGCCCCAGCGCCGGTGCGTCGGGGTCCGACGCGGCCGGGACGTGGTAGCCGGCGGCCACCAGCGGCGTTCCACCCACCCGCCGGACGGTGACGCTGCGCTCGCCGTCCTGGGTGGGCTCGCTGGTGTACGTCCGCTCGAGGGCGCGCTTGGGCCGCGGGATGGGGCCAAACAGCCGGTTGACCAGGGCCAGCGTCTTGCCCTCGTCGATGCGGCCAGCCACCAAGAGCACGGCGTTATCCGGTTGGTAGTACTGGCGGTAGAAGGCCTGCAGCCGGGGGATGTCGACGTGCTCGATGTCGCTCTTGGCTCCGATGGTGTCCTTTCCGTAGTTGTGCCAGTCGAAGGCCACCGCCTGGAGTCGCTGCAGCGTGACGTTTTCCGGGTCGTTCTCGCCGGACTCGAACTCGTTGCGGACGACGGTCATCTCCGAGTCCAGGTCCTTGCGCGAGATGAAGCTGTGCACCATCCGGTCGGCCTCGAGTTCCAGCGCCGTCTTGAGGTTGGCCTCGCTCGCCGGAAAGCTGACGAAGTAGTTGGTGCGGTCGAACCAGGTGCTTCCGTTGGCGCGGCCGCCCAGCGAGGTGAGCGTCTTGGTCGGGTCTGGATGCGTGGGCGTGCCCTTGAAGAGCAGGTGCTCGAGCAGGTGCGCCATGCCCGTCTCGCCGTAGTTTTCCTGCCGCGAGCCGACGAGGTAGGTGATGTTCACCGTCATGGACGGCTTCGAGGCGTCTGGGAAAAGCAGCACCCGTAGCCCATTGGCCAGCCGGTACTCGGTAATTCCCTCCACCGATGTGACGCGCTCCGGTGCCGGAAGGGGTTTCGGCCGGGAGGGGCTGGGCGCGGTGTGGGGGGCCGAAGCGGGCTGGGCGAAGGCCGGAACAACCGAGAGCAAGGCGGCGGCGGCGAGGGCGAGAGGGCGCATCCGGGGGGGTGTGGCTCCTAAGGCAGGCTGGGTGACGGCAGGGAAACGGGCGGCGGGGACATAGTGTTCCTTCCTCGCCGACGCCAGTCCCTTCCGCCAGGGGTAACCGAGGCTTGTCGGAGGCAACGGTTACCGTCCCACGGTATGGACGTTTGGCTGATGGGGGCCGCGGGCGCTCTGGCGTCGGTGGCGGCGGGGCTGTGCGCCTGGGTGCTGGGGCGGGCCCAACTGGCGCAGCGCCTGGCCGAGGGACGAGCCGCCCTGCAGGCCGAGCTCGCCGCCGCTGCGGAGCGTCTTCAGGCCCGTGAAGAGCGCTGCAGCCGGCTAGAGGGCGAGCTCGCCAGTGCGCGGGTGGACGCCCTCCGCCTCCAGGAGGCACGCTCGCTGGCCGAGTCGCGGCTGGCGGGCCTCGAGGCACGGCGCCTCGAGGAGCTGCGCGCCGCGGAGGAGAAACTCCAGCTGTTGGGGCAAGCGCAGGAGCAGCTGGTCCAGCACTTCAAGGCGCTGTCTCTGGATGCGCTCCAATCCAACAACCAGGCTTTTTTGGACCTCGCCAAGACGACGCTCGAGAAATACCAGGACGGGGCCAAGTCGGAGCTGGAGGCGCGCTCCACTGCCGTCGGCGAGTTGGTGGCTCCGCTCAGGGAGCAGCTGGAGAAAATGGGCGGGCAGGTGCTCGAGCTGGAGAAGGGGCGCGCTCAAGCGTACGGTGCCTTAAACCAGCAGCTGCGGGGCATGGCCGAGGCCAACGTCCAACTCAAGGCGCAAACCGAGCGACTGGTGGGGGCGCTGCGCTCCTCCTCGGTGCGCGGCCGTTGGGGGGAGATTCAGCTCAAGCGCGTGGTGGAGTTGGCCGGCATGCTGGCCCACTGCGACTTCGTGGAGCAGCTCCACGTCCAGGGCGAGGCCGGTCGGCTGCGTCCGGACTTGGTGGTGCAGCTGCCGGGGGGCAAGCAGGTGGTGGTGGACAGCAAGGCGCCCTTGGAGGCTTACCTCGAAGCCCATGAAATGGCGGACGAAGCCCTGCGCGCCATCAAGCTGACCGAGCACGCCGCGCAAATTCGCCGGCACATGCGGGCGCTGGCCGAGAAGGGCTACGCCGACCAATTTGCCTCCGCGCCGGAATTCGTCGTCATGTTCCTGCCGGGGGAGGCTTTTTTCTCCGCGGCCCTGGAGCGGGACCCAGAGCTCATTGAGTTCGGCGCCCAGCAAAATGTCATTCCCGCCTCGCCCACCACCCTCATTGCCCTGTTGCGCGCGGTCGCCTACGGCTGGCGGCAGGAGCAGGCGGCGGAGGGAGCGCGCACCATCCAGCGGCTGGGGCGAGAGCTGCACGACCGCATTCGGACGGTTGCCGGCCACCTGCAGGCGCTCGGCTCCCAGCTGGGCAAGGGGGTGGAGGCGTACAACAAGGCGGTGGGCTCGCTCGAGAGCCGGGTGTTGCCCAGCGCCCGCAAGCTCCGCGACCTCGGCGCGGGTGGCGCCAGCGAGGAGGTCCCGCTTCTCGAGCCGGTGGAGAGTCTGGTCCGGCAGATGGAGATGCCGGCGCTCACCTCCGCCGGCGGGAAGCCTTCCAACGAGGCTGCCTAAAAAAGGGCGCTGGCCATGAATGCAAGGGCCTGCTTCTTCGTCGGAGGCCGTATGAAACGTCTGTGCCTGCTTTCTGCCCTGGTTTGCCTGGGCGGCTGTGAGAGCTTCACCACCGGCCCCAATGCGCCCTGGGGCTCCATCGGCGGAGTGCAATTCGTGCCCTCGGACGCCTTTTTTCTGCAGAGCGTCCAACCCAACGCGGACTTCAACTACGTGCTGATTGTGGCCAACCAGGTGGGCTACTGCACGCTGTTGCAGCAGAACCTCAACGCCTACCCGAGCAACATCACCTTTGCCACCTTCACCATCTCCAACCCCATCGGCACCGGGCCGGTCAACCCACCGCCCGGCACCTACCCCATCACCGCCGCCTACGGCGCCGCCTCCTCTGCCCAGGCCACCTACGGAAGCGTTTCCGCCACCTGCGTCGCCTCGCCCGTCCTCACCGGGACCACCGGCAACGTGGTGATGAATGGGGTTGCCGTGGACGGGAGCGCCATTGCTGGCACGGTGGACGTCGGCTTTGGCAGCTCCGGCACCCTCAGCGGCAACTTCAACGCCGGGCTGTGCGACACCTCGAATTCGACCGAGGGCGCAAGCGTGTGCCTCCAATGAGCAGCAATCCGCCGGCGCATTGAGGTCTCGCCCGGGCTCACGGCAGCGCTCAACGCCACGCGGCCCTTCGCCCCGCAGCGTTTCCTAGGCACCCAGCGACGCCCCGTGCGGGCGGGCCGGAGGCTGCGCTCCCCCGAGACAACACGGGCTTGCTCCCAGCCCCCTGCGTCGATTGAAGTGAGCCTATGAAGCGACTCCTGCTGCCCTCGCTGCTGCTCGCAGTCCTTGTCGGCGACGCCCGCGCCCAGGCGCCAGCGCCCGCCACGGACAAGGTGCTCCCGCTTCCCCCCGACGTCGTGCCCAGCGACGGCCGAACGGTGGTGCAACGCCGGATGAATCGCCACGGCGCCAGCCTCATGGAGTTGACACTCGCCGTGACGCTGCTTCAGCGAGACACCATTGCGCGCGCGGCCGCCGAAATTGGCACTGACACCGGGCTGCCGGTGATGCCTCAGGGCCCTGCCGAGACGCCCACGCAGCGCAACTTCCGCTACCTCGAGGCGGTGCTGCGCGAGCGCACGGCGACGCTGGCCCAGGCCTCAAAAAATGGCGACAACGCTTCGCTGGCGACCGCCTTCGGCAACATGATGCAGGTCTGCATCAGCTGTCACTCGCTGTACCTGCACCAGCCGGACAAGGCCGCACCGAAGCCCTGAGGCCCCCCAGGCCCCAGCCCTAGGCTGCTTCGAAGAGGGCGGCGGCGCCCATGCCGCCGCCGATGCACATGGTGACGACGCCGTAGCGGCCCCCGCGGCGCTTCAACTCGCGCAACAAGGTGCCCGTCATGCGCGTCCCGGAGACGCCGAGCGGGTGGCCGAGGGCGATGGCTCCGCCGTTGGGGTTCACCCGGTCCAGCGGCAGCCCCAGCTCGCGAATGCAGTACAGCGCCTGGGCGGCGAACGCCTCGTTGAGCTCGAAGACGTCGATGTCCTTCACCGCCAGTTTGTTTTTGGCCAGCAGCTTGCGCACCGCCGGCACTGGGCCGATGCCCATGATTTCTGGCGGCACGCCCGCCACCTGGAAGTCGACGAAGCTGCCAAGCGGTTTGACGCCCAGTGCCTGGGCCCGGGCCTCGCTCATCACCACCACCGCCCCCGCCCCATCGGTCAGCGGAGAGGCGTTGCCGGCCGTCACCGTGCCCTTCGGGTTGAAGGCCGGCTTGAGCTTGGCCAGTCCCTCGAGCGTCGTCTCGGGCCGGAGGATGGTGTCCACACCGACGGTGGCCTTGTACGGCACCCCCGCTTCGTCGAAGACTTCGGTGGTGACGCTGACAATTTCATCCCGGAAGAGGCCTTTCTCCCGGGCGGTGGCCGCCCGGCGCTGGCTCTCGTAGGCGAAGGCGTCCTGCTGCTGGCGGCTCACCTCGAAGCGCTTGGCGACGTTTTCCGCAGTGGCCCCCATCGAGGTGTACACCTCGGGGTAGCGGTCCATCAGCTCCGGGTTGGCCGACACCTTGTTGCCCCCCATCGGCACCATGCTCATCGACTCGGTGCCGCCGGCCACCACCACCTCGTACATGCCGGCCAGAATGCTCTGCGCGGCCTGGGCGATGGACTGCACGCCGGAGGAGCAAAAGCGGTTGATGGTCATGGCGGAGACGGTGTCCGGAAGCCCGGCCAACAGCGCCGCCAGGCGGGCCACATTCATCCCCTGCTCGCCCTCCGGCATGGCGCAGCCGAGGATGACGTCGTCGATGTCCGAGGCTTTGAGGCCGGGGACGCGTTTCACCGCCTCGGCGATGGCCACCGCGGCCAAGGTGTCCGGCCGGGTGTCCTTGAATTCGCCCTTCAGGGCGCGGGTGAAGGGGGTGCGCGCTGCGCTGGCGATGACGACTTTGCCGGCCATGGGGTCTCCTCGGGAAGAGTTACTGTTAATGCCGACGTTTCAGTTCCGCAGCGGCTTGCCGGTTTCGAGCAGGTGGGCCATTCGCGCCTGCGTCTTTTCCTCGCCGCACAAGCTGAGGAAGGCTTCGCGCTCCAACTCCAGCAGGTGCTCCTCGGAGACGGGGCTGCTCGCCGAAATGTCGCCGCCGGTGAGCACCGTGGCCAGCTTCTGACCGATGTGCCGGTCGTAGGCAGAGATTTGGTTGTTGAGCTCCATGTCGTACAGCATCATGTCGATGGTGGCGGCGCCGCTCCGCCCGGAGAGCCGGAAGTGCGTCGGCCGCGGCGGCCGGAAGCCCGCGTTGGCCATGCCCAGCACCCGCGCCTTGGCGTCGGCCAGCAGGAAGTCGCGGTTGAGGGAAATGCCATCGCGCACCGAGAGGAAACCGGCCTCGCGCGCCTCCTCGGCGCTGGTGCCGACCTTGGCCGTGCCGATGGCCAGGAAGGCCTTCTTCAAGAAGGGCAGGGGGTCGAAGTCCTTGTCGGTGGCGAACGGCCCATAGAGGTTTCGCAGCAGCTGCATGTTGCCGCCCCCGCCCGGAATTAACCCCACCCCCACTTCCACCAACCCCATGTAGAGCTCGGCGGCAGCCTGAATGGCGTTGGCGCCCATGCTCACCTCGGCTCCACCGCCCAGCGTCAGCCCGAAGGGCGCGGCCACCACCGGCACCGGGCTGTAACGCATGCGCTGGTTGGCGCCCTGGAAGGCCACCACCAGCTTGGCCACCGAAGCCATGTCGTCGCTCTTGATGGCCATCAGCAGCGCCATGAGGTTGGCGCCCGCCGAGAAATTCGCGCCGTCATTGCCGATGACCAGACCGCGGCCCTCCCGTTCGGTGCGGTCGAGGGCGCTGTGCATCATCCCCACAATGCCGTCGT
Source organism: Myxococcaceae bacterium (assembly GCA_052147975.1). Taxonomy (GTDB): domain Bacteria; phylum Myxococcota; class Myxococcia; order Myxococcales; family Myxococcaceae; genus JADGRA01. Next base: position 7,002 of record JBKQJL010000007.1, read on the forward strand.
CGAGGGCATTCATCTTGGAGTGGAATTCCAAAAGGAAGACGCCGTCCCCGGCATCCCACAGGGAGCTCGACTCGTTGCTCTCCACCCGCTTGTTCCCGCGGCGCAGGTACTCCACCCGCAGGGTGCGCGGGTTTTCCGGGACCGGCACGGCCTTCTTCGCGCCAATGTCCCAGACGGTGTCCCTGGTGCCCTCCACTGCGTAGAAGCTCTCCCGCCCGGTGGCCAGCATTTGCTCCACCCACGGCGCGGGCCGGATGCCGAGCTCCTTCATCCGCGCCACGCCCTTGCGCACGCCGTAGACGTCCCACACCTGGAAGGGCCCGAGGTCCCAGGCGAAGCCCCAGCGAAGCGCCCGGTCGATGTTGACCAGGTCATCCGAAATTTCTGGAATGCGTCGGCTGGCATAGGCCAGCGTGTCCAGCGTCACCCGCTCGGCGAAGCGGGCCGCCTTGTCGGTGCCGTTGAGGACGGTGCGGATGCGCTCGCCGGCGTCCTCCAGGTTGCGCGCCGCGCCGAGTGACTCAAACCGCACTTTGCCTTGGGGGCGGTAGCTGAGGGTGGCCAGGTCCAGGGCGAGAATCTCCTTCTCCCCGTCTGGCTTGCGGACCAGCTTGTAGAAGCCCATGCCGGTTTTGTCGCCGAGCATGCCCTTCTGCACCATTTGCTCGACGAAGGGCGGTACGCGGAAGGTGTCGCGCTCCTCGTCGTTGGGCAGGGTGTCGTAGCAATTCTTGGCGACGTGGACGAAGGTGTCGAGCCCAACAATGTCCGTCGTGCGGAACACGGCGCTCTTCGGACGGCCGAGGGCGGGGCCGAATATTTTGTCGACCTCCTCCACCGTCAGCTCGGCCTTCTGCAGCTCGGCCAGCACGCGGAGCATCCCGTAGGTGCCGACTCGGTTGGCGATGAAATTGGTGGAGTCCTTGGCGTAGACAATGCCCTTGCCCAGGACTTCCTCCCCAAAGTTGGCCAGCCGCTGCAGCACCGCCGGGTCGGTTTCCTTCCCCGCGACGAGCTCCAGCAGCTTCATGTAGCGGACTGGGTTGAAGAAGTGGGTGACGAGGAAATTCTTCCGGAAGCTCGCTCCGCGGCCCTCCAGCATGCCGACGATGGACAGCCCCGAGGTGTTGGAGCTGATGATGGTGCCTGGCCGGAGCAGCGGCTCCACCTTGGCGAAGAGCGCCTGTTTCACGGCGAGCTCCTCCTTCACCACCTCCACCACCCAGTCGCACTCGGCGATGCGCGCCAAGTCGTCCTCGAAATTGCCCACCTCGATGAGCTCCAGGGCGGCCGGGATGAAGAGCGGCGCCGGTCGCAGCTTCTTCAAATTCGCCAGCGCGCTGAGGGCGAAGCGGTTGCGGAAGGCCTTGGCCTTGGTGTCGTCGGTGGGGCCGGCCTTGGGCGGCACCATGTCCAGCATCAACACCGGGAGGCCGGCGTTGGCCACGTGCGCCGCAATTCCACTGCCCATGACGCCCGCTCCGAGCACCGCCACTTTTTTGATTCTCTCGCTCATGTGCGACTCCAGACGCTTGCAGAGGACACTCCGTCCACCCCTCGGGGCGCCCCCAGGCCCCAGGACGCCCCAGGGCGACACCCGCCGGTGCACCCTACGCGATTGACTTGGAAGTCAACAAGCCCTTCACCCCCCGGCGCTGCCCACGCTGCCCTGGACGCCGCCCGGGCCTTAATCCGGACTCCAGTCCGAAGCCGGCAGCACCTTCCAGCCGGTGTCCAGGCCGGCGGTGGTGGTCATCCGGACAATGCGCAGTGGCCACTGCCGGGCCTGCTTGCGCGGGCCATCCGTCGTCTCCACCGTGAAGTGGTAGACGTCCAAGGTGTAGCTGCCGTCGGTGCCGGCTTGCTGCAGAAGCGGGCGCACCGGGTTTTTCGGGTGCCAGTAGACTTCCCGGCCCACCCGCGCCACATAGGCCAGCAGCGGCAGCGTCTTCTTGAAATTCTCCGTGCGCTCCTTCGTCGGCGCCAGCAGTCGCGCTGCCTCATCGCGCGTCAACTCCACCACCGTCATCTCGTCTCCGCCGGAAGCGCCCGTCTTCTTCAGCAACTCGGCGAGCGAGCGCCTCCCGGCCTTGTCCAGGTCGGCCATCAGCGTGGCGGCCGTCTTGAGTGCGCCGGTCTCCTTCTTGGCGTAGTCCCGGCTGACAATTCGCCACGTGTCCACCGAGCTGAGCCGCGCATCGAGCGTCACGCCCCCCAGCAGCAGCTCCCGCCCGGCGTCGTCGCCGGTGGCGCTCAAGGCATTGAGGTAGCTCTCGGCCGTCTTTTGGACGGGAGGCGGCGTGTCTTGGGCGCAGGCGACGGCGGGCAACAGCAGGCACAGCAGGGCGGCCCTTCGCATGGGGTGCTCTCTAGACCAACTCCTGGGGTACCCTCCAGGGGTTGCGCCCGCTGCCCGTCAAGGGCGGGGAAAGGACGGCAGGGCAAACGGTGGCCAACCCAGCGCTTGCCGAAACTGGATGAAGCGCACCCCTCCCGCTGGCCGCTTCGACACGCTCGGCAACTGGGAGCCGCCCGGCTTCCCCCGGCGGGTGGTGACGGCCTACCTGCCTGCAGACCACGTCCCGGACGGGACGCGCCCGGCGCTCTTCCTCTTCGACGGGCAAAACGTCTTCGACGACACCTTCAGCTTCGCCGGCGGCTGGTACGTACACCGGGCCGTGGATGGGCTCCCGCGAGCGCGGTGCAACGTGCCAGTGGTGGTGGCCATCCCCCACGGGGGCGAGCGCCGCATCGACGAGCTGGTGCCGTGGAAAATGGCGCAGGGCGGGGGCCACCTGGCGTCCTTCCTGGCCTGGGTCATCTCCAAGGTGGTGCCCGAAGCCCAAGCTCGCTACGGCACGGTGCCGGGGCCCGTGGGGACAGTGCTCGGTGGCTCGTCGCTCGGTGGGCTGGCGGCGCTGTGGAGCCACGTCCACCATTCCGAGACGTTTGGAGGAGCCCTGTGCCTCTCTCCCTCGCTTTGGGTGGGGAGCCGCGCCATTTTCAAGGACGTGGCCGGGTTTCACCCCCCGGCGGTGTCGCGCATCTACCTCGACTGTGGCGGCAAGGAGGCCGGTGGCCGCATGCTGCCGGTGGTGCAGCAAGTGGCCGAGCTGCTCAAGGCCAAGCACTACCCGGCGCACCAGCTCAAATTTCGCCCAGACGCTCGAGGCCAGCACAACGAGAAGGCCTGGCGGCGGCGGCTTCCCGCCGCGCTGCGCTTCATGTTCCGCCGCATCTCATGAGGCGGACACCCATTCGAGAGGGGCTCCATGCGCCGCACTCCGGTTTTTGCCGCCTCCGCCTTGCTCCTCCTTGCTGCCTGCGCCCGCCCGCCCCCAGTGCCCGGACCGAGCGGACACGAGACGCCGGAGGCGGCGGCCAAGGCCGAGGCGGACCTCTCCCATCCGGCTCCGCTGGAGCCGCCGGTGCTCCCGCCAGTGGCCCCCGAGGTGGTGGCCCACGGCTCGCGGGCCGTCCGCACCGTGGCGCTCACCTTTGACGCGTGTAGCACCCGGGACGTCAGCCAGTACGACCAGCGTGTCACCGAGGCGCTCATCGCGAACCGCACGCCAGCCACCATTTTTCTCGGGGGCAGCTGGGCCAAAGAGGAGGCGGCCCACGTGCGGGAGCTGGCCCAGCATCCGGAGCTCTTTGAGCTGGAGAACCACACCTTCACCCATCCCCACATGCCCGCGGTGAAGGACGACACCCGCCTGCGCCAGGAGCTGCTCAGGACGCAGGCCGAGGTGCAGGCGCTGACCGGCCGGACCCCGCTGTTGTGGCGGCCTCCCTACGGGGAGTACGACGCCCGCGTCGTCAAAATTGCCGCCGAGCTGGGCCTCACCACCATTGAGTACGACTTGGCCTCTGGTGACCCGGACCAGCACGCCACCAAGGAGAAGCTGGTGGAGTGGGTGCTGAGGAAGGTGCAGCCGGGAAGCATCGTCGTCATGCACATCAACCACTTGAAGTTTCACACCTCGGAGGCGCTCCCCGGAATTATTCAGGGTCTGCGGGCCCGGGGCTACCAGCTGGTGACGGTGGGGGAAATGCTGCGCGAGTCCCATGGACTTGCGCTGAAAGCCCTCGACGCCGGCAGCGAGTGACGCCTTCCTAGCTGGGCTCGCCCGCCCGTGGACGGAAGAGGGGACAGACTCGGACGGGCTGCGGAGGGTATTTCTGGGGCAGCAATGGACAGAGGATGAAGAGGCTCGCCTTGCTGCGCACGTAGCGCGGTGGTGCGGCGCAGCGGTGGCAGAGGCTGTCCGGAAATGGCAAGGGAGCCGGAGGCAGAGTCCCCACGGCTCCCTCTTCTAACGCCCCACGCTTGGGCGTCCCTAAATTTTGACCTCGAAGTCCACCGTCCCGACCAGCGCGTTGGAGTTGTAGGACGCCGGGTTGTAGAGCGGAAGCGAGTTGCTCTGCTCGCCGCTGGTGACCGGGAAGAAGTAAATCCACTGGGCACCGACGTCGACGTGGAACGCGCCCGAGCGCCAGCCGAAGCCCGCGGCGAAGTTGAGGCGGGTGGAGTCCGGCACATCGGGCTGCAGCGTCGCGCTGGGGCTCGGGGTGGGGTCATACATGATGCCGCCGCGGAGCGCCCAGTGCTCGTCGATGATCCACTCGGCGCCCACTCGGATGTTGTAGGTGTGGTGCCAACTCTTCAGCTCCACCGAGTTGAGCGAAGGCGTCTGGGGAAAGGTCAGCGCGATTTCCTGGAACACTTGCCAGGCGAAGTAGGTGAGGTCCGCGTCCAGGGTGAGACAGGCCAGCGGCTTGAAAGCGACGCCCAAGCCCACCGTGTCGGGGGTGGTGAAGTTGGTGTTGCCGGGCTGGTCGTACAGCTGGCCCTGGAAGGCGGGAGGAATGTTGGAGAAGTGGGCCGAGCCGTTGAAGCTGTAGGAGACGCGGCTCCGGTAGTAGGCGCCGATTTGAAGCGTCTTCTCGATGACGTCCACCTGCACGCCGACGTTGCCGCCGTAGCCCCAGGTGGCCGCCCCCAGGTCGACTGCCGGCTCGGGCGGCGTGTAGACGTTGGGGTTGCTGACTGCCAGGTTGATGTTGCGCTGCAACTCGACTGTGGCGCGGACAATTTGGACGCCGCCACCGAAACGGACCGGCCCGAAGTGGAAGGCGACGGTGGGGTTAATGTCGTAGAGCTTCTCGCTCACGCTGGTGACCAGGAATCGCCCCGGGTACCCGTCGGGATAGCTCAGTGACAGCCCGTAGGGCGTAAAGACGCCGATGCCCACCGTCACCTCGTCCGAGATGCCGTAGGTGGCGTAGAAGAAGGGCGGCGTAATGGGGGTGCTGTTGGCGGAGGTTTGAACGCCGTTGGCTGCGCTGATGTTGAAGTAGGGGACGATGACGGTGATGCCCAGCTCGACATCGATGCCCTGACCCTGGGCGATGCCGGCCGGGTTGTAATAGATGGCCGAGGCGTCGTCGATGAAGCCGACGACGGAGCCAGCCATCGCCACACCGCGAGCCGATTGAAGGTCGACGGCGATGCCGGCGGCCCTCGCCTCAGCCGCCACCACCACGGCGAGGACCGCCACTGCTGACATGAGCGTCTTCATGTGCGTGTGCCTTTCCATGGGGGATGGTCAGAAGGGAGCGGCGCCGGCGAGGAAGCCGACGAGCTGGCTCTGCGCCTCGCCCGTGAGGATTGCGCCTGGACTGCCCGCGCCTCCCGGTGGACCGCCACACGTCGCCGAGGGCGGCTCCAAGAGGAAGGCGTGCCGGTTGCTCGGCCCGCCCGGAGCGGTGCAGGAGGGAATGGCGGCGTTGCTGAAGGAATAGGGCGTATTGGTCGTGTTGAACTGGTAGCTCCAGAACAGCCCCGAGTTCAGCTTCGTCCCATCGGTCGCCGGGTTGTGGACGGCCGCTTGGATGAGTTGCAGCGCGGTGGGGTTCGGCACGACTTCATCGCCCACAATCCATTGCATGAAGGTGCGTCGGGTGGCCGGAATGCTGCTGCCGCCAGTGACTGAAGGCAGGCCAGTCGGGTGGACGGTGTAGTAGCCCGCGTTGGTCGGGTCCGCTGGGTCGAGAATCCAACGGGCAATGTCGATGAAGAGGTCATAGGTCGGCGAATTGGTCTCAATCCCAGCCTCAGCCAGTCCCTCGTTGAATCCGACGAGCAGCGGCACAAAGGCCGGCGAGGTGAGGAGGATGTTGACCGGGTTGCCGCCCGGCACGTCGAGACCGGCGTTCTGAACGTTGAAGGCCACCGAGGTGTACAGCGTCCCCAGAATGCCGCCCAGGCTCTGGCCGGAATAGCTGATGGCCCCTGCATTCAACGCCGCGGTGAGCGCCGGCAAGCTGCCAGCCCCGGTGCCGCTGGCCACCCTGGCAAACTGCGAGTTGTCGATGACTTGCTGCCGGAAGTTGTCGCGCGTGGCGAAGAGGTTGGCCAGGTTGAGGAGGTTCCAACCCGAGTACGCCTCATTGAAGTCCGAGCCCTCGCACTTGCCGTCCGGCGCGCATTCATTCTGGCCGAGGTTGAAGCAGGTCTCATCCGCGGTGGGCGTGCCGTAGTTGCAGGCCCCGACCGTGCTCCGGTCGACCAGCTGGCAGCGGCCCACCGAGTTGCATTCGGTGAGCGCCGTCAATGCGGTGCTGCAGATGGCGAAGTCCGGGAAGCCGCCGTCTGGCAGCGGCCCTTCTCCCGGCTTCGCACCGTCGGCGTAGGCGCCAAACCCGGTGCAGGTGTTTCTTGCGCCGTGCCAGACTTCGTCGATGGCAATCATCACCTGCCCGGCAGTGGCCATGGCGCTGGCGATGGCGTAGGCGTTGGTCTTGTTGCCTCCCAGCCCGTGGCCAAACATGCTCACCGGGTAGCCGGCGGTGGGCGGCGCTGCCGTCGGCACCGTCATGATGAAGGGGATGGGGATGGGCTCGATTCCCCCAGCGTCGGGATTGAAGGTGCCGCCCGGGCCGGTGAGGAAGAAGGGGTCGATAATCTCGCCGGCGTAGATGGTTCCAATGTTGGCCGTGGGGATGCCGGCCGCGGCCAGCCCCGGAAGGACGGCGGCCGTCACGTTTTCCACCCACAACGGGTTGCCTGGGAAGCCCGCGGCCGGGTTGTAGGGGATGGTCGAGAGGGCCTGCAGCTGAGAAACCTCGCTCTGCGTCTTGAAGGCCCAAGCCTGCACCACGTTGGTGTAGGGGATGCCTTGCGCCCCGAGGTCCGTAAACAGGCTGGCCAGACCGCTCTGGAGCTGGAAGAGCTCCTGAGCGTCTGTGTCCGAGAGGAGCGAGGGGACCTGGCTGTGGCCATTGGCGTAGAGCGGGGCCGTGCTGACCGGCAGCCGGACCAGCGCGAAGATGGCGCTCGGGATGACCTGTTTCCCCGACGTGTCTCGGATGGAATTGGTCATGTAGGCGGCGTAGGTGGTGCGCTCATCCAGCGGCGTGAGAGGCACGATGCCGAGAATCTCCGGCTTGGGGCCGCCGTCGGACAGCGTCGGGGAGACCTGTGGACATCCCGGCGGGACGTCGCTCACGCAGTAGGCGACGTTGACCGGTCCCTGACTCGCCGCCGAGTTGACGCTGGTGAGCACCTTGACCAGGTTGATGGCCAGCTGCGGGGTGAGGGTCGACGGGTCCACGCTGCCTTGCATGAGGGCGCTGACGCCGTTGTTCGGCAGACTGAAGTCCACCGCGGTGGTGATGGTGGCGGTGGTGGAAAAGCCGTCCAGGGTATTCAAGCCGCCGATGAGCTCGGCCAACACCGGCGGGGTGCCCGGTGGAACCGGAAGGCTGACGGTGTCATTGGGTCCCGTCTGCAGCACTGCGTTGGGGAAGGGGATGATGGTGTTGGCCGGGTCGAAGGTGACTTCGGCCTGCGTGGTGATGCTGAACGTCCAGAGGATGGCGACGTTTGCTCGCGGAATGTTGAACGGCGCCCCGGCCAACGCCCCGAGGAGCGGTGCATAGCCATTCTGCAGGGCCTGCAATTCGGGCGCATCCGAGGCCGGCTGAATCAAGTCGGTGGTGGGGATGCACCCCGAGTTAGGGCCGCCCGGGCCACCGTCGGGCAGGACGCACAAGGGGACAATCGGGCCACAACTGGCGACGGTGCTGCAGTTGGAGGTGCTGGCCACCAGGGCCCAGGTGGACGAGCCAATGACTTGTTGGCCAGCGGTGCCAGTGACGGCGGCGAAGGTCCCGGTCTGGTTCCCACCGATGACGACCCCCGCGTAGGTGTGCGCACGCGTCCATTGGCCGCCGGGGGGATTGATGACGATGGTGCCACCCGCATCCGCGCCGCCCGAGACGTACGTCGACGTCACCGCCACCGGTACGGGGGCAGCCGGGTTGGTGATGTCGAGCACCAGAACGCCCGTGGCCAGCGTGGACGAGGTGACGTCGCCGGAGGTGGCCACCGTGGCCGTCGTCTCCATCGGGAAGCCGTCCAGCGTGTCCAGGTAGGTTTGGTTGAAGGCCGTCGTCGTCGGCGTGTCGTTGGGGCCAGCCGGGACCACCACCAGCCCGGTGCTCGGACTGATGGCCAGGTTGTTGGGCTGCGGCACCACGGCCGGCGTGGAGGAGAGGTTGAACTCGACGGTGACGTATGGGGTTTGAGGGTTTTGAGGAATGTCCGGCGCACAGGCGGAAAGCGCCCAGGCGAAACCGACAGCGGAGAGAAGCCAGAGTGAACGCTGCATTGCGACCCCCTCGGCTCGCCCTGAGGCAAGCGCCAGGCCACTGATTCGAAAATCGGTCCGCGTCTTCTAGGCCCTTTCATGCCACGCTCCAAGGGAATAGCAGCCATCGAATGCGCTTACGCACTGAGTCATGAAGAGTGGCCAGGACGCACTGCGGCGAGAAGGAGAGCCGCTCGGCCAGCAGGCTGACTAGAGTTTTTCCTTCAAGGGGTTTGACGTCGCGGAGGTCTCCATGGGCAACGCCAAGCAAGTCACCGCGCAAAACTTCCGGGAAACGGTGGAGCAAGGAGGCATTGTCCTCCTCGACTTCTGGGCGCCTTGGTGCCAGCCCTGCCGAAGCTTCGCGCCAGTCTTCGACAAGGTGGCGGCGGACAACCCGGACATCACCTTCGGCAAGGTGAATACCGAAGAGGAAAGGGAGCTGGCCGGTGCCTTCGAAGTCCAAAGCATCCCCACGCTGATGGTCTTCCGCGACCGCGTGTTGCTGTATTCGCAGCCGGGCGCACTGGGAGCGGCGGCTCTGGAGGACATCGTCCGTCAGGTGCGGGCCGTCGACATGGAGAAGGTGCGGGCCGAGCTCGCTGCCCAAGCCAAGGCACCGGGCCAAGGGACCGCACAGGCGTGACGCCCACAGCTGCGTGAGGTGTCCTGCACCCCACGTTGCGACGTCGCCCAGTGGCCTCGGCGGCGCGTCTGGGCGGTGGACCCGCCGCCGTGGCATTCTCCCAGGCCGTGCAGCTGCTCCTCGCCTTCGCGGTGACGGTGGTGCTCCGCGCCGAGCCCGAGGCGTCGCCGGCGGTGCGCCCGAGCCCGGAGGCCGAGCTCGAGGCGCAACTCGCGGCCAGTACCTCGCGCGCCCCACCTCCCGAGGTGAGGGTGGTGGTGGTGGGTCCGGACGCGACGCTTTACCGTCTCGAGCAGCAGACGGTGTTGCTCGACGGCATTCCGGTGGCGGTGTCGGCGCCGGCGGACGCTGGGGTGGGAGAGGTGGGACTGTCCGTCGCCGCCGATGCGGGAGTGTCCGCCCTGGTGGAGGCGGGGACGTCCGCCGCGGCTGACGGGGGAGTGTCCGCGGCGGTGGAGGGGGTGGACGCCGGCCTGTCGCCTTGGGGAATGGTGGTTTCCGAGGGAGACCACGTGCTGAGCGCCAAGCTCGTCTACCGCGGTCAGCCGCTCGGACCGCTTCCTTGGGAGGAGGGGCCGCGCTGGACGTTGCCGGCGCGGGTGTCGCTGCAAGCCACGCGCGGGCTGCGCTTCACCGTCCGGCTGACGGTGGAAGCCAACCCGCTCGCGCCGGCCGCTCAACGGCTCATCCTTCTCTCGGAGGTGGAGCCAGAGATGGTGGTGGCGGTAGACGACGCGCCGCTGCCGCCACCGCCGGTCGCCCATCTCCCGCAGCCCCCACCCCCTGCTCCGGTGGCCTCCGCCGCCACTGTGTCGCCCCCTCCGACGGCGGCGAAGAAAAAGAAGAAGAAGGTGGCCAAGGCGGTGCCCGCCGCTGCAGTGCCTGCTGCGGCCAAGGGCTCGAGCGCGACGGGCAGCGCGGACGCCCTAGAGGAGGCGACGGCCCGGTTGAGAAGTGCCCTGGCCGCGCCACAAGACGGCGGTGCGGCTTCGGCCGGGGAAGGGCCGCAGTAGCGTCCGGAGCCCGGACGGGTGAGCGGCCTGGGCGTTACTTCCGTTCGGCCAGCAGCTTTTCGCGGTAGGCCTTCATCATCGCCTCTTGCTCGGCGCGGGGCACAGGCGAGTACCGGGCGAATTCCATGGTGAATTCGCCCTTTCCCTGGGTGGCCGAGCGAAGGTCGGTGCTGTACCCAAACATCGCGTTGAGCGGCACCTCGGCCACCGCCACCACGTAGCCCTCGCGGTTCTCGGTGCTGAGGATGGTGCCGCGCCGCTGGTTGAGCTGTCCCACCACCGAGCCCTGGAAATCCTCGGGAGCCTGAACCTCGACTTTCATGATGGGCTCGAGGATGACCGGCTTGGCCGCCTCGTAGCCCTCGCGGAAGGCCATCAGCGCGGCCGTCTTGAAGGCCTGCTCCGAGGAGTCCACGGCATGTGACGCGCCGTCGTTGATGACGTAGCGCACACCGGTGACCGGGAAGCCGATGAGGCTTCCCTTCTTCAAGGCCTCACGGAAGCCCTTCTCCACCGCCGGGATGAATTCGCGCGGGATGGAGCCGCCGGTGATATCGTCCACGAATTCCTCACGCTCCACCGCGTCGGGGGGAAGCGGTTCGAGGTAGCCGCAGACGCGGCCGAACTGGCCCGAGCCACCGGTTTGCTTCTTGTGGGTGTAGGCGAAGTCGCCCCGCTGGGTGATGGTTTCGCGGTAGGCCACTTGCGGCTTACCGGCCACCACTTCGCAGCCGTACTCGCGCTTCATCCGCTCGATGTAGATTTCCAGGTGCAGCTCGCCCATCCCGCTGATGATGGTCTGGGCCGATTCCTCGTCGCGATGGACGCGAAAGGTCGGGTCCTCTTTGGTGAAGCGGTTGAGTGCCTTGGAGAAATTGGCCTGACCAGTGCGCTCCTTGGGAGCCACGGCCAGCGAGATGACGGCGTCCGGGACGAACATCGACGTCATGGTGTAGTTCACCGTGCCGTCGGTGAAGGTGTCGCCCGAGGCGCATTCCACGCCGAACAGCGCGACGATGTCTCCGCCATACGCTTCCTCGACATCGTTCATCTCGTTGGCGTGCATGCGGACAATGCGCGGCACCTTCACCTTGCGCTGGTTGCTCTGGTTGTAGATGAAGTCGCCCTTGGCCACGTGGCCCTGGTAAATGCGCAGGTAGGTGAGCTGCCCGTAGCGGCCGTCCTCCAGCTTGAACGCCAGCCCAACGAAGGGCTTGTCCGGGTCTGAGGAAAGGACCACCTTGGCCTCGTTGTTCTTCTGGTCGAGCGCCTCGTTGACCACTTCCTTCGGGTTGGGCAAATAGTCGCTGACCGCGTCGAGCAGCAGCTGCACGCCCTTGTTCTTGTAGGCCGAGCCGCAGAAGACCGGCGTCATCTTCAGCGCAATGGTGGCGCGGCGTACCGCGGCCTTCAGCTCTTCGCTGGAGATGGGCTGGTCGTGGACGAACTTCTCCGCCAATAGGTCGTCCACGTTGGCCACGCCCTCGATGATGTCGTGCCGGGCTTGCTTGGTCGCTTCGGCATACTCGGCCGGCACGTCCGCCTCCCGCACGTGCTCGCCGTTCTCGCCGTCAAAGTAGTAGGCCTTCCCGACAATGGGGTCGATGATGCCCTCGAAGCGGTCCTCGGCGCCGATGGGCACCTGCATCATCACCTGGTGGTGCCCCAGCTTCTCGTGCAGCTGGGCCCCGACCCGGGCGTAGTTTGCTCCGGCCCGGTCCATCTTGTTGACGAAGGCCAACCGCGGCACTTTGTAACGGCGCATTTGCCGGTCCACGGTGATGGACTGGCTCTGCACACCCGAGACCGAGCACAGGACGAGAATGGCTCCGTCGAGCACTCGCAGCGCGCGCTCCACCTCGATGGTGAAGTCCACGTGGCCCGGGGTGTCAATGATGTTGATGTTGGTGTCCTTCCAGACGCAGTAGGTGGCTGCGGACTGGATGGTGATGCCCTTTTCACGCTCGAGGTCCATCGAGTCCATCTTGGCCCCGACGCCATCCTTGCCACGCACCTCGTGAATCTCGTGGATGCGCCCCGTGTAATAGAGGATGCGCTCGGTGAGCGTGGTCTTGCCCGAGTCGATGTGGGCAGAGATGCCGATGTTACGGACGCGTTCGATGGGGAAAGAGGACGCCATGATTCGTGTGCTTCCTGACGGAGAACTGAAGGAGTGGTGGGCCGCGGCCCTGTACTCGACAACGCTGTGGATTGCCAGAGGGGCTCCCCCCGGGCCGAACTTTCAATTAACCACCCTAATGCACCGCGGCAAGGGCGCAAGTAAGGGGTTGGACGGCACCGGAGGAGGGCTCAGCGCAGGCTGTCCAGCCAGGCCGTGGTGCGACGCACCGCCTCGGTAAAGGAGGGGGCGACGAAAATCATCTCCTGGTAGACGGTTGGGTCATACGGACGGGCCGCCATCCGCTCGAAATTGAGGGGCACCAGCTGAGCTTCTTTGCTGAAGCGCTCCAGCTCGCCAAAAGACGAAAGCAGCCCGGCCCCGTAGGCCTTCAGCTTCCCGTCCTCGTAGGCGGCACCGAATTCAAGGGTGTACCAGTAGACGCGCTCGATTTGCTTCAGGACCTCGTCGGAGACGCGTCCCGCCGCACGCCCGAAGGCCCGGTTGATTTCGGCAAAGCCCTCGTCGGCCAGGGTGGCCGCATGGCCCACCAACTCGTGAACCACGTCCGGCTCGGGCGTGTACAACGGGACGGTGTGGTGGCGGATGTATTGGGTGGCGAGAAACTGGTCGGACTTGAGGTTCCCCAAAAAGGCCCGCGACGCCACCAGCCCGGCCACAGGCACCATGCTGAAGCCCGTCTTCGGGGTGAGCTTGACGTTCACCTCCCGCAGCTGGGGAATTCGGGCGCGAGGAAAGGCGAAGTGCGCCGTGCAGTAGCGGTACTCGCGCGAGCCGAAGCGGTCGTGCAGCGGAGCCAGGTGCTCCCACACCGTCTCCCACACCGCGTGCTCCTGCGGGCTGTACTCGACTTCGGGCATGGGGTCGCCCAACTGCCAGCGCAGCGCCCGTTGGGCGATGAAATTTCGACGCTGCCGGTAGACGGGGTCGCGAAAGCCCGGGTGGTTTTGGTCGAGTTCCACCAAGTCCTCCTCGCCGGTGTGCGGCTCGGAGGCTCTCATCGTCGGGGTGGTGGGGTCGGCCGCCATGGGGAGCCTCTAGTCTAAACCCTTCGCCCCACGGGTGCCTGCCTCCCAAGGGGGACGAGAGGCCTCTTGGACGCCAAGGGCCAAAGGCCTGAGGCCCCGGCCTGCGGAAAGCCATGTTAGTGCTTCCTTCCGGTGCCGCCTTCGCCCGAGGAAGTCCCCGCCTCGCCCATTGCTCGTGCCCTGGTGCGCCTTCTCTTGGGTGGGCTGGCGCTGGTGCCGGCTGGCGTCCGGGAGGCCATGGCGCGAATGGTGGGGCGTCTCATTTTCATGTTGGGCATCCGTCGCCAGTTGACGCTGGAGCAGCTGGGGTGGGCCTTTCCCGCGTGGAGCCGCGACGAGCGGCGCCGGGTGGCGCGCCGGACGTACCAGCACATGGCCACCGCGGCCCTCGACGCAGCCCTCTCCCAGAAGCAGTCCGCGGATGTCTTGGCCAGTGCCGTCCTGCGGGAGGAAAGCCGCGCCATCGAGCAAGCCCTGGCCGGTGGACGGGGAGTCCTCTTGGCCAGTGGCCATTTCGGGAACTGGGAGTTGCTGGGCGAAGGCCTCACCCGTCAGGGCATGCCGCTGCACGCCGTCGTTCGCCCCCTCAAAGGGGCCTTCAACGCCGAGGTGGTGGCCGGCCGGGTGCGCTCCGGCATTCGTCTCATTTCTCAGCGCAACGCGCTGCGCGGGGTGCTCAGCGCGCTGCGCCGGAACCAACCGGTGGGGGTGCTTTTCGACCAGGCCATCGGCGGCAAGCATGCACTCTTCGTCCCCTTCTTCGGCCGCCCGGCGGCGACGACGCCGCTGGTCAGCATGGCGGCGCTGTTGTCCGGTGCGCCGGTGCTGGTGGTGGTGGCGCATCGGGTGGGCACTGCACTGCACATGCATGTGGAGGGCCCCTTCCCGGTTCCCTCCACCGGGGACCGCAGCCGCGACCTCTGGACACACACCGCCACCCTGACCGAAGTCTTCGAAACCCAAGTCCGCGGTGCTCCGGACCAGTGGCTGTGGCTGCACCGACGCTGGAAGCTGGCCCCGCCGCCCAAGGAGGCGCTCCGCCTCGAGTTGCTCGCGCTGGCGGCGGATGACCAGCGCGTTCGCCGCCTGCTTGCCGAGGACGGAAGCCTCTTCCAAGGGTACGCACCCGAGATGGAGGCCGTCCACCGGCGCAATGCGGTCCGGCTCGGTCAGCTCGTCGACGCCCATGGCTGGCCCGGGCGGACGGCTGCCGGTGAGGACGGCGCCGAAGCCGCCTGGCTGGTTGTCCAGCACGCCATTGGCGAGCCGGGGCTGCAACGCCGCTGTCTGCCGCTGCTGGAGGCGGCTGCGGCGGCCGGCGAGGTGCCGCCCCTGCAGCCCGCTTTGCTGGCTGACCGAATTCGCTACTTCGAGGGTCGGCCCCAGCTGTACGGCACCACGGTGGGCTGGGACAACCAGGGCCGGCTGACACCGGGGCCCCTGGAGGCACCGGAAACGGTGGACGCCCGTCGTGCGTTGCTGGGCCTGCCCCCGCTGGCGGTCTTTCTACAACGGGTGCCGGCCGTGGGGGACGTCGAGGAGCGCCCCCCGGCCGACCCGGCGAAGCACGCAGCCGACTTCGAGGCCTGGGCCCGCCGGGTGGGCTGGCGGATGTGACGGCAGGGCGTCCGGGGCGTTAAGACTCCCCACTCTGCACTGGAGGCATCCGCGTGGGCGACGAGCGTCGAGACTCGCTGGACGAGAGCGTGGCCCGCATGCGCCAGGCGATGGACCGCGCCTGGCGTGGCCCCCTGGCGCCGGGGGCAGACCGTCGGGAATGGAAGGACGCCTGGCGTGAGCAGCGGCGGATGGTGCGCGCTCAGTGGCGGATGCGGAGGCACCAAGGCTCCAAGGTTCGCGGAGCCGTTTTCCTCGGTGTCGCTGCGGTCCTCACCTACCTGGTCATCGACGGAGGCCCGTTTTGGATGATGTGGGTTGCCCTCGGTTTCACCCTCTCCGGCTTCGCCCAGATTTTCCGGAACAGCGGCTCGGCGGACGTTGTCGACGGTCAGGCCAAACCGGTGGAACAGGTTGCGCAGGACCCCGCCAACCTGGCTCGGGTGGACGCGCTCTGCGAGAAACTGCTGGAGGAGATTCGCAAGGGCCCTGCCGTGCTGCGCGAGGTGGTGCGTAATCCTGAAGCGTCGGTGCGCGGACTCAGGGACACCGTCCATGAGCTCGCCAAGCGCGAAGCGGAGCTGCGTGCCCTGGTGACGAGCGCCGACGGGGAGCGGCTTCAGCGCGAACGGGTGGACGTCGTCGCGCGGCGGGACGCAGCCAACGACACGCTGACGCGCGAGCGGTGGCAGGGCGCGCTCACGGCGCTGGACGCCCAGCTGCAGCACCGGGAGACGCTGCGGACGCAAGGCGCGCGCCTGGAGGCCGAGCGGGTGCGGCTTGGCTACACCCTCGAGAACCTCTACACCCAAGTGTTGGCAGTCCGCTCGACGGCCGGCTCGGACGCCGCCGGCACACAGCTCAAGGCCGGGGTGGAGCGGCTGGGCGACGAGATTTCCGCCGTGGCCGACGCCCTCGAGTCGATGCAAGCTGTGGACGCAGGGGCGACTGGCTCCGAGAAGCCGGCGGCCACCAAGACGCCCGGGACCCGTCTCTAGCCGCTTTTACCGGGAGGCGGCCGTGCCACTGACGATGGCTGCGGAGCGCGCGGTCCAATAGGCGTGGGCCAGGCAGGGCGTGGAGTGTGCAAGTCCCACCTGCCCCGAGCGGTCCAACAGCACCAGCCCGGCCTGGCCCTGCACCCGCTCGGACAAAATGGCCACCGCGGCCGTCGCCGCCTGTTGTGCGCCAAGCCCGCGCTCGAGCTCCTGCAGGGCGCGCATCGCCAGCCCCACCCGGAGGATGTGCTCACCCCAACCGGTGCAGGCCACCCCGCCGAGTCGGTTGTCCGCGCCAAACCCAATCCCAGGCAGCGGTGCGTCCCCCACGCGCCCCGGCAAACTGAAGGAGACGCCGCCGGTGCTGTTGCCGGCGGCCACTTGTCCCGCGGCGTCCAAGGCCACCGCCCCCACGGTGTCCGCCGGACCAAAGCTGTCCGAGGGCTTTCGCCGCCCCGAGAGAAACTCCTGGTAGAGGGCTCGCTCTCGCGGGACGACGAGGGCGCTGTTGTCGACCATGGGAAAGCCCTGGGCCCGGGCAAAGGCCTCCGCCCCTTCCCCCACCAGAAAATGGTGCGCGCTCGCCTCCAGCACTCGGCGGGCGATGGAAATTGGGTTTTTGAAATGCTTCACCACCGCGACCGCGCCCACCTTGAGCGAGCTGCCGTCCATCACTCCGGCGTCGAGCTCGACCGAGCCGTCCGCCACCAGGACCGAGCCCGTCCCGGCGTCGAAGGTGGGGTCATCCTCCATCACCAGAATGGCAGCTTCCACGGCATCCAGGGCCGAGCCGCCGCGAAGCAGAATGTCGCGCCCGCGCTCGACGGCGGCCATGCATCCCGCCCGGTGCGCCTCCCGCCCCTCGGAAGGGATGCTCCAGGCGCCGCCATGCACCACCAGGGCTGGCGAGGGCCTCGCCGTCCGCTTGTCGCCGTTCGCTTCGGTGCCCATGTTGGTTTGCGCCCTCCAGTTGAGCACACTCCCCGGGCGGGGCCCTCTTTTGAGGAGAGGGCCCTCAGCGTCCGAAGGGCTGGTGCACGCCTCGGGTAGGCAACCGGGAGGCTTGCCCGGTGAGCCAGGCGTCGGCGGCGCGCGCCGCTTCGCGGCCGTCGGAGATGGCCCACACAATGAGGCTGGCCCCGCGGCTCGCGTCGCCGGCGGCGAAGACCCCGGGGGTGGAGGTGGCGAAGCTGCCGTCGACGCGAATGTTGCCGCGGGCGTCGAGCTCGAGGCCAAGCTGTTGGGCCAAGGGAGTCGTCTCTGGGCCGACGAAACCCATCGCCAGCACCACCATGTCCACCGGGTAGTGCACTTCGCTGCCGGGCAATTCGACGAAGCGCGAGGCCCCCCCCGGCTCCCGTCTGAGCTCGACGTGCACGGCATGAAGCGCGCTGAGCCGGCCGTCCTCCCCGCTGAGCCGCCTCGTCATGAGCCCGAAGCCCCTTTCGCCGCCTTCCTCCTGGCTCGAGGAGGTGCGAAAAATGAGCGGCCACTGGGGCCAGGGGTTGTCGGCCGCCCGCTCGCGCGGAGGCATGGGGAGCAGCTCAATCTGTCGAACCTCCGAGGCCTGCTGCCGGAGCGCCGTTCCCAGGCAGTCCGAGCCAGTGTCCCCACCTCCCAGGATGATGACGCGCTTGCCGCGTGCGGACGGCGCATCGACCGGGACGAGCTGGCCGGCCAGCCGCCGGTTCTGCGCCTCCAGGAAGTCCATCGCCAGCACCACGCCCTTCAACTCCCGGCCGGGGACCTCCAGCTCCCGTGGTCGCTGCGCGCCCACCGCCAGCACCAGTGCGTCGTGGCCAGCGCGCAGGGCGTCGAAGCTCGGCTCGCGTCCCACATCGACACCCGTCCGGAACAGGACGCCCTCCTCTTCGAGCACCGCCAGCCGCCGATCAATGACCCACTTCTCGAGCTTGAAGTCCGGGATGCCGTAGCGCAACAGTCCGCCGAGCGACGGCGCGCGCTCATAGACAGTCACCGTGTGCCCGGCCTGGTTGAGCTGCGCCGCTGCGGCCAAGCCTGCCGGACCGCTTCCCACCACCGCCACCCGCTTCCCCGTCCGGAGCGGGGGAGGGTGGGCTCGCGCCCAACCCTCCTGGAAGGCGCGCTCCGCAATTTCCTTTTCCACTGTCTCGATGGCCACCGCATCCTGGTCGATGGCCAGCACGCAGGCCGCCTCACACGGAGCTGGGCAGAGACGGCCGGTAAATTCGGGAAAGTTGTTGGTGCTGCTGAGTGCCAGGAAGGCTGCCTCCCAGTGGTTTCGGAAGACGTGCTCGTTGAATTCGGGAATGAGGTTTCCGAGCGGGCAGCCCTGGTGGCAGAAGGGGACGCCGCAATCCATGCAGCGCCCTGCTTGCTGTCGCGCCGTCTCCTCGGGGAAAGCCTCGGTGAACTCGGTCCAGTCGTGCAGGCGCTCGGACTTGGCGCGCTTGGCTGGTGCCGCGCGTCTCCACTCCAGAAAACCCGTCACCTTGCCCAAAGCCGCTTCAGCCTTCCACGGCACGCAGGCGGGCCGGCGCCGGGGGGGGGCGCATGGCCGCACGCCGGGCTTGCAGCACTGCCTTGTAGTCGACAGGCAGCACCTTGACGAAGTGCGGCACCAGATGTTGCCAGTTGTCCAGCACCCGGCGCGCCAGCGGGCTTCCGGTGTGCCGGAGGTGGTTCTCCACCAGCCCGTACACGAGCCAGATGTCCGACTCGTCCACCAGGGACTCGAGCTCCACCATGGCTGTGTTGCAGCGGGCCCGGAAGCGACGCTCCCGGTCCAGAACGAACGCCAAGCCTCCGCTCATCCCGGCTGCGAAGTGGCGCCCGGTCGCGCCGAGGACGACCACCACCCCCCCCGTCATGTACTCGCAGCCATGGTCGCCGACGCCCTCCACCACCGCGGTGGCGCCGCTGTTGCGCACCGCGAAGCGCTCCCCGGCCAGCCCCGACACGTACAGCTCGCCCGAGGTCGCGCCATACAGGACGGTATTGCCCACGGCCACATTCTCTTCGGGGGGGAAGCGGCTGGCGGCCGGAGCCCGAACGATGATGCGACCGCCCGAGAGCCCCTTGCCGGCGTAGTCGTTGGCATCGCCCTCCAGCTCCAGGGTGACCCCAGCGGCCAGGAAGGCCCCCAGACTCTGGCCTGCCGAACCGCGCAGCCGGACCCGAATGGCGTCGTCGGGTAAGCCGTTGGCCCCGCGCCGCTGGGCAATCTCGCCGCTGAGCATGGCTCCCACCGCCCGGTGCGCATTGCGGACTGGAAGCACCACCATGGTCGGCGGTCCGCCGTCGAGCGTGGTGCGGGCGCGGCGCAAGAGCTCATGGTCGAGGTGGTCCGAGACGTCCTTGCGCTGGACGGTGATGGAGCGCCGGGGAACCGCCGCCGCAGCCCGCGGCGGCGCGAGCAGCGCCGACAGGTCGAGCTTCTGCGTCTTCCAGTGCTGCACGTCCGCCCGAGGGCGAAGCAAATCGACTCGGCCCACCACCTCATCGAGCGTCCGGGCCCCCAAGCTGGCGAGGAGGCGGCGGACTTCCTCCGCCACGAAGTGGAAGAAGTGGATCACGCCTTCCGGCGAGCCGGAGAAGTGTTTGCGCAGCTCCGGGTCTTGGGTGGCGATTCCGACCGAGCAAGTGTTGAGGTGGCACTTGCGCAGCATGATGCAGCCGAGCGCCACCAGCGAGGCGGTGGCCATCCCGAACTCCTCAGCGCCCAACAGCGCGGCCACCACCACGTCGCGCCCGGTCCGCAGCCCGCCGTCCACCTGCACCCGGATGCGGTCTCGCATCTGGTTTTGCACCAGCACCTGCTGCGTCTCGGCGAGCCCGAGCTCCCAGGGAAGGCCCGCATATTTGATGCTGGACATCGGCGAGGCCCCGGTGCCGCCCTCGTAGCCGGAGATGACGACGCAGCCGGCCCCTGCTTTGGCCACGCCAGCGGCAACCGTTCCCACGCCCACCTCGCTCACCAGCTTCACGCTGACCCGCGCCGCCGGATTGACCGATTGCAAGTCGTAGATGAGCTGGGCCAAGTCCTCGATGGAGTAGATGTCATGGTGGGGCGGGGGGGAGATGAGCGTCACCCCGGGCGTCGACCAGCGCACCTTGGCGATGCGCTCGTCCACCTTGTGGCCGGGCAACTGCCCGCCCTCGCCAGGCTTGGCTCCCTGGGCGATTTTGATTTGGAGCTCATCGGCGTTGACCAAGTACTCGGCCGTGACGCCGAAGCGCGCGGAGGCCACCTGCTTGATGGCGCTGCGGCGCAGGTCGCCATTGACATCCGGCAGGTAGCGCCGCGCCTCCTCGCCGCCTTCCCCGGAGTTGCTCCGCCCGCCGATGCGGTTCATCGCGATGGCGAGCGTCTCGTGCGCTTCGGCGCTGATGCTCCCAAAGGACATCGCTCCGGTGACGAAGCGCTTCACCAGCTCGCTCGCCGGCTCCACCTCGGCCAGTGGCACGGCCGTGCACCGCTCGGAGGCGAACGTCAACAGCCCGCGCAGGGTGGCAGGCGTGGTGGTCTCGTCGTCGGCCGCCTTGGCGTACTGGGCGTACAGCGCCGGGTCGCCGGAGCGCACCGCCGCTTGCAGCAGGGCCAGCGTGGTGGGGTTCCACCGGTGGTGCTCGCCGCGGCGGCGCCACTGGTAAAAGCCGCCCACCGGAAGGGCCGTCGCATCGGCCGGCGTCGGTCCGAAGCCGCGGCTGTGGCGCTCCAGCGCTTCCCGTCCCAATTCCGCCAGGCCGATGCCCCCGAGGCGCGAGGGCGTGCCGGTGAAGTGCTTGTCGATGAGCGCCGGGTCGAGACCAACCGCCTCGAAAATCTGAGCACCGCGGTAGGACTGCAGCGTGGAGATGCCCATTTTCGACATCACCTTGAGCAGTCCCTCGGAGATGGCCTGGCGATAGCGCGCCTCGGCCGTCGCCTCATCCACCGCGACGTCGCCCGCGGCGGCCTGGGCCCGCACCGTATCGAAGGCAAGGTAGGGGTTGACGGCGGCCGCGCCGTAGCCGAAGAGCAGCGCGAAGTGGTGCACTTCCCGGGCTTCGGCTGTTTCCACCAACAGCCCGGTCTGCATGCGGACACCATCGCGGACCAGCCGCTTTTGCACGGCGGAGAGCGCGAGCAGCACCGGGATGGCCACCGAGCGGGCATCCACGCCGCGGTCGCTGAGGATGAGGATGCTGCACCCCTCATCGAGTGCCTCGGCCGCCTCGCGGGTCAACCGGTCCACCGCCGCCTCGAGCGCGGCTGGCCCTCCCTCGGCCGGGTAGAGCAAGGAAAGGGTGTGGGGCTGGAACATCCCTTGGGCTTTGATGGCTGCCAGGCGTGCCATCTCGAGGTTGGTGAGGATGGGGCCTGGTAGGGTCAGCCGGTGACACTGTTCCGGCGTCTCGTCCAGGGTGTTGCCGTCCGGGCCGGTGGCGGTGGCCAGCGTCATCACCAGCGACTCCCGAATGGGGTCGATGGGCGGGTTGGTGACTTGGGCGAAGAGCTGGTGGAAGTAGCGGAAGAGGTTCGGCGCCTGGTCGCTGAGGACAGCGAGCGGCGTGTCGTTGCCCATCGAGCCCACCGGCTCGTGGCCGCCCTCGGCCATCGGCTGGAGTAGCAAGCGGACATCCTCGTCGCTGTAACCGAAGGCCCGCTGGAGCCGACCGAGCTGTTCCCCTTCGAGAGGCTGGGGCGAAGCCACCTCGGGCAACTCGTCGAAGGCGAAGACGTTCTTCTCCAGCCACCGGCGGTACGGCCAGCGGCTGGTGATGTCCCGCTTGAGCTCGTCGTCTTCAACGATGCGGCCTTCCTCGGTGTCCACCAAGAACATCCGGCCCGGCTGTAGTCGGCCCTTGCGGCGGACGCGCTCCGGAGGGACTTCCAGCACGCCAGCCTCGGAGGCGAGGATGACGCGGTCGTCGTCGGTTTCCATCCAGCGTGCGGGGCGCAGGCCGTTGCGGTCGAGCGTCGCGCCGATGCGGATGCCATCCGTGAAGGCGATGGCCGCCGGCCCGTCCCACGGCTCCATCAGCGCGCTCGAGTATTCGTAATAGGCGCGCCGGCCGTCATCCATCCCCGGGTCGCTCTCCCACGCCTCGGGAATCATCAACATCATCGCTTGGGGCAAGCTCCGCCCGCCCATGGTGAGCAACTCGAGCATGCTGTCGAATTGCGCCGAGTCGCTGGCGTCCTCTCTGACGATGGGGAACAACCGGTCCACGCTGCCAAAGAATTTCGCCGACTGGAGCTGGCTACGCCGCGCCGCTAGCCAGTTGCGGTTGCCGCGCACGGTGTTGATTTCGCCGTTGTGGGCAATGAGCCGGAACGGCTGGGCGAGCTCCCAGGTGGGGAAGGTGTTGGTGGAAAAGCGCGAATGCACCAGCGCCAGAGCGCTCACCATGTCCGGGTCCTGCAGGTCCTGGTAGAAGCGCTGCAGTCGCGTCGGCAGTAGCAAGCCCTTGTAGACGATGGTCTCTGCCGAGAGGCTGACGATGTGAAAGCGGCCCTCCGGGTCGAGCCCCCGCTCGCGGACCCGGTTCTCCACCAGTTTGCGGATGACGTAGAGCTTCCGCTCGAAGGCGGAGGGCACCACCCGGCGACGGGCCACGTAAATTTGTCGCAGCACCGGGACGCTCTCTCGAGCGAGCCACCCCATTTGACTCTCGTCGACCGGGACGTCGCGCCAGCCAATGACGCGCTGGTGCTCCTCCTCGGCCACTTCCTCGAAGACTGCCTCGCACGCGGCGCGCGCCGTCGGGTCCTGCGGAAGGAAGACTTGCCCCACCCCGTAGCAGCGCCGGCGGGGCATGTCGAAGCCCAACCGCAGGCCCTCGCGCTTGAAGAAGCGGTGCGGCAGCTGCAACAGAATGCCGGCCCCGTCGGCAGTCTCCGGGTCGGCCCCGCAGGCGGCGCGGTGGCTCAGCCGGTCGAGAATTCCCAATGCGTCGTCGACGATGGAGCGGGACTTCTCGCCACGAATGTGTACGACAAAACCCACCCCACACGCGTCGTGCTCGGTGGTGGGCTCATACAGCCCGTGTTTGTGCGGCAGGGGCAACCCCGACCCTCCTGTCCGTGGCCCAACACTGCCCACGGAAAGCGAGAGTGTAATGCGATGCGTCGGCCGGACTCAAACCCCCTCACAGGGCCATGCGGAGGCCTAGGCCGAACTGCACAATGGGGGCGTTGACGATGAAGTTGGTGGTCTTCTGGTTGTTGGGGGCCGGTAGCCCGGTGTTGACGACGACGTCGGGAATGTCGAGGCCCAGCCGAAACTCCCCCCCCAGATGGCCGTAGTCCACCGCTCCAAAAGCCTCCACCTGCAAGTAGCTGAGCACTGTCACAATGAAGTCGAGTCGGGTGATGGCGCTCACGTCGGTGAGGTTGCCGATGGCCGTCAGCACCCAGGTGGTTTTGGCCGTCGTGTCGGTGAGCGTGGCGCTCAAGGCCAGATAGTTTCGGCCGAGGTAGAAGGGCTGGTAGGCGCCCTGGACGAGCAAGTTGGGGTACTGCTTCGCGACGAAGCTGCCGCGGTTGTAGAAGTACTCGCCGGCAAGGGTAATGCTCTTGTTTCCCTCGAAGTTGATGCCGTAGGTGAGTCCAGCCACCGCCTGGAAAAGCGGCGAGGCCGGCTGCTCGATGGTGCCGAAGGTGTAGCCGCCATAGGTGCCCGGGGCGATGATGCCCGTCGAATAGGAGGGCCCACAGGTGCTGTTCGGGATGCTGTAGGGCAAGTCGAGGCACTGCTTGAGGACGGCTTCGCCGTAGACGTCGAAGTCTCCGAGCCCGGCCGTGGTGTATGCGCCCACGCGCCAGGCGCGGTACTTCTGCGCCAGCGCATTCACCCCCACCGCACCGCCCTTGAAGTCGTACTCGACCTGGCCCGCCCCGCCGACGTCGTCGAGGAAGCCGTTGGAGTTGTTTTGCGTTCCGCTGACGAGGTTCACGGAGTTTCCCCCGCTGCCGCTCACCGTCGTCCCGGTGGTGCTGATGTTCTGCGTCGGTTGAAACACGGCCACCGCAGTGAAGCTCAACCCCGTCTTCTCCCAGGGGATTTGAACGCGGAGCATGCTCACCCCGAGCCGGGCGTCGAAGACAGCGAGCGGGTCGCGCGGTTGGCTGGCCAGGAAGTCGTCCGGATTGAAGTACTGCCCGGTGCCCCACTTGACGTGCTGGACGCCAGCGGTGACGAAGGCCGTCCGGGCGATGTCAAAAGCGAGCCAGGCCTGGTCCAGGTAGACCGCCGGATTGCTGACTTGGGTGAGCCCTGAGACGGAGACTCCGGTGAGAACGGTGGTGCTGCTGAGCAGCGGGTCATATTCCAGACGGCCGAGCACGAAGGCGCGCAGCCGGTCCGTCGGGCGGGCGTCCAAGTAGACGTCGAGCAGCGTCGGAAGGTTGAAGCTCGACTTCCCGAGTGGCTGATTCTCGGAAATGGTGGTGATGGCGCGGATGTAGAGCTGACCGCCAATCTTCAGGGCGTCTTCCTTTACCAACCCTGCGGCGAAGGCGTCCTGGGCCGGCGCGCCGGTGAGAATTTGCTGTTCGCCAGCGGCGCTGTTGCGGTCCGGCGTCTGACCGGCGCTCGGGATGAGCGGCGCGGCGGGGACGGCCGGCGCCGGCGTCCCAGCGTCGCCTGGTGCCCCGAAGAGGGCGTCCTCGTCCGGGCGGCCCTGGGCAAAAGCACTGCCAGCGACGAGTCCCAGGAGGAAGACCGCCGCTCGGGCAGTCATCGGCTCTTTGCCTCGAGCCACGCCTTGGTGAAAATGTTCGCCTCCAGCGGGCGGAGGTCCACACTCTTCATCACGACGATGGTGCTGTTCTCCTTCTCCACCTCGTCGTAGATGCGGATTTCGCCCGGGTACCACACGTCGGCTTTCTTGGACTCGCTGTAGAGCTTCTGCCAGCGCGGGTAGTACAGCGTCCGCATCAGCCGTCCGGAGAGCGCGAATTCCTGTCGCTTCAAGACGTTGCCGCTGGCCTGGTCCACCCACAACTTCACCACCGGGAAGGCGACGTCGGTGTTCGGCTTCACCTTCAACTCGAGCTGCCAGATGTCGAACTGGCCGAGCTTGCCCTCACCGGTGTAGGTCGCGTCGTACTCCTCCACCAGCTTCGACTGGTCGAAGTCCGCGCGGCGGCTGTCCGTGCCGGCGATGCGCTCTCGCTCGGTGCGCCGGTCCCACTTTCCAGTCCCGGGGTCATAGGACCAGAGGTTCTTGTCCAGGCGGATGTAGCCCTTGCCCGCTTCGCCCTTGGGCTTGGTGAAAAGAATCATCAACTTCTCGTCCTCGTCGCGCCGGTAGATGAGCGCCTCGCGCGCGATGTCCGTCTTGTCCTTCTCCTTTTGCTCCAGGTAGGCGAGGGACTTGTAGTCGCCGCTGTTGCGCTGACGGTCGTCGATGGTTTTGAGCACCTGGAGGATGGCCTGCTGGCTGGCCAGCGGGGCCGCCAGGACTGGGGCAGACAACACCAGGCTGGCCCCCAACACGAGACACGTCTTCATCCGTCAACCCACCTGGTGCATGGCCGTCACCGGCTGCAGCCGGGCGGCGAGGAAGGAGGGGAGGAGCGAGATGGCCGTGGTGCAGCCGGTAATGAGCAGCACCGAGCCGAGGAGTGCGCTCGGACGGACTGCGAGATGGACTTCCTCGCGCATCAAGAACAGCTGCACCGTGAGCGGGGCGTGGAGGTGGGCGGCGTTGATGATGGCGCAGACCAGGAGCCCGACCAGCGCGCCGACGACGGCCGATGCCGAGGAGAGGGTAAAGGCTTCCACCAGGAACATGCCGAGCACCCGCGTCCGCTGCATTCCGATGGCGCGCAACGTGCCAATCTCTCGGGTCCGCTCCCGGATGGCAATCCACAGGGTGTTCATGATGCCCACCGCGATGATGGTCAGCAGAATGCCAATCAAGAGGTAGGACAGCCAGGTGACGGCGGTCAGCGTCCACTGGACGAAGGCGACCTCGTCCTGCCAGTTGGTGACGTCGAGCTTCTGGCCGGTCCAACCCTCGCGATTGACCGCGTCGAACTTCTGGAAGAACGCGCGCGGGTCTTTGTCCATGACTTGGAAGCCCGCTGCAGCCAGGGCATCTCTCAAACGCGCCTCGACCTTCGGTCCGTCACGGAGGTCCTTGAGGTAGAGCAGCAGGGCCCCGGTCGAGTCGGGATTCATCGCGTAGAGCGCTCGGAGGGTGGCGGCCGGAACGTAGGTGTTGAAGGAGCTCAACAGGCCGGCGTTTCTGGCGATGGCTGCCACGCGGACATCGACGGTATTCACCGCTCCTCGCAAGGTGAAGGAAGAGAGGGTGACGACGTCTCCGACGTGGACCCGGAGTCGCTCGGCCTGCTCCTGAAAGAGCAGAATGGTGTTTGGTTCTTTCAAGCCGTCGAGCGAACCGCTTTGAATCTTGACCACCCTCCTGAAGCCCGGCTCGTTTTGGACGTCAATCCCGGAGACCCCCACCCAGCCCGAGGTGTTGGTGTCGCTCACCATTTTGGCCCAGCCGCGACCCCGTTCGGTCACGTAGTCCAACTCGGGCACCTGGGCCTGAATGACTTCCAGCACTTTCTTGTAGTGCGTCACGACCGGCGCTGATTGGCCGGCGGTCACCTTGAAGAAGCCGCCCACGTTGACGTGCCCGCTCATCAGCGTGGTGGCGGACTCGAGAATGGTGGCGCGGATGCCGTTGAGCATCCCCAACAGAACCACCAGGAGCATCGTCACTCCGGCAATGGCCCCGCCCAGCATGAGGCTGCGTCGTCGGTGGGTAACCAAGTTGCGAAAGGCGATGAGGAACAGGTGGCCCATGGAATCCTATTCGTCGGTCTGCATGGCGCGCACCGGTGGGACGCGCGCAGCCAGGAAAGCCGGGTAAAACGTCGACACCACGCTCACCAAGAGGACAATGACCAGCGCCGCGATGACGTTGCCTGATGAGAGGTGCGGGTAGAGCCGCGGCCCGGAGAAGAAAAAATACATGACGTCGGCAGTGGCCCGGATGCCTTTGAAGCCGAGCCAGCGGATGATGCCGGAGCCGAGAAGGGCGCCGGCTGCGCCGAAGACCAACCCCAGTGTCACGGTTTCGGCGAGCACCATGGTCAGGATGAAGGGCTGCTGGGCTCCGATGGCGCGCATCGTGCCGACCTCGGCGGTCCGCCGCAGCGTCGCCATCATCATCGCGTTGTTGATGATGACCATCGCCACCACGAAGATGATGAACGCCGCGATGTACAAGACCAGTCGCGCCAGGTTCACCAGTTGGCCCAGGATTCCCGAAGCGTCTTGCCAGGACAAGGCGACCACGCCGAGGTGCTCGCGTTCGGACAATGCGCTGATGTCCTTCAGCGTCTGCTTCAGCTTGCTCGGGTCACGCAGGATGACCGCCGCGTTGAGCACCACGCCCCGCTCGATTTCGGCCTGCTGGTAGACGCGCTGACGTAGGTCGTCGCGGCGAAGTTTTCCGGCTGCGCCGGGGAAGGCCTTCTGGTCGTCAATCAATCCCGGCGTCGCCTCTGCCACCACCTTGCGAGCCGAGCCGAACAGCTCGTCCTCAGCCTTGGACCGGTCGATGGCGTGGGCGCCGGCCTCCTTCTTCAGCTGGTCAATCTCCGCGCTGGTGTCCGCGCTCAAGTAGCCATACAGCTCACGGAAGGAAAGGATGTCCATCAGGTTGATGTTCCCGGCGAGCGGGGACTTTTCGAGACCCTTGAACCGGAAGGTGCCCCACACCGGGATGTTGAGACTCTTGGTGTAGCCACTCCGGGTGAAGGCGGTGATGGTGAGCACGTCGCCCACCTTCAAGCGATAGAGCTGAAGCAGCGGGGCCAACTCCCGGTAGAAAAAGGCGTAGCGGGCCTGGAAGTTGGCATCGGTGACGGCCAAGAACGCCGAAAGCAACTCGCTCAAACTCCCGTCGGAACGGCCGAGGAAACCACGCAGCCGGCGGACGGCATCCTCAGATTTGAGCCGGTCGAGCTGCAACACCAGCTCTTTGGTCTGCTGGGTGTTTTCTCGCACGTAGCGCTGCAGCTCCGGGTCGGTGGAGATGCTGGCTCCGGTGTCGACGGCTTCCTTGGTGAGGTCCAAGCGCCGAGCCGCCTTCAACTTCAGGAATTGCTCATACGTATACTTCGACAACAGCATCCCGCGGCGGCCGGGCGGCACGGCCTGCCCATCCACAATTTCCATGCGGTCGAATGACTTGGCGAAGCTTGCCAGGTCCGTCCCCACATAGCGCAACGGAAACATGTCCCCGTCGGGCAGCTGCGGCGCCACCTTGTTCTCGAGAAACTCCAGGGCCGTGTAGGGGTCCTGGTCGAAGCTCTGCCAAAACGCCTCGGAGGAGGCGCGCTCGATGGCGGCCAGAGCCTCTGGCTCCTGCGCCGCACTGGTCTCCATCTCCCCAGCCCGCGACATGTCCTCGTGAAGGACGTGAACAATCTGCCGCACGTGTTCTTTGAGGCTCTGCCGCTGGGCTTCGAGCTCAGGCGTATTCCCGGTCTCCTTCTGCTGTCGAACCACGGCCCGCAGCGCCTCGAGCGTGAGGTCCACCGAGTTTCCCGAGGTGATAAGAGAGGCGTTGATTCCCATCGGAACCACGGCCTTCACGTTGGCCAGCTGGGAGATGGCGCTCTCGATGTGCTGGTAGTCCGGCAAGGGGCTCAGGTCAGGCTCGTTCCCCATCGGGGGCCAGATGGACAGAGGATCTCGGCTGGTGGCGGCGTACAGCTGGATGTGCCCGGACACGGTGCCGACGATGCTACGGCTCATCGAGCCAAGCAGGCTGTCGAGCATCGCACCGCCCACCACCAACAGCAGGGTGTAGAAGAAAATGATGGCCCCGATGAGGAGGTTGATGCGGCTCCGGAACAAGTTTCGAAAGGAGACCTGAAGCAGCAAGCGGAGCATCAGTGCATTCCCGCCGCGTGCGCTGCTGCGCTGGGCTGCTCCCGTCCCACAATCTTCCCGTCCTCGAGCCGCACCACGGCATTGGCGTGATTCATCACCCGTGCGTCGTGCGTCGAGAAAATGAACGTTGTGCCGTCGCGCTCGTTGAGCTCTTTCATCAGGTCGATGATGTGCTCGCCAGTCACCGAGTCGAGGTTGGCGGTGGGCTCGTCTGCGAGGACCAGCTGCGGTCGACCGACCAGGGCGCGAGCCACCGCCACTCGCTGCCGCTGGCCACCGGAAAGCTCGCTCGGTCGGTGGTCGGCGTGAGTGGCGATGCCCACCTGTTCGAGAAGCATCATCACCCGCTGGCGGCGTTCGGCTCGGTTCAGCTTGCGCTGCAGGAGGAGCGGAAATTCGACGTTTTGAAAAACACTGAGGACCGGCACCAGGTTGAAGCTCTGAAAGATGAAGCCGATGGTATTCAACCTGAGCGACGTGAGCTCGCGCTCGCTGAGCTCGGCGGTGTTTCTGCCGGCCACCACCACCGTGCCGCGGCTCGCCACGTCCACGCAGCCGATGAGGTTGAGGAGAGTCGTCTTGCCGCTACCGGAGGGGCCAGCGATGGAGATGAATTCTCCGGCACTCACATCGAGCGAGACGCCCCGGAGTGCCGGGACGAGCGTCCTTCCCAGGCTGTATTCCTTGTAGACGTCAAGAATGTTGACGATGGGGGCCATGGCTGTCTCCGTATGCCTCGGGCGAACGGCTAACTGCGAAGCCTGCGAGCCGTCAAGCAGTCTCCGTGTGATGAATTGCAAGCCCGTGTCATTGCTCTAGCACCTGACCGGGCGGACAGCCCGTCGGCGAGGGCGGATTACGGGCTCCGTCCCACCATTGCCCGTCGGACGCTCGCGAGGGGAGCGTTGTCGTCGTAGACGACCGCCCCCCCACGCAACGAGACGCCGAGCCGCCGGAAGAGCGCCGCGAGGTCCGGTGCGGCTGGCGCCTCGGCCATGCTCTGGAAGAGCTCGGTGAACACCGGCACACCAGAGACGCCGTCCGCAACCCGCAGGACATCCTCCATCTCCCAGTGGCTGGTGGCATTCCCGCCCGCCGCCACGAGCGCGCGCAACACATCATCCACGGACCGGGTGTTCGCGGTGCGCTCGCGAAGCGTGACGTCGGCGATGAGCCAGAAGAGAGCGCCCCCCCAGTAGGTGCGCGCCCAGGTGTGCGTCACCTCCAGGCCGCCCTCGCCCGGTCGAGGAAGGCCGAGTGGTCCCTGTTCTATCCATTCGGACCACAGCGCCGCCTCGTCCAGCATCCCAGCGCGCACGCGCACAATCGGCTCGCCGAAGACGGCCATTCCCTCCTCCATCCACAGGTGCTTTCGCCACAGCGTCGGGAAGCCGAGGTGCATCAGCTCGTGGGTGAGCACCCAGTCGCTGCGCACCGCCCCGGACGGCATGCCGGTGCCAAGCCTCAGCAAAATCGAGGCGCCCCCTTCGCCAAGGGTGAAGCCGCTCAGTCCTCGGACGCCGCTGGGGACCACCAACAAAAGGAGGTGCTCCACCGGAAAGCGGCGGTAGTAGCGGGCCACCGCCTGTGCCGCCTCGGACACCCAGGCCGCCATCTCCTCGTCCGTCATCGAGAAAGAGACCGGCGCGACGGCCAGAATGAGCTGCGCAGGCCCCACCGCCAAGGTGCGCACCCTCCAGCCGCCGAAGGCGCACAAGGGAGTCACCCGCAGGCCTGCCGTGGACTGGTATGTGTCCGGGTCCGCGCTGGGCGAAAGGCCACAGAGCACCTGGCTGCCTGGTGACGCGCGGATGGAAAGGCGGTAGCCAACCAGCGCGGGCTCCGCCGGGTGGAGCAACCACAGCGAGGGTGGCGAGACCAAGGCCGTGCCGACGGCCCCGGCGCTCTGCGGGTTGCGCAGCGCCTCGGCGGCCTCGCCGAGAAGAAAACGGTAGCGGAGACGACAGCCCTCGCTGCACTCAGGCACCGGCAGGCTCTTCCCGCTGAGAGGCGCGCTCACCCAGCGGCCGCCCCGCTCGCGTTGGACGTCCCGCACAAAGCGCTCCCCACCGTCCTCGAGGACGAGCTCGGCCCCAGTGCCCGGCGGAAAGGAGGCCTCGATGGCGAGTTCAGCAGTGGGCGCTACCCGGACCCGGAAAGTCGCGAGGGCCGCCGGTGCCGGTGCGGCGAGGGCGACTCCCGAGCAAGCCAGCGCCAGCGCGAGGGACGTGGGCGGTCCGCGTCGAGAAAGAGGCAAGGCCCGGAGGCTATTCGCAAGCAGGCCACCGCAGCCACCATGCCGCGCATGAGGCAGCGACGGCGTCGGGGAGGAGGGTGCGGGCGGCAGCTCTGCCGGGCCTTGGCCGTGGTGTAGATTGCTTTCACAATTCTTGTCGTTTGAAAGGGCGACTGGCCCTTCAAAAGGGGGCCTCCCCATGTGGCGTTTCGCGGCGCTCGTGCCACTCTTCCTCGGCTGGCCGGGGCGCTTGGAGGCAGCGAGTCCTCCGCCGTGCGTGGCCCTCACCACGGCCCCCTATGACGCCTCGGCACGCTTCCGCGCCGTCCACGTGGACACACTGGACGAGAAGCTGCAGGACGTCTTCGTCGATGCGCGGCGCGGCTGGTTGAAGGTGCTGGCTTCGCACCACACGACCGATGGGCGCGGCTATTTCCTTCAGCGTGCCCCCAGCACCTTTCTCACCCTCCGGTCCTTCAATAGCTTCGCCGAGTACGACGCTTTGAGGGTCTTTCGGGCCGCCGTCGCCGAGCGGCTCGGCCCGGAGGGCGAGCGCGCAGGACAGCAGTATGACCGCGGTGATGTCGCGTTGACTTCCCCGCACAACAGCGAGGTGTGGTCACGGCTCGACGGCTTCGACTACGCCGGCCAGGAGCCCCACCTCAACGAATACACCGCGGGCTACCTGCAGATGGTGACCGAGCAGGTGAGCTCGGATGACTACCAGGCGGCCTGGAAAGAGATTCGCGCGGCACTCGCCGCGGCGCACTACCCACTGGCCCGGGTTACCTTCTTCAGCAGTCTCGGCAGCGGCAAGCACATTACGCTGTGGCTCGCGCCAAGCCGCGACGCCTTTGTCAGCGCGGGAACTCCGGAGCAGGCAGCCGCCAAAAGCCTCGGTCCAACCCAGGCCGCCGCGCTCTTTGCAAGGGTGAGGGCCGCCTGCAGCGATGTCCAGGTGGCTGAAGTGCTGCCCCGGCCCGAGCTGGCGAGTCCTCGGTAAGGCTTTGGGGGTGGCTGGGAAGCCTTCGCCCAGCTTCGCTGGCTTACAATTCCTCGAGGAACTCGTCGTTGTAGGTGGAACGGGCCAGTCGCTTCACCAGCGCCTCCATCGCCTCTACCGGCTTCACCGCGAAGAGCATCTGGCGCAGCTTCCTCACCTTTTCGTATTCCTTCTGGGTGAAGAGCTTCTCCTCTTTCCGGGTCCCGGATTGAGGGATGTTGATGGCTGGAAAAATGCGCTTCTCGGCGAGCATTCGGTCGAGCGTAATCTCGCTGTTCCCGGTCCCCTTGAATTCCTCGAAAATGACTTCGTCCATCCGGCTTCCGGTGTCGATGAGGGCCGTGCCGACGATGGTGAGCGAACCTGCCTCTTCGGTGGCGCGAGCCGCGCCGAACAGGCGCTTCGGCCGCTCCAGAGCTCGGCTGTCCACGCCGCCGGTGAGGGTGCGGCCCGAGCTGTCGACCTCCTTGTTGTAGGCGCGTGCCAGGCGCGTGATGGAGTCGAGAAGAATCATCACGTCCTTGCCGGCCTCCACCATTCGCCGGGCCCGCTCCATCGCCAGCTCGGCCACCTTGAGGTGGTCGCCGGTCGGACGGTCGGCGTTCGAGGCGAGCACTTCCCCTTTGATGCTGCGGCGCATGTCGGTGACTTCCTCTGGCCGTTCGTCGATGAGGAGCACCATCACGTGGATTTCCGGGTGGTTGTTGATGACCGCCTGGGCGATGCGCTGGAGCATGATGGTCTTGCCCGTTTTCGGCGGCGCGACGATGAGTGCCCGCTGACCCTTCCCCAGCGGAGCGATGAGGTCGAGCACCCGAGTGACCATCTCGCGGTGACCGTTCTCGAGTTTGATGCGTTCGACCGGGTCAATACTGGTCAGGTCGCTGAAATGGGGCAGGCGTGCAGCCACCTCGAGCGGCAAGCCGTCGACGGAGTCCACCCGTTGCACGACGCCCTTGGGACCCCGCATTTGGGCCTGCGCGCTGATGTACTGACCGGGCCGCAGCCGCAACTTCTGGACGAGGTTCTTTGGAAATTCGGCGTCATCCGGACCGGCCAGCAGGCTGCGCTTGATTTGGCGGAGAAAGGCGTTTGGTCCCTTGGCCTCGGTGTCCAGCACGCCCTCCACGGTGACCAGCCCCTGGGGAACGTGCGGCTGGGGCGGTGGGCGTTGTCCACCGCCGGCCGTACCAGGGACGCCTCCACCTTGTGTCGAGCGCGCCTGGTGGGCCTGCACTTCGGCCGGGGAGAGGAAGACTTGCGTCTGCTGCCCGTCCGGTCCCATCGCCAAGCGGTAGGCTTGCCCATCCGGCGTGAACAGAACCGGGGCGCCGCGTCCACGGCGTCGCCGTCGCCGTCGACGTCGACCTCCGCCGAGCGGGCCTGAGCCCTCGGCTGCGCCGGCCGGCGTGGGTGAGCCGGCCGGCGCCGGGCCGCTTGGCTCGGGGCCGTCCTCGGGACCGCCCTCCTCACCGCCCTCGTCCTCGGATTCGCTGGGGGTGGCGGGCGCGGGTGGCACTCGAAGTGCCTCGGCAGAATCGCTGTTGTCGTTATCGCTCATCTGAACCTTGTGCGGCTGTCGTTGGGAAACCGGCGGAACACCACGAGGGAAGGGGCGCCCCACCGTTGGAGACGCCGTCCTCTCACCCGTGTCCGCCGGGGATGTCCCGAGGCCGGCCCGTCAATCCAGGCCCGCCCGGAGCAGAGACCCCTTCATAGCAGAGCCGAGGTGCCACTGCACTCTCTGTGCGCCACGGCCCCCTGCCCTTCCGGCACGTAGACAGGCTAGGAGGTGTTAGCGGAGGCCTTCCCGGTGCCCACCCTCATTGCCGCCCCTGCCGTCGTCGAAGCGGCGGGCAACAAACCCAAGCGCATTGAAGAATTCGTCGGCCGCGTCAACTCGGCCCAGGCCGGGCTAAGCGTCGCCCGCATGACGTCGCCGCCCGGTTGGCGGGAACCTGGCCAGCGTCCGGAGTTTGAGGAAGTGACGGTGGTGCTCCGGGGGATGCTGCGGGTGGAGCACGCCGGCGGCACGCTGGAGGTGCGAGCTGGACAGGCAGTGGTGGCCCTTGCTGGGGAGTGGGTGCGCTACAGCACGCCCGAGGCCGAAGGCGCCGAATATGTCGCGGTGTGTCTGCCAGCCTTCTCGCCAGAGACGGTCCACCGCGACCCCTGACACCCGGGGAAGGGCGGCGGTCAGCGACCAACTGCGCGCTGCATCGCCTCTGGGTAGCGCGGGCCTGCGACGGCTCCTCGGGGGACGGCCGCAGACAAGGCCGCCCTCTCCTCCTGGCTCAGCACCACCGCGCTCGCCGCCAAGTTCTCCTCCAACCGCGTCCGACGCTTCGTCCCCGGGATGGGGATGATGTCCTCGCCTTGGGCGAGCACCCAGGCGAGGGCCAGCTGGGCCGGAGTGCAGCCCTTCTTCGCTGCGATTTCCTCCAGGCGCTTCACCAACTCGAGGTTGGCGGCCAGGTTGTCGGCTTGAAAGCGGGGCGTCTGTCGCCGGTAGTCGCTCGGGTCGAGGTCCTGCACCTGGCGGATGGCGCCGGTGAGGAAGCCGCGGCCGAGCGGACTGTAAGCGACGAAGGCGATGTTCAGCGCCCGGCAGGCGGCCAACACCCCGTCTTCGGGGTCCCGCGTCCACAGCGAGTACTCACTCTGCAAAGCGGCGATGGGGTGGATGGCATTCGCCCGCTGCAGCGTCTCGGCGCTGGCCTCAGAGAGGCCCAGCGCCCGCACCTTGCCG
>JBKQJL010000008.1:0-6324 GCA_052147975.1 Myxococcaceae bacterium
AAGGCGTAGAGGCTCCCGGCGCAGGCCGCCGAGACGTCGAAGGCGAAGGCATTCTTGGCGCCGAGCTTGTGCTGGACGAAGGCCGCGCAGGAGGGCATCGGCATGTCCGGGGAGATGGTGCCAACGACAATCATCTCCACTTCGTCCGCCCGGGTGTGGGCCATTTCCAGGGCACGGACGCAGGCCTTGACGGCCATGTCCGAGGTGAGCTCGCCGTCGGCGGCGATGCGGCGCTCGCGGATGCCGGTGCGCTCGGTAATCCAAGTGTCCGAGGTGGCGACCAATTTCTCGAGGTCGTGGTTGTTGAGGACCTTCTCCGGGGCATAGCCTCCGGTGCCGAGAATCCGCGTGCGAAACACCGTCGTTCCTTTCCTCCAGACAGCAAACGGCCAAGCCTCTCGTACCCTCAAAAGGCCTCTGGTGTCTTCCCTTTCGCGCCCTTGACGGCCCGCGTCGGAAGCCATGCGCGAGCCTCGGCCATGGCCTGGGCCAGCGTGTCTTCCAAATCCGCCTCCACTGTCCGGCGTGCCACGCGGAGGGCCGAGGAAATGGCCCGCGGGCTACTGCGGCCATGGGCCACCACGCCGACGCCGGCAATGCCAAGGAGGGGCACCCCGCCCACCTCCGAGGCGTCCACCAGCCGGCCCAGCCCGGCCAGAGTGGGCCGAAGGAGCAGCCCGCCCAGCCGCGAGGGCAAGTGCGCCTGCTGCACTGCCTGCTGCAACAGCCCGGTGAGGCCAGCGGCCACGCCCTCGCTGGCCTTGAGGACGGCGTTGCCGGTGAAGCCGTCCGTCACCAGCACGTCAAAGGCGCCGCTGAAGAGGTCCTTCCCCTCGGCGTAGCCGCGAAAGTCCAAATGACTCTGCTGCAGCAGCGCCAGTGCGGCGCGCGTCAGCGGGGTGCCTTTGCTTTCCTCCTCGCCGTTGCTCAGCACCGCCACCCGCGGCACCCGCACCCCATGGCAGGCCTTGACGTAGGCCGCTCCCAGCACGGCGAATTGGGCGAGGTGCGTCGGCCGACACTCGGCATTGGCCCCGACGTCCAACAAAAGGCAGCGGCCCGAGGCGCCGAGGGCGGGAAAGAGGGCGGCCAGGGCCGGGCGCTCCACCCCCTCGAGCCGTCCCAACACGGCCAGCGCCGCGGCCATGGCCGCGCCGGAGTGCCCGGCGGTGACGGCGGCGTCGGCCTCCTTGCGCCGGACGAGCTCGAAGCACACCCGCACCGAGGCGTCGCGCTTGGCCCGGACGGCGGCCAGGGCGTGCTCCTCCATGCCCACCACCTGGGAGGCATGGTGCAGCTGGAGGTTGGCCGGAAGCCGCGGCGGTAGGGCGGCCTTCACCCGGGGCTCGTCGCCCACCAGCGTCAGGCTGACGTCGGGGTGGGCGGCGGCGAAGTGGAGCGCGCCGGCAACGACGGCGGCGGGGGCTGCATCGCCGCCCATCGCGTCGAGGGCCAGGCGCACCTACTCCACCTTGACGACCTCGCGGCCTTTGTAGAAGCCACAGGCCGAGCAAGCGCGGTGCGGCAGCACCGGCTCCTTGCACTGGGGGCAGGCGATGACTTGCACCGCCACCTTGAGGTTGCTGTTGGCGGCGCGGCGGCGGTTGCGCCGCATTTTCGAAGTCCGCTTCTTGGGAACGCCCATGGTTGTTTCACCAGCTCCTAGTTCAGCTTGATGTCCTTGAGGACTGCGAGCCGCGGGTCGACCCGCTTGCTCTCGCAGCCACACGCCGCCTCGTTCAAATTCTGGCCGCACATGCCGCACAGGCCCCGGCAGTCCTCGCGGCAAACCACGTGCATGGGCAGCGCCAGCAATACCTGCTCGCGGACAATGGGGTCCAGGTCAATCTGCTTGCCGTGGTAGACGTCGAGGTCCGCCTCGGCCAGCTCGAAGCTGCCGCTCGACTCGGCGTCTGCGCCGTCCGCGTCGTCGCGCTCGGTCGGGCGGTCTCGCTCCGGTGGGGCGGCGACGAGGTTGAGGGTGAAGCGCACCGGCACCGTCAGCCGGACGTCGGTGGCGCAGCGCTTACAGGGGGCGGACACCGTGACGTCCGCCTGGCCCTCCAACAGCACGCCGCCGGCGGTGCGCAGCAGCCTCGCCTGCAGGGTGGAGGCGGACTCGGCGTGGAAGCCCTCCCGCACCGCGTCCGCCAGCACCTCGGCCAGAAAGGCCTGGGCGAGGGGTTGGGTGAGGGTGAGGCCTCCCTCGCGAATCTGCTCGACTTGGACAACCATGGGGGACCGCCCCGGGGGGAAACACCCCTGGCGGAAAAAGGCGCGCACCTTAGGCTTGCCGGCCCAGGCTGTCAACGCAGGGGCGTTGCACGGCTGAGGACGGTGCGACACCAAAGCGTCACCGGCAAGGTGGGAGCGGTCTGCTACGAGGGCCGTCTTACGGGAAAGGGGGAGACAGCTGTCCCCCTTCTCACGTCTTCGAGGGAAGCGAGCCCGAGCGTGTCACGGATTCTCATCGTCGAGGACGAGCAGGACCTGGCCCACCTGCTCACGTACAATTTGACTGCCGCTGGCTTCGAGACAGAAGTCACCCACACCGCGGCCGCCGCCCTGGCCAAGGCCAAGACGTTTAAGCCGGAGCTGGTGCTGTTGGACCTCATGCTGCCGGACTTGCCGGGCAGCGAGGTGCTGCGGCTGGTGAAGGAGGACCCCAACCTGCGCCGCACGGCCGTCGTCATGGTGACGGCCAAGGGCCAGGAGCAGGACCGGGTGCAGGGTCTGGAGATGGGGGCCGATGACTACGTGGTGAAGCCTTTCAGCGTCCGCGAGCTCATTCTGCGGGTGAAGGCCGTCCTGCGCCGCATGGCCTCGGACTCCGAGGGCTCGAGCGCGCTGGCCGCCGGCAACATCCAGCTCGACCCGGCGCGGCACGAAGTCCGGGTGGCCGACGCCGAAGTGGCCCTCACCGCGCTCGAGTTCCGCCTGCTCAAGACGCTGCTCGAGCGGCCGGGCAGGGTGCAGACGCGCGAAGTCCTCCTCTCGGACGTCTGGGGAATTGAGGCCGAGATTACCACCCGCACCGTCGACACCCACATCAAGCGTCTCCGTGAGAAGCTGGGGCCGGCTGGGGAGGTTATCGAGACGGTGCGAGGAGTCGGCTACAAGTTGGCCAGCCCCGACCGCGAGGCGTGACGGCCGCCCGCGCAGCGCGGCGGAGCGCCTTCGTGGCGCTGGCGGCAGCGTGCCCCGGGGCAGCCGCCGGCCTGGTGTGCGCGCTTCTGTCCGGGCTTCCGCCGGTGCAGACGGCCCTCTTCGCGGCGCTGGCGGCGGGGGCTACCGGCGCCGTGGTGGCCCTCTGGGCGGACGTCCAGCGCTTGCGCGAGCTGTCGGCGACGGCCGCCGAGGCCCTGGCCCGGGAGCGGGCCAGCGAGGCCGAGCGGGACGCCGCCGTCTACGAGGAGCGCGTGCTGGCCGCGGCCCTGGAGGGCATCGCCGACGGGGTGTGGATTACCGACGTCAGCGGCGCGGTGGTGCGCCACAACGCGGCGCTGCGCCGGCTGCTCGACGCTGGCGAGGAGGTGGTGGGCAAGCGCCCCCTCTTTCTGGTGCGCAAGGGCGAGCTGCACGAGGCGGTACTGCGGGCCTGCGAGGCGGGCACCTCCTCGGTGGTGCAGGTGGTAATGGAGGGGCCGCGGCCCCGAGTGCTGGAGGTGCAGGTGGCGCCTTTGGGCAGCGGCCTCCCCGGAAGCGCGGCCGTCTTCCGCGACGTCACCGACCTCAAGCGGCTGGAGCGGGTGCGCCAGGACTTCGTGGCCAACGTCTCGCACGAGCTGCGCACCCCCATCGCCGCCATCCTCGGCTACGCCGAGACGCTGCAGTCCGGGGCGCTGGCCGACACGGTGCACGGCCCGCAAATGGTGGACATCATCCACCGGCAATCCGAGCGACTGAGCGAGCTGGTGAGCGACTTGCTCGAGCTGTCGCGGCTGGACGCGGGCGAGCGTCCGTTGAGTGTGGGCGCGGTGGCGGTGGGCGAGGTGGTGGCTCGGGCGGCCGAGGCCGTCGAGCCGCGGGCCACCGCCAAGCACATCGCCATCAGCCGCAGCGTCGCCCCCGGGCTGGCCGCCCGCGCCGACGCCAAGGCGCTGGAGCAGGTGCTGCTCAACCTCCTGGACAATGCCGTCAAGTACACCCCGGAGGGGGGCTCGGTGGAGCTCACCGGCCGGCAGGACGCGGCGCGGGTGGAGCTGCGCGTGCGTGACACCGGCCTGGGCATCGAGTCCAAGCACCTGCCGCGCCTCTTCGAGCGCTTCTACCGGGTGGACCGCGGCCGCAGCCGGGAAATGGGAGGCACCGGGCTCGGCCTCAGCATCGTCCGGCACCTGGTATCCGCCATGGGCGGCGAAGTCAGCGTGCAGAGCCAGCTCGGGCTGGGCAGCACCTTCACCGTCACCCTGGCCGCGGCCTCCTGAGGGCCCGCCCCTTCAGGCCAAGGAGGGGCGCGCAAGTCCCTCTTTGGACTAGAGTTTACCGGCCGTCTTTGGGAGCTGGACCAGGGTTCATGCGGGTCGCCATTCTCGCGGACATCCACGGCAATCTCCCCGCCTGCGAGGCGGTGCTGGCCGACGTCAGCCAGCAGGGGGCGGACGTGGTGGTGGCCGCCGGGGACTTGGCCCTCCGGGGCGCCCACCCGCGCGAGACGTTGGAGCTTTTGTTTTCCCGCTGCAATGCCCTCCTCATTGGCAACACCGACGCCTACCTGGCCGGCGTCTATTTGGGCGGCGCCTACCGGGAGCGCGAGCACTGGAAGACGGAGCTCTTGGAATGGACGCGCGAGCAGCTGGGCGCGGAGTTGCTGCAACGCCTGGGCGAGCTGCCCTTCAGCGTCCGCTACACCCCGAGGCGCGGGCAGGACCTCTATATTTGTCACGCCAACCCGAGAAACCTCGAGGACTCACTCGAGCCCACCCTCGACGAGGCGACGCTGCGGCGTTTCTTCGCCCACCTGGACGCCGCCGCCTGCGCCTTCGGCCACTTGCACTTCCCCTATAGGAGGCGCCTCGGGCGCATGCTGCTGGCCGACGTGGCCTCGGCCGGCATCCCCCGCGACGGCGACGCCCGGGCCGCCTACGGCCTCTTCAGCTGGACGCCCCGGGGCTGGCGGGTGCAAATCCGCCGGGTGCGGTACGCCGTCCGCCACGCCACCCAGGCGCTGTTGACGCGCCGGGTGCCGGGCGGGCCGCTCCTCATCCACAAGCTGCTGGAGGGGCGTTACCGCCACCACTCGGCGCTGCTTGAGGCCGCCCGCCGCCACTCCGGGCTACCGCCAGCCGGGCCGGTGCGGCTGGTGCAGCCGCCCCCTCCCCCCGCGCACCTTGGCGAGGAGGCCTCGGCCGAGGCGCTGGCGCAGACGGACTCCGGCGAGCACCCGGCCGTCGAGGCGCTGGCGGAAATTCAGGCCGACCCGCCGGCGGGCATGCGTTAGAGACGGCAGCACCAAGCCCGTGCCCACCGCCTTCTCTCTGCGCGCCCCGGAAGCGCGGCCATTCCGCCGCTTCCTCTTCTCACGGCTGCTCTCCATCCTCGTGTTGGAGACGACGTCAGTGGCGGTGGCCTGGCAGGTGTACGCCCTCACCCACGCCCCCCTGTCTCTGGGGCTGGTGGGCCTGGCCCAGTTTCTTCCCGCGCTGGGGCTGACGCTGTTGGCCGGGGCCGTCGCCGACCGCGTCGAGCGCCGGCGCATCGTCCTCGTCTGCCACGCCGGCTTCGGCCTGGTGGCCCTCCTCCTCGGGCTGGCGGGCTTGCGCGGCGCGCCTCCGCTGCCGGCCATTTACGCGCTGCTGGTGCTGTTGGGGGCGGCGCGCGCCTTCAACGCCCCGGCCGCCCAGGCCCTCATGCCGGCCCTCGTCTCCGCCGAAAGCTTCGGCAGTGCGGTGGCCGTCAACTCCTCCGTCTTCCAGGTGGGCTCCATCGCCGGCCCGGCCCTGGGCGGCCTTCTCTATGCGTGGGTGGGCAACGCCGAGCCGGTGTACTTTTTGGCCGCGGCCCTCAGCGTGGTGGACGTGCTGGCCCTGTGGGGCCTGCGCCCGCGGCCGGAGAAACGGGGGGCCCGGGCCGTCTCCTGGGCCACGGTGCTGGCCGGGGTGCGCTACGTCTGGGCGCACAAAGTCATTTTGGGCTGCATCTCCTTGGACCTCTTTGCAGTGTTACTCGGCGGCGCGGTGGCCCTCATGCCGGTGTTTGCCCAGGACGTCCTGTCCTGCGGGCCTTTGGGGCTGGGCTTTTTGCGCGGCGCCCCGGCCGTGGGCGCGGGCCTCACCGGCCTGTGGCTGGCGCGCCACCCACTCACCCGGCGGGCCGGGCCCACCA
>JBKQJL010000009.1:0-3736 GCA_052147975.1 Myxococcaceae bacterium
ATTCGACCGTGTACTGCGTTGAGGGCTGGGGCAACCGCCATGGCCGCTTCTATGACCCCGAACACGTCGCGGATCGGATCGTTCAAGGTCTGGGCAGACTTTCGGCGCTCGTCTACCGAATTACCAACAGCCCTGACGTCGACCCTTCCTGCTACGTTCGCTTCGCGTTGCTGCTTTCCAGACACGGGCCCTAGCTTTTGGTCCCGCGGAGAAAGGCAGAGCGGTAGAGTCGCAGACATTCGATGACTACGACATCCCACCGCCCGCGCCTTCTGGTTTTCGTGATTGCCTACCAGGCGGAGGCCACGCTCACCGCGGTGCTCGAACGAATTCCGCGAGTCGTGTTTGACTCGTGGGATACTCAAATTCTCGTGGTCGACGACGCCTCGGTCGACCGCACTTACGAAATCGGACGTGCCTATCGCGACGGGCACCCCGAGTTGCCGCTTGTCGTCCTTCGAAATACCTTCAACCAGGGCTATGGCGGCAACCAAAAGGTCGGCTACGCATATGCCATCGCCCACGGCTTTGACGTGGTGGCGATGGTTCACGGCGATGGGCAGTACGCCCCCGAGGAGCTCCCGAAGCTTCTCGGGCCGTTGCGGGAGGGCACGGCCGATGCCGTTTTCGGCAGTCGTATGATGCCGCCCGCGGGTGCACTCAAGGGCGGAATGCCGCTCTATAAGTTCCTGGGAAATCGGATTCTTACCTTCTTCCAGAACACGATTCTCGGCACACATTTTTCAGAGTTCCACTCCGGGTACCGGCTCTACCGCGTGGCGACTCTCAAGAATCTCCCTTTTCAGCTCAATTCCAACGACTTCCATTTCGACACGGAAATTATTCTGCAGTTAGTAAACGCTGAGGCCCGAATTACCGAACTGCCCATTCCAACCTATTACGGCGACGAGATCTCACGGGTGAACGGCCTCGCGTACGCGTGGAACGTCGCAACTGCCACGCTTCAAAATGCAAGTCACCGCGTCGGCC
The DNA here is from genome assembly GCA_052147975.1 of Myxococcaceae bacterium. Lineage (GTDB taxonomy): Bacteria > Myxococcota > Myxococcia > Myxococcales > Myxococcaceae > JADGRA01. The sequence continues at coordinate 991 of JBKQJL010000009.1, forward strand.
TTCGTTATCAGCGTCGATTCGACGTCAGCTCTTCCAGCGACACCTCTCACTACTCTGCCAAGCTCGACTACGCGTCAAGCCACACCTTCGCGCTTGAAGCTGTTCCGGCCAAGGCTCGGGTCCTTGACCTCGGGGCAGGACCCGGACCCCTCGCACAGAGACTGGTTGAGAAGGGCTGCATTCTCACGCTTGTCGACCAGAGCCCAACGCAGAGCGCTCCGGCTGGCGCCCGAGTGCTGTCCCGTGACCTCAACGCCGACCCGCTCGATGTCGACCTTGAAGGCATGGACGTGATTCTTTTGCTCGACGTCGTCGAACATCTTCGTGACCCGGAGCGATTCCTCGGTGCCCTCCGTCGTCACTTCGACTACCGCACGCGCAGAGTCGTGCTCACCACGCCGAACGTTGCTTTCATCGTTCAGCGGCTGATGCTGCTGTTCGGACAATTCAACTACGGGAAGGCTGGTATTCTCGACAGGACGCACACGCGCCTCTTCACATTCCGCAGTTTCGAGCAACTGCTGAGAGACGGTGGCTTGCGCATCCGACGCATTCGCGGAATTCCGGCTCCGTTCCCGAAGGCTATCGGCGACAATTTTCTCTCGCGCGGCCTGTTGGCGATTAACCAAGCGCTGATTTGGCTGAGCAAGTCGCTCTTTGCGTACCAAATCTTTGTCGAGGCAGAGACGACACCGGACGTGGCCTTCGTCCTGGAAGATACGGTGGGGCGGCAAGAGCTTACGAGCCGGGCCGTCCCCCTCGCACCGCAGGCGGCTCCTGAAGCCAATCAACGACCGTCCGGTGGGCGATGAGCGGACACTGGGGCAGAGAGCCGGCGGACAGCTGGACACGAACTACGCTTTTCGCAGTTCTGGTCGTCGCACTCGGGCAGATGCTTCTCGCCAGCGATGGCCACTACAGCGCCGAGGCCGTCCGCTGGTTGCTTTTCAGCAGCCTGCTCGGCCTCCTCGCGCTGGCTGCGCCACCGGTTGGCGCTGTTGAGCGGCTCGGGGCCTGCACACCGGCGGCAGTGCTCCTGGCGGGAGTCGTTCTGCAATTTAGCCAGGTTCTCACCCATCCCCCGGGCATCTACCTGCGCCCGGTCGCTGGCTGGATGGCCTTCCTCGCTTCTCTTGGCGCGGCCGCCGTCCTCGCGGGCAGTCTCGCCTTTGGGGGCTCGGCCTGGGCCCGGGTTGGCACTGCCCTTCTGGCCGTGTGTTTCGTGGCCGCGGGCTTCTGGGTTCTCCGCGCCTCGGCTCGGCCTGCCATCGACGTCTTCATCTTTCAGCAGCAGTCCAGCGACGCGCTCCTGCACGGCCGTAACCCCTACTCCCTTACCTTCCCCAACATTTACGGACACACCCAGTTCTACGGGCCAGAGGTCACCGACGGCAGGACGCTCTTCTTCGGCTTCCCCTACCCCCCCTTCTCACTGTTTTTGGCGGCCCTGGGCTTCGGCGCCACCGGGGACCACCGATCGGCCCAGCTATTCGCGCTGGTGGTGGCCGCAGCCTGTCTCGTCGCGCTGCGGCCAGACCGCCTTGGGGCACTGGCGGCCGCCGCGCTGCTCTTCACCCCGCGCAGCTTCTTCGTCCTCGAGCAAGGCTGGACCGAGCCCTTCGGCGCCGCGCTGCTCGGGCTGGTGCTTGTTTCCGCCGCGCGGGCTCCGCGCCTGCTCTGGCTGGCGCTCGGAGGCCTCTTTGCCTGGAAGCAATACACAGCGGTGCTGCTGCCGTTGACGGCGCTTTTGCTGCCTCGGCCCTTCTCCTTCAGAGCCTGGGCGCGGCTCGTGGGGCCTGCGCTCCTCGTGACACTCGCCCTGACACTCCCGCTGGCGCTGTGGGACGTCCGCGCCTTCTGGCGTTCGGTGGTGTGGCTCCAGACGGTACAACCCTTTCGGGCAGACGCGCTCTCCTTCCCCTCGGCGCTGATGGCCCTCGGCGCCGCGCCGCCGCCGGTCGTCCCGACGCTCCTGGTGCTCACCGGGCTGGCCGTGGCCCTCGTCCTCTGGCGCGCACCGCGGACGCCTCAGGGCTTCGCTTTGTCGGTGACGCTCGTCCTCGGCGTCTTCTTCGCTTTCAACAAGCAGTCCTTCTGCAACTATTGGTTTCTCGTCTTGGCCACGGCGGCGTTTACCGTCGCGGCCGTCAGCATTCCGACGACACGCGCGGGGGCCGCGACGCGGCCAGACGTCTGACACCGGCCGCCCCGAGGCTTACGGCCCAGCGTCGGCCACGCCGAGCCGTTCCCGGGCCCCACGCACCTGCGCCTCGTAGAGGCGCACCAATTCCTTTTCACGGGTGAGCAGGAGGTCAACGTTGGCGTCGCCCCATGCTTCGCGCTCGTCCGCGAGGTGGTCAACCCGTGCCTCGTCCTCCCGGAGGGCCGCCAGCGTGGCATCCACCGCGTCGCGCCTGTCTGCGGGCAAGCTGTTGCGCGCGGCGGCGAGGTCCTCGGACAGCTTCCCGAGCCCCATCGGCCGTGTGAAGAGGCGGGCGGCGGCCACGTCCGCCGCCATGGACTCGATGAGGCGCACCTCCGCCGAACTCAGCCCGGCGCGCCCACGGGCCTCGGCCTCGCGTGTCCCCTCTTCGTGGAGCACCGCCCAGGCACGGTCCACCGCCCCTGGCTCCCCCGCGTCGACGGACCGCAGCAACTCGCGCAGCCGGCCGCCGGACGGCTCGCCTCCTTGCAGCACCTCGCGCTTGTACTGCAAGAAGGCGTCTAGCTTGGCAGCGCTGAGCCG
>JBKQJL010000010.1:0-5756 GCA_052147975.1 Myxococcaceae bacterium
GTCGATGGGGATGGGGGTGTTTTTCTCGATAATCTTCTCCGCGAATCCGCTCACCGTCCCGATGCGCAAGGAGAGCGGCGTGACGTCCACCAGAAAGGTGGCGCTCTTCTCGTTGAGCAATGCCGCCGCCTGGAGCGCCGCCCCCATCGCCACCACTTGGTCCGGGTCGACGCCCTCCATCGGGTCCTTCTGAAAGTAGTGTCGCACCGAGTTGCGGACAATGGGCAGCCGGGTGGGCCCTCCCACCAGGATGACGGCGTCCACGTCGGCCGCCGTTAGCCGGGCGCTCTGCAGCGCCTCGTCGCACACCTTGAAGGTGCGCTGCACCAGGTCCATCACCATCCGGTTGAAATGCTCCGTGCTGAGCGTCTCGCGCAAGTCGAGCACCTTGCCAGTGGCGTCCTGGCAGATGGCTTCACAGAGAATTTCCGCCTTGCCGTGCCGGCCGACGTCGATTTTGGCCCGCTCCGCGGCCTCCTTCAGCGTCTGCAGGCAGTAGCGATTGGCCCGCAAGTCCAGGCGTGTCTTGGCCAGGAAGTCCTCGGCCAGCCAGGTCATGATGCGGTCGTCGAAGTCGTCTCCGCCGAGGTAGGTGTCGCCGGCGGTGGACAGCACCTCGAAGACGTCACGGCCAATTTCCAAGATGGACACGTCGAAGGTGCCGCCGCCCAAGTCGTAGATGACGACGCGCTGGTTGACGTCGCGGCCAAACCCGTAGGCCAGCGCGGCGGCGGTCGGCTCGTTGAGGATGCGCAGCACGTCCAGTCCGGCAATGCGCCCGGCGTCCTTGGTGGCCTGGCGCTGGTTGTCATTGAAGTAGGCCGGCACGGTAATGACCGCCCGGCTCACCTGCCGGCCGAGGGCCGTCTCGGCGATGGCCTTCATCTCCTTGAGCACCAGCGCCGAGATTTCCGGCAGCGAGTACACCTTGTTTCGCACCTGTAGCCGGACCGAGTTGTTGTCCCCCTCGACGATTTTGTACGGCATCACCGTCATCGCCTTCTTCACCTCGTCGGAGAAGAAGTAGCGGCCGATGAGACGCTTGGTGGAGTACACGGTGGATTCGGCGTTGGTGATGATGTTCTTCTTGGCCGCGTTTCCCACCAGCACCGTGCCGTCCTCGAGGAAGGACACCACCGAGGCGTGGGTGAGCTCACCCCACTCGTTGGGCAAGACGACGGGGACGCCGTCCTGCACCAGCGAAACGCAGGAGTACGAGGTGCCGAGGTCGATGCCGATGGCGATGTCGTCGGTCATGAGGGCTTGGTGGACGTTGAGGGACGGTGGTTTGGGACGGCAGACGGGCGGGCCCCCACCCTTGGGGGCGTTGAGGAGCCGTCCGACCAGCATTATAGGGTTTCTTTGGAGGTCAGCAGTCCGCCATGGCCGTCACCGTTGCCGTCTTGACGTCGCACCCCAGTCTACTGGCCTGCCAGCTGGCACGGCTGTCCCCCCAGGTGCACCTGCACCCGGAGCCAGCGCGCTTCTCCACCGTGGGCATTGGCACCGCAGTCGACGACACGCTCCTGCTGCGCCGCTATGCGGCAGCCGAGGCCCCCCGCACGTTGGCTGACCCGGCCTTCGCGGACCCGGCCGGGTCCCTGGTTTACCGGGCCGAGCTCTTGTCCCCCAGCGCTTCGGCCGAGGACACCGGGCAACCTTTGCGTTTCGTCCGCTGGCTGTTTGCCCAGGACGGGCAACTGGAGGCCTGGCCACAGGTACAGGCCTGGGTGGAGGCCGAGCTGCCCCCCCACCTGTTGACGCAAGTGGGCGCCCGGACGCTGGCCGCGGCGGCCTTCGCCCTCTTCCTCAAGGGCAAGCGCGCCCTCGAGCGCGCCGACGGCGAGGTGCCGGCCCCCGAAGGGGCCCGGCTGCTGCTGCAAATTGCCCGGGCCATGGCCGACAAGGCCGCCCAGGAGGGGGCGGCCCACTCGGCCCGGCTGCTGCTGTTGGCCACCGACGCGCGCTGCCTGGTGGCGGCACGGCTGGGCAGTGTGCCGGTGTCCTTCCGCCTCCTCGAGGGAAGCGCCGAGTGCGCCCGCTGTCAGCTGGGCCCCAGCACCCGTGGCCGGGCCGAGGCGGTGCGTGCCCACCAGCAGTCCCGGGCGGTGGTGCTGGCCACCACCGTGGAGCCCGGCGCGCACTGGCTCGAGCTCCCGGAGGGGCGCGCCCTGGCGGTGGGGCCAAGCCTCCAGCCCGAGGTGCTGTAGCCGCAGCCCTCCTAGTGCTGCCGCTGCCACAGCGGCGTGAAGGAGGCCTCCAGAAACAGCGAGTAGAGGTTGAAGGTGGCGTGCACCAGCGTGCTTCCCAGCACCGTCCCGGTGCGGGCGCGCAGGTAGCCGAAGAGGAGGGCCGGGAAGAAGACGGCCAGCCGCCAGGCATGGAAGACGGCCAGGTGCCCCAGCGCGAAAAGCACCGCGGTGAGGAGGAAGGCCGGCCCCAGCGTCGCGCCCAAAAAACGCGCGCCGCCCGGCCACACCAGCCCGAGACGGGCCTGCAGGTAGCCGCGGAAGAAGAATTCCTCGGGCAGCGCCACCACGAAGAGTTGGTCCACCACCCACAGGCCGAAACCCTCCGGCAGCCGTGGGTGAAACAGCCGGCCCTGTCCCATCAGCGGCGCAAACACCCCTTGCGCCCACAGCGGAAGGTGCGGGCGAAGCTGCGTCGCCGCCCAGAAGCCGCCCGTGTACAGCGGCAGCACCACCAGGCACACCAGCCCGACGAGGCGGAGGTCCTCCCGCCAGGCGCGGAAGGTGACGCCATACTCCTGGTAGTCCTCGCCCCGCCGCCGCATGCCCCACAGCGGTAGATACAAAAAGGCCACCGTCGCCACCGGCTTGGCCAAGGAGGCCACCGTGGCGTGCGCCAAGAGAATGGCGACGAAGGCAGCTGCCCACAACAGCAAGGCCTCGCGCAGCGGCCCCATGTCCGCCAGGCGCTTCACCGGGGCAGGGCGCTCTCGAGCTCGGCGCGGACGGCCGCCAAGGGCGCGGCCAACGCGCTGGCCGTCCGGCTTTCCACCACCACCCCCAACAGCTTGCCGGTGCCGTCCAACAGGAGGCTTCCGGGAGGCAGACGCACCGAGACTTCCAGCCAGGGGCCCTCCTCCCCCGGCACGCGCAACAGCCGGGCCAACCGCGGCTGGGCGACGCCGTCCGCCAACAGCACGATGCCCACCACCCAGGCCCCCGCCGCCGGCGCCTCCAGCCGGACTGGCATGGCCGGGTAGGGGCCGGGCCCCACCATGTTGAGGACGGCCACCCGCAGGGTGGGGCTTGCCAACAACAGCCGGGCGCCCAACACCGTCGTCCCCAGTCGCACGTTGGCCCCTTCGGCGTCGACGAAGCGCAGCGCAGTCAACACCTGGCCCTGCGCCCCCACCAGGACGCCGGCCCCTCCGGGGCGGCGGCCGTGCACCTCCACCAGCGCACGTTCGGCGGCTTCCAAGGCGCGCTGCAGCGCTGCCGCGCTGGGGCGCGGAGGCGCAGGGGCGGCGAGCAACAGCAGGAGCGCGAGAAGCGCGGGCATGGCGGTTGTTGCTCGTCCCACTCCCAGGGAGAGGGGCTGCAGGCACCCCGACGCCGGGGGCCGGCTAGGGACGAAGCGCCTCCGCCTCTAGCCTGCGCCACAGGCCGCTCGAGTGGTGAAAGGTGAGCAGCACCTGGGCCGCTTGAATGTGTGTCCCGTCGACGAGGGGGACGCTGTGCTGCTTGGCCAGCCGCATGCCGTCCACCCAGGTGCCGTTGGTGGAGCCAACGTCCTCCAGGCGCCAGCCTTCGGCCCCCTTGAGGAAGACGCAGTGCAACTGGCTCAAGGTGCCGTCCTCCAGCTCGACGTCACAGGCGTGGCCGCGCCCCAGCGTCACCTGGGAGGCGCCGGCTCGCGCCGGCTCAAGGGCAATCACCAGCGCCAGCCCCTCGCGCGTCACCATGGCCGGCGTCGGCATGAGCAGCGTGGCCCCGGAGGTGTGCGCTGGCCGCCCCGGGCTGGACTCTCGCAAAAGCCAAGGGTGGGGGTAGGCGCGAGCGAAGGCCACCGCGTCGCGGAGGTCCAGCTCCGGCAGTAGCGTCGAGAGGAGAAAACTCTTCAAGCCCGTGTTCCCTCTGGGTTGGGCGCGCGTCGCTTCAGCGCCCAGTAGGCCTGGTGCAACGCCAGGTTGAGCGGGTCCAGCTGCAACCCCCGCTCGTATTCTTCCACGGCCTGCGTCGTCCCGCTCTTTCCCTCCCAGGCCTTGCCGGCCACCCGGTGCACGTGCGCCCGCGCGTCCGCGCCAGGGTGGGCCTTTAGGTAGCGCTCGCGGTGGCTGTCGAGCTCCGTCACCGTCAGCCCGGCGGCAATGCAGCGTGCCACCCCGCGCCAGTTGCCCAGCCCGGCGTCCGTCTCGGCGCGACGCGCTGGGGTGGAGAGGGCCTCGCCGGACTCGAGGAGGCGCTGCAGCACCCGCTCCAGCTCGCGCCGCTGCGAGGGCGCCAGCGCGCGCTCCCGAAGCCCTTCCAGCTCGGCCCGGGCCGTCCGCAGGCGCGTCCGGATGTCCGGAAATTCCGCCTCTTGTGCGCAACCGAGGACGGCATAGGGACTTTTGTCCAGCTTCGGCCGCCACAGGACGAGTGTCCTTTCGCACAGCGTGTCCAGGCGCTCGGCCGCTGCCGTCTCCACCCCCTCATGCGGCGCCCGGCCCTCCATTCGCCGCGCCAGCGCCTCCTTGAAGGCGCGGCCCGGGGAGATGAATTGCACGGCCACCCCGGGCTCCATGCCCCAGCCGCCGGCCTGCTCCGCCGTCACCTGACGCACCACCTCGGCGTCCACCATTTCCCCGGCGGGGGCCTGCAACGACAGCCGAAGCCGGGTGAAGGGCGCGGGCAGCGCTCCCTCCAGGCAGATGAAGAGTCCGCCCCGGGAGAGGTCCCGCATGGACACGGCGCGCGCCGGGCCGCTGGCCAACAGCAGCGTGCCGGCGAAGGTGGCCGGCATGGCCGGCGCCGCCGGTGGGGGGCTGGCCACAGCGGCCGGCGCCACCGGTGCGGACCGGGCGGGCGCCGGTGTGGGCGAGGGCTCCGGCGCTCGGCCGCCCAAGGAAGCCAGCGCGGCCTCCAGCGCGGCGCGGAACTCGTCGGCACTCTGGAAGCGGTGCTCGGGGCGCTTGGCCAGGGCGCGCAGGATGGCGTTGCACCACAATGGAGAAAGGCCGCTCACCACCTCCTGGGGTGGTTGCGGAGGTTGGTCGCGGTGCGCCAACAGGACGCCGGTGATGCCGCCGCCGGAGAAGGGCAGCCGTCCGGTGGCCAGCCGGTAGGCGATGACGCCCAGCGCGTAGAGGTCCGCCCGGCCGTCCAGCGCTTCGCCGCTGGCTTGCTCCGGGGCCATGTACTCCGGTGTGCCGACGATGAAGCCCGCCGTCGTCTGGCTCGCCTGGTTGTCTCCGCCGAAGAGCTTGGCGATGCCGAAGTCGAGAATTTTGACGAAGGGCGGGGCGCCCTCGCGGCGACAGAGGAAGACGTTTTCCGGTTTGAGGTCCCGGTGCAGCACCCCATTGCGGTGGGCGGCGGAGAGCGCCTGGCACACTTGAATGAGGAGCGGCAGGGCGTCCGCCGCCGCCATCCGCCCTGGGGCCGCGCTGCACAGCGACTCGCCCTCGAGGTACTCCATCACCAGGTAGAAGCGGTGGGGGGGCACCACGTTCATGTCGAAGATGTTGACGATGTTGGGATGGACGATGAGGTTGACGGCCCGCGCCTCGGCGTAGAAGCGCGCCACCA
>JBKQJL010000011.1:0-44565 GCA_052147975.1 Myxococcaceae bacterium
GCGTGCTCCTGCCCTGCCGGGCCAAAGGTAAGCGTCTCTTCGAGCTTGGCCGCCTCCTCCGAGAGCCCGGCAGTTTTCTGGGCCAGCCACTCGGTAACGAGGTAAGCGTGCAGGTGGGTGAGGGCCAGCTGCTCGAGTGCGCCTTGCGTCGCCACTCGCAGCCGCTGCACCGAGTCGATGGAGGCCGGCGTCAGCCAGACCTCGGTGCCCGCGTACGTCTGGGCCAAATCCCCAGGGGCGCCTTCCGTCCAGCTCTTCCACACCAACTCGTCCTGAGTGCGCAACAGCGCCTCGGCCTTGGCGGAAAGCGCCGTCACCTCCGTGGCCAGGGCGGCGCGAGCCACCTCGGCCGGAGTGGGCGGCGGGGCGACGGGACGCGGCGGCGTGGAGCAGGAGGCGAGCAGTAGCAGGGCGGTGTAGAGAGGTGCGCTTGGACGCATGGGGGCCGCGCAATGTAGCGTCGAGCGCTGTCCATGCCCATTCCCCGTGGGTGGGCCGCGGCGCGCGCCCGCCAGAATTTCTACGCTTCGCTCAGGTCCTCGCTCGGCCGGCTGGGCTATCTCGAGGTTGAGACGCCGTGCCTCGTTCCGGCGCCGGGGATGGAGCCGCACATTTCCGCCTTCGAAGTCCCGTTCATCCCAGAGACGGACGTCGGGCGGCGGCGAATGCTCTACCTGCACACCAGTCCCGAGTACGCGATGAAGCGCCTGCTGGCCGAGGGTGCGGGGCCGCTGTTTCAAATTTGTAAGGTTTTCCGAAACGGGGAGGTCAGCCCGACCCACAACCCCGAGTTCACCATGCTCGAGTTTTACCGGCCGCAGGCCGACCAGACGGCCGTCATGGCGGACCTCGAAGCGGCGCTCTCGGCGGCCGACGTGGCACTCGACGCCAGCGGTTTTTTCGCCCGGACCCCCTACGAGCGGTTGACGGTGCGCGAGGCGGTCCGCCGCGCGGCAGATGTCGACCTGGCCCAGTGCCCGGACGCCGCGGCGCTGAGGGCGGCCGTGCGCCGGGTCGGCGTGGAGGCCCCAGAAGGGGAAGTCTTCGAAGACGTCTTCTTCCGTCTGTTTCTGGCACGGGTCGAGTCAAGCCTCGGCGTCAGCCGGCCGACCTACCTCACCGACTACCCCGCCCCGATGGCCTCGTTGGCCAGGCTGAAGCCCGATGACGCTTCGGTGGCCGAGCGCTTCGAGCTCTACGCACAGGGGCTCGAGTTGGCGAACGGCTTCTCGGAACTGACCGACGCGAAGGAGCAGCGACGTCGACTGCTCGAGGAGCAGGCGCAGCGGCGAGCGGCCGGCCGCGCCGTTTACCCGCTGGACGAGGCGTTTCTGGAGGCCGTTGGACGACTCCCGCCCTCCGGCGGAGTGGCGGTGGGGCTCGACCGATTGCTCATGCTTCTCACCGGGGCAGAGGACATCGCCCAGGTGCTGCTCTTTCCAGCGGATGGCTTTCTATGAAGGACTCCCTGCATACCTTGGCAGCCTTGGCCGCCGCCGCCAGCACCGCAGTGGTGGGGCCGGTGGTGGTGGTGCTGGCGTCCATCAACGAGCGCGCGCCGGACCGACTCTTAACGCTGTGGTGCAACAACCTCCTCCGGGCGGCTGGCATGCGCATCGAGGTGCAGGGCCTGGAGCGGCTGCCGGCCGGCAACGCGGTGTATGTCTGCAACCACCAGTCCAACTTTGACCCCGTCCTCATTTACGCCAAGTTGGGGAAGCACCTGCGCTTCATTGCCAAGCGCGAGCTCTTCAAAATTCCCATTTTTGGCGCAGCCCTGCGGGCGACCGGGATGATTCCGGTCGACCGGACGGGCACCGAGCGGGACCGAGAAAGCATCGCCAACGCCGTCGAGGCGGTGCGCTCCCGGGTGAGTCTCCTCTTTTTCGCCGAGGGGACCCGCGACCCAGACGGCCGGCTACGGCCCTTCAAGAAGGGTGCAGCCGTCCTGGCCCTCCAGGCGCAAGTCCCCCTGGTTCCCCTCGCCGTGGCCGGCACCAAGGACGTGCTGCACAAGAAGAGCCTGCTCGTCCACGGCGGCCGCCCGGTGGTGCTGCTGGTGGGCGAGCCCATCCTCACCAGCGGGATGGACCTCGAGAAACGCGACGCCCTCAACGAGCGCGCCCATGCCGCCGTGGCGCAGATGCTCGAGTCGGCCAACGCGCGAGTGGAGGAGATGCGGAACCATGGCTGAGCGAAACGACGCTGCGTTGGAGAGTTTGCTCAGTCTGCTCTTCAAGGCCCACCCTTGGCACGGCATCTCGATCGGCCCGGACGCGCCGGACGAAGTGATGGCCTACATGGAAATCGTCCCAGCCGACAGCGTGAAGTACGAGTTGGACAAGCACAGCGGTGAGCTGAAGCTGGACCGGCCGCAGCGCTACTCGAGTCTTTGTCCTTCGCTGTACGGCTTCATCCCGCAGACGTTATGCGGCGAGCGGGTGGGCGCTCGCTGCGCCGAGCGGACCGGGCTTTTGGGGATTGAGGGCGACGGCGACCCAATGGACATCTGTGTGCTGAGCGAGCGAGCCTTCACCCACGCCTCCTTCCTGTTGCGGGCCCACCCCATTGGCGGCCTGCGAATGGTGGACGGAAACCAGGCCGATGACAAAGTGGTCGCGGTGCTCGACGGGGACCTGGCCTACGGAGCGATGCGCGAGCTCAGTGATGCGCCGCGGCCACTCATCGAGCGACTGCGCCACTACTTCCTCACCTACAAGCAGATTCCAGGGGACGCCCCGCGCAAGGTGAGCATTCCAGAGATTTACGACCGCGAGGAGGCCTGCGAAGTCATCCGGAGAAGCCAAGCCGACTACCACGACCACTTCGGCGAGCCCTCAGCGCGGCTTTCCCAGCTCCGCGCCCTGCTGCGCTAGTCAGGGCGACGCGGCGCTGGCCCATATTGCTACCGCCTCGCTAAGCGCATCCCGCGCCAGCGCCTTGGCGTCGGGCAGCCGCTCGTCCCAGCCGGGCGCGCCGGCCAGCTTCACGTCGTCGAAGGGCGAGTCGCCCGGCTGCCAAACGCCTTCGATGCTGCCGGCGAAGGCCACCACGCGCTTTCCGGCGGCGCGCGCACGCTCGGCGAGCGCCACCGGGCCCTTGCCCTGGCGCGACTGGGCGTCCAGCCGGCCCTCGCCGGTGAGCACCACGTCGCAGCCGCCCAAACGGTGCTCCAGATGCACCAACTCGGCCACATGCGTAAAGCCCCGCACCAGTCGGGCGCCGAAGGCCACCCGTAGCCCGAAGCCGAGGCCGCCGGCTGCCCCCATGCCGGGCTCGTGCGCGACGTCCAAGCCAAGCTGGCGACGCACCACTTCGGCAAAGTGGGCGAGCGCCGCGTCGAGGACGGCCACGTCGGCGTGGGTGGCGCCCTTCTGCGGGCCGTAGACGGCCGAGGCGCCGGACGGCCCGGTGAGAGGGTTGGTGACGTCTGTCACGCAGGTGAGCTCGGTCTCGCCCAGCTGCCGGAGGGCTCCGTCCACTTCAATGCGAGCGAGCTCCCGAAGGGCCGTCCCGCCGGGCGGCAAGTCCCGGCCTTGCGCGTCCCGCAGCCGAACGCCGAGCGCTTGAAGCGCCCCGGCGCCGCCGTCATTGGTGGCGCTGCCACCGAGGCCCACCATGAGCGAGCGCACGCCGCCCAGGACAGCGGCTCGGATGAGCTCGCCCGTCCCGAAGGTGCTGGCCCGGCGCGGGTTGCGCTCGCCGGGCGCGAGCAGCAAGAGCCCGGAGGCCTGCGCCATTTCCAGCACGCCGGTGGTTCCACCGGCCCAGGTGCCGTAGCTGGCCTCGACGCTGCGTCCAAGCGGGTCATGCACAGGGACGTTGTGCCAGCTGCCCTGCAGCGCCTGCACCAGCACCTCGGCGGTGCCCGGGCCGCCGTCGGCCAAGGGCAGCACATCCACCTGCGCCCCTGCTCCGGCTCGCTCGAGTCCGTGGCGAATTGCTTCGGCCGCCTCCGCCGCCGTCAGGCTGCCTTTGAATTCCAGCGGCGCCACCAGGTAGCGCGTCACGGGAGGGCCTGCAGGGCGGGGGGGCCGTGGGCTTCGGCCCGGTGCCAAGCCTCCCGGGCCCAGGCCAGCAAGGGGCGAGGCTCCGGACAGTCTGGCTCCAGCGTCTGGGCGACGCGCTCGAGGCGGGCCGAGAGGGCGGCCACGGCCTCGACCGGCTCGCGCGCTGGGCCCTGCACGCGGTGGCAGTAGAAGGTGCGGCAGCCGAAGGGTCGCGCCGCGTACACGCTGCAGCGCTGTCCGTCTTCAGCAAGGAATGGGCAGCCTCCGTCTGGGCGCTCTGCCGGAGCCTGCCCACCCTTGGCCGCGAGGAGCGCTTCCCATTCGAGCGGCCACAGCCAGGGCTCGCGCTTTGTCGTCGCCAGCTGACAACACTCGGCCGTCCCAGGACAGCTGTAGGGCCGGTAGGCGGCGTCCGCCGCTCGGTACACCGCCGCCAGCTCCTGCAGCGCCGCCCTGCGCGTCCGGGCGCGCCGGCGGCGGTCCGTCTCCAAATCTGGCATAGGTCTTAAGTCGACCGTGACATCCACGGGCCGTTGGATGCAAGGGGAAGGCTCTTTGCGTCTCGCGAGCTAAGGGAGCGGTCCGGGGCGTCAGCACCTCGTGGATTGACGCCACGGAGTCCGCGCACAGCCGGTGTCAGCAAGACTGCAGTCGGGCGCTGGCAGGTGCGCTTCATGGAAGGGGGCGTGCCGGGCTTGCGGAACAACAGGACGGGGTCGGCGCAGACGGTTGGGCGCGTGGCAGGATTAAGCAGGAACGTACGTCAACCTAACCGTGTCCTCGCCGAGTCGATCGCTGGCCACAAGGCGGAGCGGTGGCCTGGGGCCGGCGAAGAACGGCTTGCCATGACCCAGCACCAAGGGGCGGAAGTAGAGTCGATACTCATCAATGAGACCAAGGTCGGTCAGGCTTCGCGCCAAGTCTGGTCCACCAACCTCGATCTCCCCAACCAGCTGAGCCTTCAGCCCACGTATCACCGGCTCGATGTCATGCTTGAGCAGGGTGGCGTTGGGGCCGACGGAGCTCAACGAGCGCGACACCACCCACTTCGGTTGGCTCCGCCACGCCGCCGCGAAGTCGTGGTCCACCGCGTCCCACTCCGGACGGTCTTCATCCCAATAACGCATGACCTCGTACATGCGGCGACCGTACACAGAGCCGCTCAGGTTGCGCACGAGCTCGATGAAGTGACGAAAGAGCGCGGGCTCAGGCGCAAAGCTCTGATGGTCGACATAGCCGTCCAAAGACAGGTTCAATCCGAAAACGAGCTTCGCCATGCCACCAATCTCCACCCCAGGGTCAAGAACAGCGTGAGACGACATTACGCAAAGTGAGGTTCGGCGCAAAAGGCGCAGCCTTGTCGGTGTGAAGAGGAAAAGGTCCATTCGCCACCCTCCTGCGACATTCGGGATGTCCGCTCCCGGGCAGGGTGGCAACGCCCTTCCACCACCCGACCGAGGCTTCCACCAGAAACGTCGCCCCTCGGTGCCGGCCCTCAGGCCAGCACGCGCAGCACGTAAAACTTGAGGTAGCGCGTCTCGCGGAGGTGCAGCAGCACGGGGTGGTCGCGGGAGGCGCCGCGACGCTCTACAATTTGCACGCGCCGCCGGGCGTCGGCGGAGGCCGAAGCGAGCATTGCCTCGAAGCGCTCCTCGTCCACGTGGTAGGTGCAGCTGCCCGTCAAGAGCACCCCGCCCGGGGCAAGCAACTGCAGCGCACGGAGGTTAATCTCCTTGTAGCCCCGCAGGGCTGCGTCGAGGGCGTCTTTGCTTTTGGCGAAGGACGGCGGGTCGAGCACAATGGTGTCGAAGCGACGGCCCTCGTCCACCGCATCGCGCAGAAAGTCGAAGGCATTGGCCTCCACCGCCTCGACATTGTGGAAGCCGTTGAGGCGGGCATTCTCCCGCAGCGTCTCGCAGGCCGGCCCGGAAATCTCCACCGCCGTGACCTGAGTCGCGCCACGCGCCAGCTGGAGCGCGAAGCCTCCGTGGTAGGCGAAGCAGTCGAGTGCCCGTCCGCTGGCGTAGGTGGCGGCGAGCAGGTGGTTCTCGCGCTGGTCGAGGAAGGCCCCCGTCTTCTGCCCGCCCCGTACGTCCGCCGAGAGCGTCACTGGGCCCTCGGCGTAGGGCACGCGCTCCGGGACTTCGCCGCGCAGCACTTCCCGGCGCGGCGGAAGGCCCTCCAGCGCTCGCACCCCGACGTCGCTTCTGTCCATCAGCCCGGTTGCGCCGAAGTGCTCCAGCAACAGGTCGGCGAACAGCTCGCGTCGGTCGTCGGTGGCCTTCACTAGGAATTGCGCGGAAAGGACGTCGGTGAAGCGGTCCACCACCAGTCCTGGCAGCAAGTCGGCGTCGGCGTGCACGGCTCGGTAGGTGGTCTGGCCGGCGTCCATGCGACGACGGAGCGCGTCGGCCTGGGCGATGCGCCGGGCGAAGAAGGCGCGGTCCACGGGCTCGTCCTCCAGCGTCAAGCACCGCAAGGAAATTTTCGAGGCCTTGGAATAGAAGGCCTTCCCCAAAAACCAGCCACGCCCATCGAGGACGCGGACGACTTCGCCACCCTCCAACGCTGGCTCGGCGGCCAAGTCCCCCCGGTAAATCCACGGGTGCCCGGCCTGCCAGCGCTCGGCGCCGCGGCGGTTGATGACGACGTTGGGCAACCCGTCGGCACTCACTGCCGGAAGCGCGCGGTGCGACTCCCGGGCGCCCGGGCTGCGTCGGTCGACCGGCCGCGACGCGCGTGGCCCCGGGCCCTCGACGCCGGGGGCGCCGCGGTCCGGCTTCGGGGACGGCTTGCGCTGCGCGGCGAAACGGGAATCTCTCGGGTCGATGCTCCGGCGCGCGCCGGTGGCTGCCCCCCCGCGGGTGCTACCGGAGCTGGCGCGGCGTCGGTCGCCGGCGGGCGGAGGTGGGTCTGGTCGAGCCATCACCCTCCCTTACACCACCGGGGGGGTGCTGCACTTGCCAACACCGGAGGACGTCCTTGCGCTGGACGTCCGCGGGGAGAATCCCCGGGGTCAACTCCCGGAAGCTGCCGAGCGCCAGGGCGCGCGCGTCCAGCTGGAAGCGACGGTAGTTGGTGGAGAAGTAAAGCTTGCCGGAGGGCGTCAGCAGGGTCAGCGCCTGCCGCAGCATCCGCAGGTGGTCGCGCTGGACGTCAAACGTTCCGCGCATGGCGTTGCTTGTCGAGAAGGGCGGTGGGTCGAGGACCACCAAGTCCCAGCGGGCACGCTCGCTCGCCGCGTCGCTCAGCCAACGCACCACGTCCGCCCGGAGTAGGGCGTGCCCTCTTGCCAGAAGCCCATTCAGCTCGAGGTTGCGCGCTGTCCAGTCGAGGTAGGTGTTGGACAGGTCGACGCTGGTGGTGCTGGTGGCGCCACCAGCGGCGGCGTACACGGTGAAGGCGCCGGTGTAGGAGAAGAGGTTGAGGACATGCTTGCCCTCGGCCTCCGAGCGTACCCGGGCGCGGGTGAGGCGGTGGTCGAGAAAAAGTCCAGTGTCCAGCCGGTCGGCGAGGTTGACCAAGAAGCGCAGACCCTGCTCCTCGACGGCGAACGCCTGGCCTGAGGTGGCCAGCCGCGGGTACTGCGTGCGGCCCCACGGCTGGGGGAGGTGCGTCTTGGTGAAGACGTCCTCGGCGGGGACCTCCAACACCTCCACCACGTCCTGGAGGACGGAGGCGCGCAACGTCTCGCCGCCTTCTCCTCGCTCGGCGCGCCTCGGGTACTCGACCAAATGCACGCGGCTCCCATAGCGCTCGACGACGAAGGGGAAGTCCGGGACATCGCGGTCATACACCCGGTACGCGGTGAGGTGCTGGCGCTCCGCCCAGCGGCGGAAGTGCCGGGCATTCTTGGAGAGCCGGTTGCGGAAGGCGGTGGGCAAGGGGCCGCCGAAGCTCCTCGCACTAGTTGGGTCTCGACGCCAGGGGGCCCGGCGCGGAAACGCCCTCCCGCCCGGCGGCAGCTGAAAGCGCCCGGGTCCCTTGCATCCGTCGTTGACACGCCTGGCTGCATCCCTAAGCCTGGGCCTTCCATGGACAACCGGGAATCCGCAGCGGCCGTCGTGCACCGTCCGTACGTCTCTGCTGAGACGAAGATGACCGAGCTCACCATCCGGGGCCTGGTGGTGGGCTCGCTGCTCGGCATCATCTTCGCCGCCTCGAGCGTCTATCTCGGACTCAAGGTGGGGCTCACCGTTTCGGCGAGCATCCCCATTGCCGTGCTCTCCATCACCATCTTCCGGGCCTTCGGCAAGGCCACCATTCTCGAGAACAACATCGTCCAAACCACCGGCTCGGCCGGCGAGTCCCTGGCGGCGGGCGTGGCCTTCACGCTGCCCTCCTTGTTGCTGATGGGCTTCGAAATGAATGCCCTTCGGGCGACGCTGGTGGCGCTGTTGGGCGGCGCGCTGGGGGTGTTGATGATGATTCCCCTACGGCATGGCCTCATCGTCAAAGAGCACGGCAACCTCACCTACCCCGAGGGCACGGCCTGTGCCGAAGTGCTGATTGTCGGCGAGAAGGGCGGCACCAGCGCGCGGACGGTCTTCGGCGGCCTGGGGGCCGGAGCCCTTTTCTACACCGTCGGAAAAATCTTCAAATTCTGGGGCGAGTACCCCACCTGGAGCTTCAACCGGTGGTTCAAGGGCGGCTCGCTGTCGTTCGAGTCCAACCCGGCCCTGGTGGGGGTGGGCTACATCATCGGCACCCGCACCTCCAACATCATGATGGCCGGAGGGGTGCTGTCCTTTTTGGTCCTCATCCCCCTCATCACGTTGTTCGGGCCGACCATGACCTCGGCGCTCTACGGGGCGACGCCGGTGAGCGCGATGAGCACCGGGCAAATCCGCAACGCCTTTGTGCTGTACATCGGCGCCGGTGCGGTTGCCGCCGGCGGCGTGCTGACCCTGGTGCGCTCGCTGCCCACCATCATCTCCGCCTTCAAGCGCGGTCTCGGCAACGTCAACTTGGGTGGAGACAAGGCCGCCGCCGCGGTGCCCCGCACCGAGCAGGACCTCTCGATGCGCGTCGTGTTGGGAGGCTCGCTGGCGCTGGTGGTGGCCATCGCCATCGCGCCGTCGTTGGGCATCAACGCCTTCTCGGCAGTGCTCATCATCCTGTTCGGCTTTTTCTTCGTCACGGTCTCGAGCCGAATTACCGGTGAAATCGGCAGCTCCAGCAACCCCATCTCGGGCATGACGGTGGCCACGCTGCTCATCACCTGCCTGCTCTTTCTGGCGGTGGGTTGGACCGGTGTCCCGTACAAGGAGATGGCGCTGTGCACCGCGGCCCTGGTGTGCGTGGCTGCCAGCAACGGCGGGACCACCTCGCAGGACCTGAAAACAGGCTTCTTGGTGGGGGCCACCCCGCGCAACCAGCAAATCGCCATCATGGTGGGCGTGCTCACCAGTGCGCTCGTCATCGGTTTCACTCTGGTGGCGCTCAACCGGGCAGCCACCACCTACGTGCCCAAGAGCTACCCGGGCTTCGTCGCCACCCCGGCCACCGCCACTGCCACCGGCGGGGACTTGCTCGCCTTCGCCCCGGAGCCCTTCAGCTTCCGGGGCCATGACTACCAGGTGCTGTATGTCCGCAACGAGGTGAGCGGCGTGCCGCGCGGCAAGTACCTGGTGGGCAGCGACAGCCGCATTGCCTTTCTGGCCGACCCGGGCGTGTCCGGAGTGGAGCCAGTGCAACGCCGCGAGGACGGCTCGGTCGAGAAGGTGGTGTCCAAGTTCGACGCCCCGAAGGCTCGGCTGTTCCAACTCATCATCGACGGCGTGCTGGAGCGAAACCTTCCCTGGAGTCTCGTGCTCATCGGCGTCTTCCTGGCGCTGCTCCTCGACCTGTGCGGCGTTTCGGTGCTGCCCTTCGCGGTGGGTGCCTACCTGCCGCTTTCCACCTCCGCCACCATCTGGCTGGGCGGCATCGCCCGTTGGCTGGCCGACAAGCGCTCCAAAGTGTCAGCGGAGGAGTCGGAGTCGTCCCCCGGCGTCCTCTTCGCCTCGGGCCTCATTGCCGGAGGGGCCCTCATTGGCTTGTTCTCCGCTGCGCTGGAGGGGGTGGAGACGACGGTGCCCGGGCCCAATGGCCTCCCGCAGCAGGTGACGCTGCTCAAGCACTGGGGCCTGGAGCTCTCCTACAAGCTATTTGGCGAAGTGCGCGGGGAAGCCATTGAGGCCTCGGCCACTTGGTCCATCCTGCCGCTGCTCGGGCTCGCGGCGCTGCTGTATTGGGTGGCGTCCCGGCGGCCGAAGAGCGTCTAGGGACGTTCGGCCCCTCAGCGCATCCGCTTGTGGACGCGCACCGGGCTCGAGCCGAGCAGCACCTGTGCCCTGAGGGCGCTCGCCTCCTCCTCCCAGTGGATGAGCACCGCCAGCAGGGCCGCCCCCAGTCGCTCGCGGTCCGCCCTGAGACGGCGCAGCAGGTCGGCGGCGGCGGGCAGCGACTGCGGCGAGGCGTGCTCGTCCACCAGTCGTATTTGAACGTCCAAGTCATGCAGCTCGCCGAGGGCTCCCTGCAGCGGCACCAGTTCGGTGCGAATCTCCGCGCTCTCGTCTGGCATGGCCGGCTCGAGAAACTCGAGCGCGTAACGGAAGCGCTTCAGGGCAATGCGCAGTTGGTGCATCGGCAGGGGCCCAGGGTCTGCGAGTGCTGCCTGGGCTCGCTCCTCCACCTCCTCCAGCTGCCGCACCAGCTGCTTGCGCAAGCGGTGTCCCCCAAGCCGCCCCTTGGGACGCAAACCGTCCAACTCTGCCAGCACCCGCGCGCCTCGTTTGGCCCAGCGGGTCAGCGCCGCTCGCGCCGCCTCCATGCTGGCGGCACGGGTTGCACCGAGGCTGGTGCGCACGTGCAGGACGACGGCTGCCTCCTCCGCCGACACCTTGCGGTGGAGTCTCGCCAGCCTCGCCAACTGCACCTGCAAGTCGCGCAAGGAGCCGAGCGCCGCCTGGAAGGTGCGCAGCTCCTCGTTGGCGCGACGGACGGGCTTGCCCTTGCCGAAGAGGCGGACGGCTCCGCGCAGGCGGCGAATGGCGACGCGCAAGTCGTGGACACGCTCTGGCGAGAGGCGCGTTGCCACCGCCGCACAGTAAGCGGTGACGTCGGCCTGCCGGGCGGCCAGGAAGACGGGCGCCGCGTCGACAAGGCGGGTGGAGGCCCGAAGGCCTCGCACGGGGCGGGGAGCGGCCATGCCTGCGGCGCAGCGTTGCCGGGGGGAGGGCTCCGTCGCAAGTTTACGTCCGGTGACGAAGCGGTGACGTCCCCCCTTAGCGCGCCAGCGCCCGAAACTCCTCCTGGCTCAAGGTGAGGGCGGCCGCCTCGACATTCTCTTCGAGGTGGGCGACGGACGAGGTGCCGGGAATGGGCAACATGACGGGTGAGCGGCGCAGCAGCCAGGCAAGCGCCGTTTGGCCCACGGTGCCCTGGTGGGCCTTGGCGACGCTGTCCAAAGGGCCGCCCGGACGGCTCAGCGCGCCCGCGGCCAGTGGGTACCAGGGGAGAAAGCCAATGGCGGCGCGCTCGCAGGCGTCCAGCACTGCCTCGGCGCCGCGGTCGCTCAAGCTGTAACGGTTTTGCACGGAGACAATGGGCACCACCGTCCGTGCCTCTTCCAGCTGCGCGACGCTGACGTTGGAGAGGCCGAGGTGGCGCACCTTCCCTTGCTCCTGGAGGCGAACCAGCGCCCCCAGGGACTCGAGGAAGGGGACCGCCGCGTCCACGGCATGCAGCTGGTAGACGTCAATCCGCTCCAGCCGGAGCCGCTTCAGGCTTCCCTCGCACGCCGCGATGAGGTGCTCGGGCCGGCCGTCGCGCTGCCAACTGCCCGGGCCAGAGCGCGTCAGCCCTCCCTTGGTGGCGATGACGAGCCCCTTGGGGTACGGGAAGAGCGCCTCGGCAATGAGGCGCTCGCTCACCTCCGGCCCGTAGGAGTCCGCGGTGTCGATGAGGTTGACGCCGAGCGCCACCGCCCGCCGAAGCACCGCTTTGGCCTTCTCGCGGTCCGCCGGCTCGCCCCAGATGCCTTCCCCGGTAATGCGCATGGCCCCGAAGCCCATGCGGGCGACGCTGACGTCTCCCAGGAGGAATGTTCCAGCGGCGGCAGCAGGTAAGAGGGACATGGCGGCCTCGGGGAAAATGCAGAAGGGCGAAACGCTTTTAGCGGCTCCGTCGCGACGGCGCATGGGCGCTGGGGGCGGAGCGCTGGCAAACCCGCTTCTGGGGGCAGCTGACAGGGAGGGGGCTTTCTGGTGTGTTGGCGCGCGCCATGCGCTTTGACACCCTCGCCATCCACGCCGGCCAAGCGCCGGACCCCACCACGGGCGCCATCATGACGCCCGTCTTCCTCTCGTCCACCTACGTCCAGGCAGGCCCTGGGGAGCACAAGGGGTACGAGTACAGCCGGACTCGAAACCCCACCCGGACAGCGCTCGAGGCGTGCCTCGCGGCCCTGGAAGGGGCGACGCATGGCTTCGCCTTCGCTTCGGGCTGCGCGGCCACCGACTGTTTGATGCACCTCTTGGAGGCCGGCGACCACGTCGTCTGTAGCGACGACGTCTATGGGGGCACGTTTCGCCTCTTCGACAAAGTCTTCCGCCGCCTCGGCCTAAGCTTCAGCTTCGTCGACTTGTCCCGGCCCGGAGCGCTCGAGGCCGCCCTCACCCCGAAGACGAAGCTGGTGTGGGTGGAGACGCCCACCAACCCGATGCTCAAGCTGGTGGACTTGGCCGCGGTGGCGGAGTTGTGCCGCAAGCGGGGGCTGTGGAGCGTCTGCGACAACACCTTCATGTCGCCGTATTTCCAACGCCCACTCGAGCACGGCACGGACGTGGTGCTGCACTCCACCACCAAGTACCTCAACGGCCACAGCGACGTGGTGGGCGGCTTCGTCGGGACGTCCAACACCGAGCTCGCCCAGCGAATTGGGTTTCTCCAGAATGCGGTGGGCGGCGTCCCTTCGCCGCTGGACAGCTTTCTCGTCCTGCGCGGGGTGAAGACGCTCGGCGTCCGGATGTCTCGCCACCAGGAGAATGCCTTCCAGGTGGCCGAATTCCTCTCAGCGCACCCCAAGGCACGCCGCGTCGTCTACCCGGGGCTTCCCGGCCACCCCCAGCACGCCCTGGCCAAGCGGCAGATGAAGGGGTTTGGGGGGATGCTCACCTTTGAGATTGTGGGCGGCCTGGCCGCCGCGCGCGCCTTCCTTGCCGCGTGCAAGGTCTTCTCCTGCGCCGAGTCCCTGGGCGGGGTGGAGAGCCTCATCGAGCATCCCGCCATCATGACGCACGCCTCAGTCCCGCCGGAAAACCGCGCCAAGCTGGGCATCACCGACGGCTTCATCCGCCTCTCCGTCGGCATCGAGGACGCCGCGGACCTCCTCGAGGACTTGAAGCAAGCGCTCGCTCAGGCGTGAAGGGGGACAGCGCCAGCCCATGAGCGAGTCGTCCGAGTGGATGGAGGCGGCCGAGGCTGCGGCCCGGGTGGCCGGCGCGGTGGCGCTCGGCCACTACCGACGGGGCGTGGTGGTGGAGACGAAGGGCGACGGGACCCCCGTTTCGGTGGCGGACCGAGAGGCCGAGGAGGCCGTCCGCGGCTGGCTTGAGGCCCGCTTCCCACGGGACGGCATTGTCGGCGAGGAGCTCGGCACCGCCCGGCCGGAGGCGCGGCGGCGCTGGTTGGTCGACCCAATTGACGGGACGAAGACATTCGTCCGCCGCGTTCCCCTGTGGGGCACGCTGGTGGCGCTGGTGGAGGCAGAGGAGGTGCTGGCCGGCGCGGCCTATTTTCCGGCGGTCGAGGAGCTGGTGGTGGCCGCGCGCGGCGCGGGCTGCTTCTGGAACGGCGCTCCGGCCCGCGTCTCGCAGGTGGCGCGGCTGGCCGACGCCACTGTCCTGGCCACGGATGAGCGCTTTTCTGGCAATGCGCGCCAGAGGCGGGGCTGGACGCGTCTTGTGGACAAGGCGGCGCAGGCCCGCAGCTGGGGGGACTGCTACGGCTACCTGTTGGTGGCGACAGGACGGGCGGAGGTGATGGTGGACGGCGTCATGGCCCCCTGGGACGCGGCCGCCCTCCAGCCCATCGTGGAGGAGGCGGGGGGCGCCTTCACCGACTGGAAGGGCCACAGGACAGCCTTCGGTGGGGACACCATCGCCACCAACCGGGCGCTGGCGGCTGTGGCCCGGGGCCTGCTCGTCGACGACGGCCCCCTGTCCGCGAGCGACTGAGACGCCCCCCGGGGGACAGTGGGCCCGCAGCGCTTGGGTCCACCAGCGGCGAGCGAAAGCCGGCCCACGAGGCCCGGGGCGCCAGTTTGGTGCCGAGCGCTCGGCTGTCTACATCCGTGCGGCGAGGAACTCGATGAGGTCGATTTTGGTGATGATGGCCACCACCTGCTCGCGCTCTTTCACCACCGCCACATTGTCCTGCGCGAAGACGTCGCGCAGCGCCGACAGGCTGGCCTCCGGGCTCACCACGCCTTGAAGCGGCGCGACCAGCGGGTCGATGGCGTCAGAGAAGCGCTGCGTTTTCGCCACCAAGGCATTGAGCAAGTCGTACTCGTGAATCATCCCCACCGCCCGGCCGTCGGCGTCCTTCACCGGCATCTGGCTGATGCCGTGCCGCCGCATGGCGTCCACCACCTCGTCCACGTGCTGCCCGGTGCGGGCGAAGTGCACGCTGGGCTGTCGGTCGCGAAGCAGGTCGCACACCCGGCCCGGCCCCTTGTCGTCCACCAGGAAGCCGTTGTCCCGCATCCATTCGTCCGAATAAAACTTGCTGATGTAGCTGTTGCCGGTGTCGGTGAGGACGACGACGATGTTTTTTCCGCGTCCGAGCTCCTTGGCGAGCTCCACCGCGACGTGGACCGCCCCGCCCGAGCTCCCGCCGGCGAAAATCCCCTCGTCCCGTGCCAGGCGCCTCGCTGCGCTGAAGCACTGCTGGTCATCCACCTGGCGGACTTCATCGAGGACGCTGAAGTCGAGGGCCTTGCACAGCATGTCCTCGCCGATGCCCTCCACTTTGTAAACGTGAGGCTCGGGCAGCTTTCCAGTTTGGAAATACCCCTGGTAGACGCTGCCCACCGGGTCCACGCCGACATTGCGAATGGCTGGCTTCTTCTCTTTGAGGAACTTTCCCGCGCCGCTCATGGTGCCGCCGGTGCCGAGGCCGGCCACGAAGACGTCGATGGCGCCGCCCATCTGCTCCCACACCTCCGGTCCGGTGGTGACGTAGTGCGCCTCGATGTTGTCTGGGCTGTGGTACTGGTTGAGGTAGAAGCTGCCCGGCGTCTCCCGCGCGATGCGCTTCGCGGTCTCGTAGTAGCTCTGCGGACTGTCGGCGGGGACGTTGGTGGGCGTCACCACCACCTGGGCGCCGAGCGCCTTCAGGCGGTTGATTTTCTCCGTCGACATCTTGTCCGGCATGGTGAAGATGCAGCGGTAGCCCTTCACCGCGGCGGCGATGGCGATGCCCATCCCAGTGTTGCCAGAGGTGTTCTCGACGATGGTGCCCCCCGGCTTGAGCTTTCCCTCCCGCTCCGCCTTCTCGATGATGTGCAGCGCCATTCGGTCTTTGATGGAGCCGCCTGGGTTCATGAATTCGCACTTGAGGTAGACACTAGCGTCCTCCTTCCCGACAGCCTTGTTGAGGCGGACCAGGGGGGTATTGCCGATGGCGGCGAGGATGTTGGGTTGAACGTTCATGGCGGCCTTGAAGGGTAGCACCGGGGGGCCCCGACGGGCCGACGCCTCCCGCCTGGGCGGTGCCGCCCCTAAGCCAAAGGCGCGCTTGGCGCGTGTGGGAGTCCGCCGGCGGTGGCCCCGCTGCAGGAAGGCCGTGTAGCGTCTGTCGGTAGAATGACTCTCGAGGCCGCCTTGCGCGACCAGGTTGCTCGGGCCACCGGCCGGCCGCAAGACGGCGCGCCGGTGCAGAAGCTGAAAGGCGACGCCAGCAACCGCAGTTACCTCCGGGTGGGCACCTGGCCAAACAGCCTGGTGGTGATGGTGATGCCGCCGCAGGCGCGCGCCAGCGAGGAGGCTTCTGGCAGCGCCGTGCCAAAGGAGCTCCCCTTCGTCGACGTGCACCGCTACCTGCGCCGTCTCGGCGTGCGGGTGCCGTCCATTCTTCACTATGACGAGCCGGCCGGGATGATGGTGCTCGAGGACTTGGGGGACGTGACGCTGGAGAAGGCGCTCGGCGGGACGGCCCCGGAGCTACTCTACGGCTCGGCAGTGGACCTGTTGGCCGGCCTGCGCAGCGCGGCCGAGGCCAGCCCGGAGCCCAACAGCATCGCCTTCCGGCGTGCCTTCGACGAAGACTTGTACCTCTGGGAGCTCCACCACTTTCGTGAATGGGGCCTGGAGGCCTGGAGCGGCAAGGTGCCAACCCCGGCCGAACGAAGCGTGCTCGAGTCTTCCTTCCGCAGCATCGCCCACCGGCTGGCGGCGGCGGCGCGCGGCTTCACCCACCGCGACTACCAGAGTCGGAACCTCATGGTGAAAGACGGCGAGGTGGTGGTCATCGACTTTCAGGACGCGCTGCAGGGCCCGCGGGCCTATGACTTGGTGGCGCTGTTGCGCGACAGCTACGTGGCCCTGGACGAGGAGCTGGTGGAGGCGATGCTGCGCCGCTACCAGGAAGCGCAGGCCCGAGCCACGGGCGAGCCCGTCGAGCCCGTCGCCTTCCGGCACTTTTTCGACTTACTCACCGTGCAGCGCAAGCTGAAGGACGCGGCGCGCTTTGAGTACATCCACCGGGTGAAGAAAAACCCGAGCTTTCTACCGCACATTCCCCTGTCGCTCGCTTACGTGCGGAGGGCCTTCGAGCGGCTCGCGACAGACGAGCCCGTCCAGGCGCTTCGCCGGGTGGCGTCTGCTTACGTCCCCGAGCTCGCATGAAAGCGCTGGTGCTGGCGGCTGGGCTTGGGACGCGGCTGCGGCCGCTCACCGACACCTGGCCCAAGCCAGCCCTGCCGCTGCTCGGACAGCCGCTGCTGCGCTACACCCTGGCCACTCTGGCCCGTGCCGGCGTCACCGAGGTGGGCATCAACACCCACCACTTGGCGGACGTCATGGCGCAGCTGGCCGAGGTGGAGGCCAAGCGCGCTGGCCTGCAACTCACCCTGTCACGGGAGAATGTCATTCAAGGCACGGCGGGCGGTATCCGCGGTCTGCGCCGAGTCGTCGAAGACGCGGACGCCTTCGTGGTGTGGAATGGGGATGCGCTCTTCACCCCGGACCTCAGGCCCCTCTTGGCCGAGCACCGCGCCTCTGGCGCGACGGCCACCCTGGTGCTTTTGCCAATGCCCAAAGGGGCCTCCTACGCCTCGGTGGACATCGACGCGGAGGGCCGGGTGCGCCGAATTGCCGGGCGCGGGCCGGGCGGGCCGGCGCTTCACTCCTGGCACTTCTCGGGGGTGCATTTGCTTTCCCCCCGCGTCTTTTCGGCTATGGCTGACGCCGGCGCCGAGGACATCAACCGGGACACCTACCCGCGGCTCCTGCAACAGGGAGCGCTGGTGCGGGGGGTGGTGGTGGACGCTGCCTGGAGGGACGTCGGGACTCCGGCCGGCTACCTCGCGGCCCAAGCGGCCCTGCTTCTGGGGGAAGTCCCGGACGCCTTCGGCCAAGGTTCGCCCTTCGCCCGGGCCGCCGGCGCCCAGGGCGTTTGGAAAGCGGCCGGGGCGGTGCTCGCAGGCCGCGTGCAGCCACCGGTGTATTTGGACGTTGCGGCGGTGGTGGAAGCCGGTGCCGAGGTTGGCCCCAACGTCTACGTTGGGGCCGGCGTCCGTGTGCCGTCTGGCAGCCGCGTCGCGCAGGCGGCCCTCCTCGAGGGGGCCGCGCCCGACGGCGTCCTCGAGCGGCTGCTCCTCTGGCCCGGCGGACGGCTTTCTGTCCAAGCGCCCTAAAGGGCTTCCTGCTCGAGCCGGGCCCTTTTTCTGTCGAGGACGGCGTCAGTTCGCGCTGTAGCGCAACAGGATGCAGGTGATGTTGTCATTGCCACCCGCCGCGTTGGCGAGCTCGATTAATTGGCTGCAGGTGGCATCGAGGTCGGCCGAGGCCTGGACGGCCGTCATCAAGGTCTCGTCGTTTACCATGCCCGAGAGCCCGTCGGAGCAAAGCAGGAAGACGTCGCCGTCGCTGACGTCGAAGCGGTCGACGTCCACCTGCACCGTATCCTTCATGCCCAGGGCCCGGACAATCACATTCTTGTGCGGGAAGGCGTCAATCTCCTCGGCGGTGAGCTTCTTCGCCTTGAGGTAGTCGTTGAGCAGGGAGTGGTCCTCCGTCATTTGGCGCAGGGCCCCGTTGCGTAGGCAGTAGGCGCGGCTGTCCCCGACATGCCCGACGTAGACGCCGTCGTCGGCGAAATGCACCGACACGATGGTGGTGCCCATGCCCCGGTAGCTGACGTCGGTGCCGGCCGTCTCGAAAATGCGGGTGTTGGCCAGCTTGATGCCGGTGGCCAGGCGGTTTTCCTCGTAGTTGCGCGTGCGGTCCATCTTGAACGGCCAGGTGAGGTCGGCGTCCTTGGAGGTGCGGCGGTAGAAGTCCTCCAGCTCCTCGATGGCGATGCGGGAGGCGATTTCGCCGGAGGCGTGGCCGCCCATCCCGTCCGCCACGCAGTAAAGCTGCTCGTCCGCCAACACGAGGAACGCGTCCTCGTTGTGGTTGCGCTTCATCCCAACGTGACTGCGGCCGGCGACCTCAATCCGCATGAGCGTCAAACCACGCTACCAAGCCATAGGGGGAGGGCAAAGCGTTGAAGCGGAACGTTGGCCATTGGCCAGAAACTGGCGTCGGGCTCGGGAGTCGGGCTTGCTTGGTGGGACACGAACATGCTTCGTCCCCTCGAGCGGCCATTGCACCTGGTGTTGGTGGCGCCGCAGATTCCGCCCAACACCGGCAACATCGCCCGGCTGTGCGCGGTGACCGGCTGCCGCCTGGTGCTGGTGGAGCCGCTCGGTTTCTCCATCGCCGACCGCGAGCTGAAGCGTGCCGGGCTGGACTACTGGGAGCACGTCTTCTTGGCCCTCTACCCGAGCTGGGACACCTACGTCGCCGCACACCCGCAGGCTCGGCGCTTCCTCTTCAGCGGGCGTGCGTCGACGTCGCTGTGGGAGATGCGCTTTCAGGCCGGCGACCACCTCGTCTTCGGCTCGGAGACGGATGGCTTGCCGGAGCCGCTGCTACAGGGCGGGGAGGGGGTGCCGGTGTGCATTCCCATGCTGGCTGGACGGCGTAGCCTCAACCTCTCCACCGCCGCCGGGGTGGGGACTTACGAGGCGCTGCGCCAGCTCGGCTAGACTGGCACTCTTCGAGGAATGTCTATGGAGTCTCGCACCTCCCTGCCTCCCCCCGCAGCCGACGCGCTCTTCCGCGCCGCGCGCGAGCACGCCACCGGTTGGTTGACGTTCTCCTCGCGGGGGGCCGAGGCCCGGCTGTACCTGCAGGCCGGGGACGTCGTCGGCGCGCGGCTCGGCTTCGGCTACCAGACGTTGGCGCAAGCCCTCCTCACCGCCGGGGTGCTGGACTTGCCGACGCTGGACGCGCTGTGGGCCGAGGGTGCCACTGGGCCCACCTCGCCCGCGCTGCTCGAGCTGTGCGGCGGAGACGCCTTCGCCGCCGAGGAGGTGCAGACACTGGCCAGCCTACGCCGGCTGGTGAGCTACGGCGGCGAGGCCACCTTCATGCCGGCGCTGGTGGACGCCGGCGTGCCGAGGCTGTCCGGGGCGAGGGCCGTCCGCGCTGCCTTTGAGACATTGGGGCCGTTGCCGGCCGACGCCCTGGTGTGCTGCCGGGAGGTGGACGAGTGCGCGGGCTGGCTGCTCGCAGACACTGAGCGCAGCCTCCTCGAGCGTTTTTCCACCTTTCACCCGGCCGGGGAGTTGCAGCCCGGGGAGGCGGCCCTCTTGCGGCTGCTCCAGCATGACGGTCGGGTGGAGATTTTGGACGCCGCCGGCTGGGAAGCGCGCGTCGCCCTGGAGCGCGAAGTCGAGGCCCGCCGCGCCGAGGAGGAGGCACGGCGCAACGTGGCGCGGGCCGCCATCGAGTCGGCGCGCAACGCCGAGGAGAACAGGCGCGCCGAGCAACGGCAGCGAGCGGAGCAGGCGCGACGGGCTCTCGAAGCCGCCCGTGCCGCCGAAGCCGCCTGGCGGGAGGCCCAAGCCAGCGTGCCCCGCAGAGACACACCCATCGAAGTGGCACTGGCCGACACCCTGGTGCGGGGAGCCCCGCCCGGCGTCACCGCCACCGGCATCGGGCCGCTGCCTCCGCTGGAGTCCACCGACCCGGCTTTCCCCCAACCGAAGGAGGAGGTGCCGCGCATCACCGTGGCCGAGGCCATCGCCGGCGGACCCGTCCTTGAGCCGGACACGCTGCGGCCGGTGGTGGTGCACACCGAAGGCGGCCGCACCACCACCCAGAGGACGTTCCAGTCGCTGGCAGACGAGGGGCCAGCCCCTTCCCGCTCGACGAGCGAGGAGCCCCTCAGCCCCGGTGCGCCGGAGTCCCCAGGGGGGGTGCCCAAGCGGCGGGACACGCTTCGGCCCTTCGCCGCGCTCGAGCCGCCGGTGCTGTCCGAGGCGGAAGCGCAGTCCGAAAGTGCGTCCCGTCCTCGGGGCTCGACGCCCATCTGGGGCTCGGACGCAGATGACCGGGCTGCCTCCGAGACGCTGCTGCATTCAGCCGAGTCGGTCGAGGTGGTCCCCATGCCCGGGCCGGAGGAGGGGACGGCGCAGGCCGAGCCCATCCTCCTCTTCGCCGACGCCGAAGTCCCGGCTGCCCCCCGCAGCCCCGCCGAGTTGGTGGAGGAGATGACGGAAGCGCTGCGGCGCGCCGGCGCGGCCGGCCCTGCGGAGACGTGGCTTGCCGCCACCGAGGGGGTGTTGTCCTCGGCGGCACGTA
The DNA here is from genome assembly GCA_052147975.1 of Myxococcaceae bacterium. Taxonomy (GTDB): domain Bacteria; phylum Myxococcota; class Myxococcia; order Myxococcales; family Myxococcaceae; genus JADGRA01. The sequence goes on from JBKQJL010000011.1 coordinate 20,909, forward strand.
GCGCAGCCGAGTCGGCCGCGGTGCCGCCGGTGGAGCCCCCCCGGCCGCCGTTGCACCTCGGGCCCGAGGCGGGCAAGGCCGAGGAGGACTTGTGGCGTCTCGTCCAGGAGCCGGCGGCGGGGCCGGCCCCGGCGGCGGCGTCCTTCGAGGAGGCGCTGGCCAACGTCGACGCGCACCTCTCGTCGCTGGTGGGCCTCAGCCAGGAGGCAGTCACCCACACCGACGTGCCCGTCGACGCCATCCTTCAGGCCTCGGCGGACGCCGGCGCCTGGCAGATGGAGACGTTGCCTCCGGTGCAAGCGCCTCAGCCTTTGCCTCCGCCCTTCGAGGCCACACCCGCCCTCACCCCTTCCGGCGGGGTGCCCGGGGAAGCGGCGCGCGAGCGGCGGCAGCGGCTCCTGCGACGCGCCATCCAAAACCTCGGCTCGCTGGTGTCCCGCGCCCCGCGCACCATGGGCAGCGCCACCCCACTCGAGCCGACCCCGGCGCCTGTCCCGGTGGCCCCGGGCCCGCGGACACCCGCCGAGCAGGGGTTGGCCCGGCAAATTGAACAGCGCTTCGCCGGCCTCTCCGGGGACCGCAACCGTTTCGACATCCTCGGCCTGCACCTGGAGGCGAGCCGCGCCCAGGTGAAGGCGGCCTTTCTGGACTTGGTGAAGGTTTTCCACCCGGACCGGCTCCCGCCCGCGCTGGCCGAGTTGGTTCCGCAGGCCACCACCATCTTCGACTCCCTGCGCGAGGCGCAGGAATTCCTCTTGGACGACGAGCGCCGCGCCACCCACGCCCGGGAGGTGGCGGCAGTGGCCAGCGGGCCCGCTGTCCGCGACCAGACCGAGTCCGCCGAGGCCTACCGAGCCGGCGAAGCCGCCCTCCGGCGCAGAGACCACGTCGCCGCCGAAGCGCACTTCGCCGAGGCCTACCGGCTTTACCCGCGCGCGCAGGTGTTGGCGGCGCGGGCCTGGGCCATTTACATGGACCCCAACCGCAAGTCCGACGCCGCCGCGGCGCGGGCGATGATGGTGGACGCCTTGAAGGAAGACCCGGCCTGCGACCGGGCCCACTACCAGCTGGGCGTCATTGCCCGGGTGGAAGGGGACGTCGAGCGCGCCGAGCGCCACTTCCGCGAGGCGCTGAAGTCCAACGCGCGCCACCTCGAGGCCAGCCAAGAGCTGCGGCTGATTGAGATGCGCAAGCGCGGCGGCCCAGCGAAGAAACCCCGCTAGCGCTGAGGCGCTACCCCGCCTTAGCGAAGGCCGAGCGCCGCCTCGAGGAGGCGACGGTCCGGCTCGGGCATGGCGAGAAACTCGATGCCCATTCCGGGCGGTGCACTGCCGTCCGGGAAGCGCCGCACCCAGGCGACTCTGGCCTGGGCCGAGAGCGGTGCGGCAGCGCCCGGGGGGTGAAATTCCAGGGCCAGCGTCTCGCCCGGCTCGAGCAGCACGTCACAGCGAAGGAAGGTGCCGCCGGCGGAGAGGTCGGCACCGAGCAGCGTGAGCTCGCCTTCGCCCCCGGCGTCCTTGCCCCGAAACTCCACGCTCACCGCGCGGCGGACGTGCCGGCGCTGCTCAGCTCCACTCACACCTCCCCTCAACCAGTCGGGCGGCAGGGTGTCAAGGCGCTCGCGCAGCCAGCGCCACCGGGCGCCCCCGTTCCCCCGGGGAAGCGTTGACGGGCGGTGCATGCGCCCACAATCATCCGTCGGGAGACTCCCCCAGGACGACTTCGCCCAGGGGCAGTGAAGATGGGTGCACGCGCGTGGCCAAGCAGCACCTGCTCCTGGTCGATGGAGACGCAAAAAACCTGCGGGTGATGGAGGTCAGCCTGAAGAAGGCTGGCTTTCAGGTGACCACGGCCGTCAACGGACGGGACGCGCTGGAAAAGGTCCAAATCAGCCCGCCGGACCTGGTCCTGTCTGACACCCGGCTCTCGGAATTCGACGGCTTCGAGCTGTGCCGCCGGCTGAAAGCGGACAGCCGATTCGAGGCCATCCCCTTCGTTTTTCTCAGCAGCCAGAAAGCGCTGGAAGACAAGGTGCGGGGGCTGGAGTTGGGGGGCGAGGACTACCTCACCAAACCCATCTACATCCGCGAAATTGTGACGCGGATGAAGTTGATTTTGCAGAAGGCCGACGAGCGCCTCGAGCGTCGCGAAACCAAGGGAGGCTTCTCCGGAAGCCTGGCGGACATGGGGGTGGTGGACCTGGTGCAAACCTTCGAGGTCGGCCGCAAGACGGGGAAGGTGAGCATCGAGGGCGAGCACACCGGGGCCATCTACTTCCGGGACGGCCGGGTGGTGGACGCCGAGCTCGACAAACTCGTCGGGGAAAACGCCTTCTACCGGGTGTTGAATACCTTCGAGGGGAAGTTTGACGTGCAATTCGAGCCGGTTGAGCGCCCCGACCGCATTGAAGTCTCCACCCAGGGGCTCCTGCTGGAGGGGATGCGACGGCTGGACGAATGGGGGCGGATGCTGGAGCAGCTGCCGGCGTTGGAAACCGTCTTCGAGATTGACTACCGCCAACTGGCCGAGCGGCTGAGCGAAGTCCCGGACGAGGTGAATGCGCTGCTGCGTCTCTTCGACGGACGGCGGACGCTGGCGCGCGTGGTGGAGGACTCCAACTTCGAGGACTTGGCTGCGCTGGGGATTATTACCAAGCTGTACTTCGAGGGCCTCATTCGCGAGTTGGGAAGCAAGCCCGCTGCCGGCGAGCGCGACGCGCGGCGCCCGGCCTTCGAGGAGTGGTTGGCCCGACCGCCGGCCCCGCCTCCCCCTGCGCCGGCTCCGGCGCTCGTCCGGCCGGAGTTGGAGGCGGTGGCGGCCGAGCTGGCCAACGCCGAGCCAGAGCTCCCCCTCTTTCCCCGCGCACCGGCCAACCCAGCCCCAGCGGGGCTCGTCCAAGACGCCGGCGAGCGCGGCGCCCGGGTGCTGCATTTCGCCGGGCGGGAGCCCCCGGCCCCAGTCCCCGACGAGGTGGCGCCGAGTGCCCTCGACCAGGCGAAGCAGAAGCTGCTCGAGGCCGGCGCGAGCGACTCGGGCGCAGGAGAGCCCCACGCCGGCTGGGGGCCAGTGCCGTTGGCGCGGGCCACCAAGCCCCTGGCCCCCCCCAACCTGCTCCCGGCCCAGCCAAAGCTTTTGCCCTCCGCGCCCGCGCCCCAGCGTCCGGCGCGCTTCGGCGGTGCGGCCGAGGCCCCGCCCAGCGAAGCACCGCTGTTGGCCCGCTTCGACACGCCGTCCTCCGGTGCCGAGGCGGCAAGCGCCCATCCCGAGGTTGCGACAGCAGCTGCCCCCAGCGAGGCGGCGACGCCGGGGGTTGCCCCCCCGTCGTCCGGCGCCGCCTCTTGGGACGCCCCTCCGCCGCTGGCCGCGCCCACGGCCGAGGAGGCCGTCGAGGCCGCGCAGTTGGTGGACGCCGAGCGCGGCTTGGCCCGCCGCGGCCGGACACGTCGCCGCGCCGTCCTGTTGGCCGTCGCCCTTTTGGCCCTCGGTGGCCTGGCCGTGCTGTGGCGGCTGCGCGCGCCGCCTGCCTCCGCCCCCAGCGTCGCCACCGGCCAGCCGCCCGCCCCGCCGGAAGCGGCGGCGGCCACCAGCGCCCTGGCCAACGCGCTGGCCGGGGCCTCGCCCTCCGGGCCTGCTGCGGCCTTGGAGACGGCGGCACCGGCGGACTCGCCGGAGGCCAATTTTCGCCACTGCCTCGAGGAGGGTGCGCGCGCCACGGCCAACGGGGACTTCGCCGCGGCGGCAGTGCAGTACCGGCGCGCGCTGGCCATCAAGCCCTCCTCGCTCGAGGCCAAGGAGGGGCTGGGGGGCGCCATCGTCAACTCCAGCAGCGCCGCCGGCAGCTATGGCGAGGCCGTCCAGCTTTTGACGGAGGTGGTGCGCGCAGACGCCAACCGCCCCCGAGCCTGGCTCTTCCTGGGAGCGGCGCAGCAATTCAACGGCCAGTACGCACCGGCGCTGGAGTCCTACCGCACCTACCTGGAGCTCGCGCCCAATGACCGCTGGGCCCGCGAGGTGCGGGACGTCGTCCGCGTCCTCGGCCCGGAGGTGGCGCGCCGCGGCCACGCACGCTAAACGCCTCTGGCCGTGCTCGTCTTGGGCCTCGAAACCTCGTGTGATGAGACTGCCGCCGCGGTGGTGGAGGACGGCCGACGTGCGCGCTCGGACGTCGTCTCCACCCAGGTGGACATCCACCGGCGCTGGGGCGGCGTGGTGCCGGAGCTCGCCAGCCGCAACCACGTGGTGCAGGTGCTGCCGGTGGTGGACGCCGCGTTGTGCAAGGCCAACGTGGCGTTGGCAGACCTGGACCTCATTGCTGTAACGGCCGGCCCCGGGCTACTCGGGGCGCTGCTCGTCGGACTGCAGACGGCCCGGGCGCTCGGCGCCGCCACCGGCGTGCCGGTGCTGGGCGTCAACCACCTCGAGGGACACCTGTTGGCCATTCGCCTGGTGGAGGACGCACCGGAGCCGCCCTTCCTGGGACTGGTGGTGTCCGGCGGGCACACCAGTCTCTACCTGGTGGAGGCGTTCGGCCAGTACCGGCGCCTTGGCAGTACGCGCGACGACGCCGCAGGGGAGGCTTATGACAAGGTGGGGCGACTGTTGGGGCTGGCCTACCCGGCCGGCGCCGCCATCGACGCGCTGGCGCAAGGGGGAAACCCGCGGGCCATCCGTTTCCCCCGGGCGATGAATGCGCCGGAGGTGGTGGACTGGAGCTTCAGCGGGCTGAAGACGGCCGTCCGGGCGCACCTGCAGCGCCACGGTGTCCCGGAGGGACAAGGCCTGGCCGACCTCTGCGCCTCGTTTCAGGAAGCGGTGGCCGACTCGCTGTCGCACAAGGCGGTGGCTGCGGCGCGTCGCCTCAATGTGCAACGGCTCGTCCTGTGCGGCGGCGTGGCGGCCAACAGCCGCTTGCGTGCGCTCACGCTGGAGCGAGCGGCGGAGCGCGACATCCGCGTCTTTCTCCCGCCGCCCCGGCTGTGCACGGACAACGGCGCCATGGTGGCGGTGGCGGGGTATGAGGCCTACCGGCGGGGCGTGCGGCCCGGGGCGGACCTCGCCGTCGACGCGGCCTGGAGGCCGTGAGGTGGAGTCCCCGCGCTCTATTCTCAGCCGGCGAGGGCTGCGGCCGAAGTACAGCTGGGGACAGAATTTCCTCGGCGACGCGGACGCGCTGGAGCGCATTTGTGCGGCGCTGCAGCTGCTGCCCGGCGAGCCGGTGGTGGAGCTCGGCCCGGGCCTGGGGCACCTGACGCGTTTCCTTCTGGAGACGGGCGCCCAGGTGACTGCGGTGGAGCGCGACCGGGACATGGTGGAGGCGCTGGGCGAGCTCAAGAGTGAGCGGCTGACGGTGGTGGCGGCCAACGCGGCGCAGGTGGACTTCGCGCGGCTGGCCGGCGCTGACAAGGTGGCGGTGGTGGGCAACCTCCCCTACCACCTCAGCAGCCCCATTCTCTTCAGCGTGCTGGAGCAGCACGCGCACATCAGCCGGGCCGTCTTCACCCTGCAGAAGGAAGTCGCCGAGCGCCTCTGCGCCGAGCCCGGAAGTCGCACCTACGGGCTGCTCACCGTGTTGCTGGGGCTGTACTTCCGTCCTCACCTCCTCTTTGTGCTACCGGCGCACCTCTTCCACCCCCCGCCGCAGGTGGACTCGGCGGTGCTCCGGCTCACCGCGCTCCTCGTCCCTCGGGCGGACGTCTCCGACGACGCCCATTTCCGTCGGGTGGTGAAGGCGGCCTTCGCCCAGCGGCGCAAAACCGTGCTCAACTCGCTCCAGTCCGACGCGGCGCTGGGGACGGGAGCCGAGGTGCGGGCGGCTCTGGACGCCGCCGGCGTGGACGCTGGCCGCCGTGCCGAGACGCTCAGTGTTGAGGAGTTTGCGGCGGTGGAGCGCGCCCTGGCCGGCCGCGCTTAGTCAAGCGCTTGCACATGCGTTTGGAGGGACTTTGCCTGTCCCTCGGCCGACGTCCTGCGTTAGGGTGCCGAGCCGCAGTTGAAGCAAGGAGGGGCCGTGAAATTGGAAACGACACATGCGGGCTCGGCCCGGGCCATTGCCAGGCAGAGCCTGGCGCTGGTGGTGCCGCTGCTCTTTCTGTGCCCCGCGCTGGCGTGGGCCGACGCGGATGGCAGCCAAGCCGCAGACGCCACCCCCGAGCTGCGGCGCGAGCTGGCCGGGCACAACTTCATCCCCTCCCGCTTCTCCCTCGACCCCTTCACCTCGACGTACGTCGCCACCGAGACGGGCTTCGGCTATGGGACGGCGCCGGGGCACACCTTCAACATTGCCGGTCAACCAATTTCCACGGCCAATTACGAGGTCGGCGGCTACGCCCAGCTGCTCGACTACCAGTACGGGTTTCTCCCCTGGTGGGCGGTGCGGGTGGGCGTGGAGCTCATCGTCTACAGCGGCATCAATGGCAGCGGGGCAGCCGCCGTCGGCACCAATGCTGTGGGCAAAGGCAGCGTGGGCACGACGTTGAGCTGGAAGGTGGGAGACAACCTTCGGCTCGGCGGCTCCTTCGACGCCAGCTTCGGGCCGTCCATCTTCTTCAACGTCCTCAAGTCGGTGCAGGACAGCATCGACGTCGGCAACATTGTCTCCCCCATCGTCAGCGCCGGCTCCTACTCGCTTCAGCCGGCCTTCGTCGGGGCGTGGGCCATTCAAAACTGGGTGGGCCTCACGTTTTCGCTGGCCTACTTCTACACCAACGCGACCACGTCCAGCAGCGTCACTGGCGTGACGAATTCCATCAGCCTGCTGGCGGCCAACGCCATCTTTGACTTCGACCTCAAGCCAGCTTGTAAAGTCCCGATTGGCTTTCTCCTCGGGTTTCAAAGTGAGTTCAGCGTCAACGCGACCGAGATTCGCCAATACCGTTACCAGGCGGGCATTTTCTACACGGACGTCAAGCCGCTCAACGTGGGCCTTGAAATCATTTACCAACGCGCGCCCGTCGTCGGGAATACCAACGTCTTCCTCTCCTCGGTGCAGGGCCTCATCGTCCTACAGTACAATTTCAACTGAAAACCGCTGCTGAACCGAGTCGGCCGCGACCAGCTGCCGCGCTGGTTTTCGGCATGAAGGACGCTTTCAGCGAAATGGAGCCGGTGTTCCGCCACCGCTACGGCCGACTGAGCCCTGGTGTTCACGGGTGTTGGGCCTGCCTTCGGCCAAACGCGGCTGTCGTCACCGCTTGAATTTAAGCTGGGACGAGCGTCTGCTTCGAGCCGGGTGAGGGGAACGCTGCAGATTCGCCGGCGACGCGGCGCTACGCAGGCGCTGGCCCTCCTGCTCGCGGTGGCCTTGGTTCCAGACCGAGCGGAGGCGTGGATTTACCCCGAGCACCGCGACATCATGGCGGAGGCGCTCAAGGGCTTGCCGTTGGAGCAGCGGGAATTCTTCGGGACCCTTTGGACTGAGGCGCGGTCCGGGCATGAGTCTCGGTACTGCCAGGAGATGGTCAGCGGCGACGGCCGGACCGCGCCCAGCTGTCTCGACCTGGCGGCCTGGCCGGCCATCGCCGGTGACCACTCTTGCTCTCCGGACAAACTCCTCGCCGAGACGCTTCCCAGCGACTGGATTTTGAACGTGGGGAGCGTGGCCGCGAAGACAAAGGTGGGGTTGGAGCAGGCGACGAGCCGCGACGCCACCTTGAATGTCTGGGCCTACTCCAATCTCGCCCTGCAGTCCGCAGACCCCCAGTACCTCACGCGCGCGCAGGCCAACAACGGCCACTTCCTCCTCCCCCGCGACAGAAACACGCTGGATGAGTATTTGACGAGCGTCCTCGCCGACGGCGTCGAGCCAAATGCCCTGGGGCTGTACCTCTACTACCACCTCGGCGCAGTCGGACTGGCGCGGCAGTGGGCGGCCGCCACCGAGCCGGCGACGCGCGCCTCGCTGGCCCGCCAAGTGCTGGCCACCGAGGCGTTCGCCATCCATTTCCTGGAGGACAGTTTCTCGGCGGGCCACATTGTTGGCATCTGGGGGAGCGCGGCGGAGCGGAAGGGAACCCACGACTACTACTGCGAGTTTGGCCTGGACGGCATGTCCTGGTCCGGCACGCCGATGGTGATGCTGGGCGATGCCCACATGCGGCCGCAGGACCTCACGCGCGCCGCGGCCGTCGTCGCTCTCAGCCTCGGCCAGCTCTTTGAGGCCGCCCGCCCGGGCTCCCCCGCGGCGGAAGCCGCCGCTACCATCGCGCCAGAGGCCCTCAAGGGGGCGACGGCCTACGACTCCTGCACCGCCACGCGCCAGGCGACGGCGACCGTCACGGCGACGACGCTGCCGGTGGCGAAGCCGGTGGCGGAGAAGACGCCCATCCCCTCGCGCGGACAAAATGAAGTGCACGTTCCACACTTCCGTCAGGAAATTGGGCCCTTCGTCGGCTTCTCAGGTGACCTCACCGGCGGTTTGGCCTTTGGCGGATACCAGTCTGGCAATGCGGACGCGCGCTGGTATGGGGGCGCCGAGATAGAATTCCGTGTCGGCGTGGGCCTCGAGGCGCTGACCGGCTCCACCGGCGCGGGCCAAGCGTTCCTCGGAGTCGGCTACTCGTACGACACACCGCAGGACGGGCCCTCGGGCTCGAATTTCGCGGCGGCCGGTGTCCCCATCGTCCCCGCCAGACACGGCATCACCGTGCGTCTGCGGGTCCCCTTCTATGTCATTCCCTTTGACTTGCTCATCGTAGCCCCGGTGCTCATTTGGGCCTCGCCCACCACGCTGACGGACATGGGCATCTGGGCGGCCAGTGGGGGACTCCTCCGCTACGAGCGCGCCTTCAACACGCCCATCGGCGCCTTCCAACTGCTCCTTGGGCGCGAGGCGGCCGCCACCTTCTACGGCTACGCCGGCGACCGCGTGGACAACATCGGCGTCGCGGCCCCGGGCGCCACCGTGCCCTACAACAGCGACCTGGTCTTCCTCTCCTACCGCGTCCTCAGCCTGGACTTCCCGACCTTCGAGTACCGGCCGCTCCGAGAATATTCCACCAACCAGGCTCTCACCTTTGCCATTCAATTCGGCTGGGGCGTCGAGCTTCCGAACCAAGTGCAATACGTCTCCAAGCTGACGCTTCCGGCGGCCACCGGACCGACGCCGGAGCTGGCGCCGTCCTGGATGATTTATATGCGCATCCACTTCGACGCGCGGTACTACTTCTGAGCAGGGAAGCCGGCGGCCAGAAGCGTCCTGGCCAACCTCTGCAGCACTCTGCGGCATTGGAGGAGGGGAGCGGTCACTTGGCGCCAGCGTCCGGCCGTCCCACGCCAAGCTTGGCCAGCATCGAGACGGCATTCTCGTTTTTGGGATTCAGCGCGAGCGACTTCTTGTAATTGGCAATGGCGGCCTCCGTCCGGCCGGCCGTCAGGTACCCCTCGCCGAGGCTGTCAAAGGCGTTGGCGTCGTCAGGGTAGAGCGCGACGTTGGCTTCGAAAACCTGGACGGCCTCGCTGGTGTGTCCGCCGCGGAGAAGCAGGTAGCCAGTGATGTTGAGGTCACCCGGGCCAAAGCGTTTGGCCGGTCCCTCGGCGCGTTGACTGGCGTAGTCCGTCAGCGCCGCGGGCACCCCGAGCGTTCGCGAAACGAGGGCGAAGCGGACGAACGGTAGGGGTGGCTCGGCGGTGAAGGACGTCCAGCCGTACTCCTTGGCCACGCTGGCGGCCAGCGGCCCGAAAATGGTGAAGCCAAGGTCGGAGTTGGACATGATGGCCACGCCCTTGCCCGAGTCGGCGAAGGCGGTGAGGAACGTCAGGAAGCCGTCGTCCGAGCCGTCGTGACCAAACCGGTCACTGTGGGCGTCGAGGAAGAAGCCCAGGCCCACCGGGTCCGCCTGCAGCGTCAACATTTGCTGCGTGCTCTTCTGGGACAGAACGCGGTTGGACTGGCCGTGCTTGCTCTTGGCCACCTCGATGGCCACCTGCGCCAAGTCGCCAGGCGTCGTCCACAGCCCGGCGGCCGCCATCTCCGGGTAGATGTGCCATTTTCCCGGCACCGGACTGCCGTCGGCGCGGTGCCCTGTGGCCGAGGCCGCTGCCCGCTGCGGTGGCTGGGGTTGCTCGTAGCTGCTGTGCCGCAGGCCCAACGGCTCGAGCACCGTCTCCGCCATGAGCTGCGGGAAGGGCTTCTTCAGCTGCTCGACCAAGAGCAGCTGGACGATGGTGGTCCCGCCCCCGCTGTATTGAAACTTCGTTCCGGGCACCATCTCCACGCGCACCGGTGCCGTGTTGGCGGGCGGCTGCCCATTCAACACTTGCACCAAGGTGGGGAGAGGCTGGCCTACGGCGTAGCCAGGAAACCCGTGCACTGTCAGCCCTGCGCTGTGGCTGAGCAGCCGCCGAAGCGTCACCTTTTCTCGGGTGGTGAATTCGTTGTCCGGCACCTTCCACGCGACGAGCTTGTCGTTGACGTTTTCGTCGAGGGAGAGCCGTCCCTCCTGCACCAAGTGCATGACGGCCAGTGCCGTCACTGGCTTACTGACGGAGCCCGCCTGGAAGGTGGTGTCGAGCGTCACCGGCCCGGGGGTGCCCGCCTGGCGAACGCCGTAGCTTTTCATCCACACAATTTGGAAGTTGTCGATGACGGCGATGCTCAGCCCTGGAATGGAGAATGCTTCCATCCACTCCGGGACGCTCAGTTGGATGGACTTCCCCCCAGGAAGGGACAGCGTCGGCAGCCCATGCTCGACGCGCTGAAGGCGCGGTGCTTGGGAGGCGTCCAACACCCACCGGGTGTCGTCCTGAGCGGCCGCCGAGCGCCCGGCCACCACGAGGCTGAGAAGCCCGAGAAGCCGGAGTCGGTGCCGAGTCATTGCAAGCCTCCCAAGAGGGCACACCTCTCCCCCCCGGGGAATTGGGACGAACGGCCTGGCCGGGGATTGCTGGGCAAGGCCCAAGTGCCCCCGGGGCGGCCGCCTGGGGAGGCTTAACCGCGTCCGGTGGCCAGCGCGGTGAAGAGCTCGCCTTGCTGGGCGAGGAAGCGGCGGAAGGACGGCTCATGCAGCCGCATGCTGCGGGAGAGCTCCGTCACCAGGACGTCGACCGGTGGGGCGCCGGGCTTCTTCAGCTCCAACGCCAGCCGCAGCATGGCCGCCCCGTGGTGCGTGTCCTCGGGCGCCGCTGTCCGCCGAGGCTCGGCGGTGTCTCGCGGGCGGACTCTGGCTCTCCGGGTCTGCATCTGTCGGCCCCAGGGGGACGCCCACCCGGGAAGGCAATGCTAGCGAGGGCGCCGGCGGCCTTGTCAACGTCTTCGCCGGCAGCGCCGGTTGGGTGGCCACTCCTCGTTGAAGCGCCCTGGGGCACATGCTTGACTCCACTGCCCCTGGAGGTTGGCCTGCGCCCCCCGGTGCGGGGGACGTCCTCCGGGCCAGCACGCGCGCCCATGGAGCACCGCTACATCGCCGTCGAGGGGCCCATTGGGGTGGGCAAGACGAGCCTCACCAAGCTGCTCGCCGGGCGGCTCGCGGGCCGGCCGGTGCTGGAGACGGCAGAGGAGAACCCCTTCTTGCCGGCCTTCTACAAGGAGCCTCTGGCGCACGCCTTCCAGACGCAGCTCTTCTTCCTGTTGAGCCGCTACCAGCAGCAGCAGGCCCTGAGCCAGGCGGACCTCTTCGCCCAGGTGACGGTGAGCGACTACCTCTTCGCCAAAGACCGCATTTTCGCCACCCTCACCCTGCAGCCGGACGAGCTGGCCTTGTACGAGCGGGTGTACGCCGCCCTGGGGCCAAGGGTGGTGCAGCCGGACCTCGTCATCTACCTGCAAGCGCGCCAAGAGGTGCTGCTCCAGCGCATCAAGCGGCGCGCCCGAGACTACGAGCGACACTTCGACGCCGAGTACCTCGCCAAGCTGGCGCGCGCCTACAACGACTTCTTCTTCCACTACGCGGACACGCCGCTCTTGGTCATCAACACCAGCGACATCGACTTCGTCCACAACGAGGCGGACCTGGACAACCTGGTCTCCGTCATCCGCAAGATGCGCAAGGGCGTGCACCACTACCTGCCGCTGGCCGACACGCGGCCGCGGTAGCCCCGGTGGGGCGGAGTTCACCCTGGGCGGAACCGACGGCCTGCCCGCGGGAAAAAGCTGACTTCCCTGGCGGACGGCCAGCGCAGGGGGCGTTAAGGTGCTGGGCAAGGGCCAACGGCGATTCCCCTTCCAAGGGGAACGGTGAACGGCCTCGCCTCACCCAAACCCAAACCTGACGGAGGTGAACCTGTGGACAAGGTCACCATCCATACGCTGAAGCGCCAGAAGCAGGCCGGCCAACGCATCTGCATGGTCACGGCCTATGATGCCACCTTCGCCCGCATTCTCGACGACGCCGGCGCCGACGTCATTCTCGTCGGCGACAGCTTGGGCATGGTGGTGCAGGGGAACGACTCCACCCTCCCCGTCACCATGGACCAGATGGTGTACCACTGTCGGGCCGTCACCCGCGGCGCCCGGCGCGCGCACGTGGTGGGCGACATGCCCTTCCTCAGCTACCAGACCACCGCCGTCGAGGCGGTGAAGAATGCCGGCCGCCTGGTGGCCGAGGGCGGCGTGGGCAGCGTCAAGCTGGAGGGCGGCGCGGAATTCGCCGACACCATCGCCCACATCCTTCGCGCCAGCATTCCCGTCATGGGCCACCTCGGGCTGACGCCTCAGTCGGTGCACAAAATGGGGGGCTACGTCGTCCAGGGCCGTGACGAGGAGTCTGCCCGGCGGCTGTACCGAGATGCGCTCGCGCTGCAGGAGGCCGGCTGCTACGCCTTGGTGCTGGAGGGCGTGCCGATGGAGCTGGCCCAGGAAATAACGGCCGGCTTGAGCATCCCCACCATCGGCATCGGGGCGGGTGTGCACTGCGACGGTCAGGTCCTCGTCTGCTACGACTTGCTCGGACTCAATCCGGACTTCAAGCCGAAATTCGTGAAGCGCTATGCCGACCTCTACGGCACCACCCGCTCGGCGGCGGAAACCTTCTTTGCCGAAGTGCGCGGCGACACCTTCCCGGACGAGGCGCACTCCTTCAAGTCAAAAACCATCCGACTGGTGGCCAGCAACCCCAACGCGCCGGTGGTGGCACAAAGCCAGACGCCGGGCGAGGAGCGCACCGGACCTGTCTACGGCGTGCCCGTCTGACGTGTTGCCCCCGAAGGTGCTCACCACCGCCCGCGAGGCGGCCGAAGTGGCCGAGGGGACGCGACGCGCCGGGCGGCGGCTGGCGTTGGTGCCCACCATGGGCTTCTTGCACGCCGGGCACGTCAGCCTGATGGCGGCGGCGCGCGCCGCCGCGGACGTGGTGGCCGTCACCATCTTCGTCAACCCCACCCAATTCGGCCCCACCGAGGACCTCGCCCGCTACCCGCGCGACTTCACCTCGGACTTGGCCCTCTGTACCAAGGCCGGGGTGGACCTGGTGTTTCACCCCGAGGCCACCGAGGTGTACCCGCCCGGGCACCAAACCTTCGTCGAGGTGGTGGAGCTCTCGCGCGGGCTTTGCGGCGAGCGGCGGCCTGGGCATTTTCGCGGCGTGGCCACGGTGGTGACCCAACTGTTCGCCTTGTTTCGCCCGCATCTGGCCTTCTTCGGCACGAAGGACTACCAGCAGCTTCAGCTGGTGCGCCGGCTCTCCAAGGACCTCCACCTCGGGGTGGACGTGCGGGGAATGCCCATCGTCCGGGAGGCGGACGGCCTCGCCCTGAGCTCCCGCAACGCCTACCTCTCCGAGGCCGAGCGGCCGCGGGCCCGGGCGCTGCACGCCGGGCTCGAGGCGGCGCGGGCGCGCTTCCACCAGGGGGTGGACCAGCCGGAAAAGCTTCTGGCCGAGGTGCGGAAGGCCTTGCGCGCCGCGGACGTGCGTGAAGACTACGTTGCCCTGGTGCACCCCGAGACGCTGCAGCCACTCCAGCGGGCCGTCCCCAGCGCACGCCTTCTGGTGGCCGGCTTCGTCGGGGCCACCAGACTTATCGACAACGTCGAGCTCGGCTAGCCCATGCAGTCGCGAAGCACCAAGGCCGCCGCCGGCGAGAAAGTCATCGCCACCAACCGACGGGCCCGCGCGGACTACTCGGTGGAAGAGCGGCTGGAGGCCGGGCTCGCCCTTCTGGGCAGCGAGGTGAAAAGCCTCCGGGCCGGCTCGGTGCAAATGTCCGACGGGTACGCGCTGCCCAACAAAGCCGGGGAGCTCTTTCTCCACAACCTGCGCATTGCCCCCTATGGGGCGGCCAACCTCTTCCCACACGAGCCCACCCGGGCGCGCAAGCTGCTTCTCCACCGGGCCGAGCTGGACCGCTGGGGGGCCAAGGTGCGGGAACGGGGCTAGTCCAGCGGTCCGCTGGTGCTTTACCTCACGGGGGGGCGGGCCATGGTGGAGCTCGGCCTGGTGAAGGGCAAGACGCACGAGGACCGGCGCCAGGACATCAAGCAGCGCGAGACGAAGCGAGAGATGGATCGCGTGCTTCGGAGGCGTTAGCCTTTTGCAAGCACAAGGGGCCCTGTTTGCGAGGCCATGGACGACCGTACCCCGGAAAAAAAGCAACACCTGCTCGCGGCACTGGACCGCGGGATGGTGATGGTGCACCTGGATGCCCGTCGGCCGGGCGTGGTGGTGCCGGCGGAATTCCGCACGGAGTCCCACCTGCGCCTCAACCTCAGCTACCGCTTTGAGCCGTCGGACCTCTCGGTGGGGGAGTGGGGGCTGCGCAGCACCCTCAGCTTTTCCGGCGCCCGCTTCACCGTGGCCATTCCCTGGAGCGCGGTGTTCGCCATCACCAGCCACGCCAGCCACGAATTCTGGATGTTTCCCGAGGACATGCCGCCCGAGCTGACGCGCAGCTCCGCCGTCGCGCGGCCAGTGCGCGCGGAGCTCGAGCCGAGGGGCGCCCCCTTGCGGGAAGTGGGCGTCGAGCCGGCGCAGGCCGAGGAGGCGGGCCCGGAGCAAGCGCAGCCGCGCGGACGCGGCCACCTCCGGGTGGTGAAGTAGACAAGCCCCGTTGGTTGGAAGGCGTCGAGCCGGCCCTCCGCCTTGGGGCCCCGACAGCTCAGCGGCGCTGTAGCCGTGCCTCGAGGCGGGCCGGACGGCCGCCGTGAAAGGTGCCGCTCCAAGGACGGTAGCCTGGGTAGCTGAGGGTGACATTCACCGGGCCTGCCGGCCAAAGGTTGTCCGCCGCCCAAGGTGTCACCCCGACGGCGGTCCCCTCCACGGTGACGGTTGCCCCCAGGGGCTCGCTGGTGATGAGCACCACCACCGCTACCGGGACGTGGTTGGGAAGCAGCTTGGGACGCAGGAAGAAGTACCAGCCGCCGGCGCCGGCCAGGGCGAGCAGCAGTAGGACGAGCCAACCGCCGCCCATTCCGCCGGCGCTCGGGACGCGTGCCGGCGGCGGAGGGGGGACAGGGACGTAGTCCGTCTCCGGCCGTTTGGGCCGCTCAGCCAGCTCGAGGGGCTCCGCCCGAGGCGGCCCCTGGCGCGGCCGCGGCCGCTGCGTCGCGGGGGCGGGGCCGCTTGGCCCGTCCAGCTGCCCACTTGCATCCAGGGCCGGGCCCGTGGGCTCGAATTCGTCCTCGTCCTTTTCCGGAGGCTTCATGGTGGGGTGGGGCCCTCCTCTTCACGCGACGGGGACGGGAAAGCGCTCGGAGAGCTCCCGCAGCGTCTTCCAATTGAAAATGCCGGTGCTGTGCCCGTCCGTGAAGTGCACGTGCAGCGCGTAGTTTCCGGCCGGACGCACCTCGCGCAGCTTCACGTCAGGGCTCACCGCTTCCGGCTGGAGGGTGCGCTGGTGCGTCCACTCGTCCACGCACGCGGCGCAGGGGCACTGCTGGCGCAAGGTGCGGGCGGCCACCGCGGTGCGGACGCCGTCCTCCCAGGTGAGGCGCAGGACGCCGCCCTCTGCAGCCACCTCAAGGTGGGCGGCCGCTGGCGGCAGGGCGCTCGGTTTAATGTGGTCCCAGAAACTCATGTTGGCCTAGCGCACGGGCCCTCGGGGAAGGGGGCCACAGGCCCGGCCTCTGTTGTACGACAGCTTGGGGGCGAAACGCTGGGAGGCCGACGTCACGAGGCGAGCTGGACTGGCAGTGGGGAGGCCTCGGCGCCCGCCGCCCGCCGGCCCAGCACCCGCCGCAGGGCGTCCACCACGGCCGGGTCCAGCGCCGTGCCGCGCAGCCGCTCCATAATTTCCAGGGCAGCAGGAATGGACATCGCCCGCTGGTAGGGACGGGTGGTGGTGCAGGCGTCCCAGGTGTCCGCGCAGCCGACGATGCGGGCCACCAAGGGAATGCCCTCCCCGGACAGGCCCTCCGGGTAACCGGTGCCATTCCATTTTTCGTGGTGGCTCTTCACCGCCGCCCGGGCGGCCCCGAGAAAGGTGACTGGCTCGACGATGGAGGCCCCGATGACTGGGTGCTCGCGCATCACCGTCATCTCCTCTTTGGTGAGCTGCTCCTGCTTGCCGAGAATGGTGTCCACAATTCCAATTTTCCCAATGTCATGCAGGATGCCGGCGTAGCGGAGCAGCTTCACCTCCGGCTCGGGGAGCCCAAGCTCGCGGCCAATGGCCGAGGAGATGTCCCCCACCCGCTGGCTGTGGCCGCGGGTGTACGGGTCCTTGCTGTCAATGCTGTTGGCCAGCGCGAGGATGGTTTCCAGGTACCCCTGCTCGAGGCTCTGGTAGAGGCCCTTGTTCTCCTGGTCGTAGCGCAAGAGCTCCTTGCTCATGTGGTTGAAGGTTCGCGCCAGCTCGCCGAGCTCGTTGTTGCTCCTCAGCTCCACCTGACTGCCGAAGCGTCCACGGGCGATGTCCAGGGCACTGGCCACGAAGCGCTTGAGCGGCCGGGTGAGCCCGCGCGAGAAGAGCAGCGCCAACAGCAGCGCCACGGCCAGGGCGGCGAGGAAGCCCACCACAATGCGGTGCTGCATGGACCGCACTTGGGTGTAGGCGGCGTCCAGCGGCTGCTCGCTCACCACCGCCCAGCCTGGACCGGCCACCGAGGCGTAGGCCGCCACCACCCGCTCGTCCCCGGTGCCGAAGTTGCCCACTCGGAAGAGCTCCGGGTCCGGACTCTTGGCCAGCGTCGCCAACAGGCTGGCCACCGCCGGCCGCGCCGAGAGGTCCTCCCCAGCGACGAAGCGCCCGCGGGGGCCGGCCACCAGCTTGCCTTGGCCGTCGACCAGGTAGGCAAAGCCACTGGAGCCCACCCGCTGGTCCTCCACGGTGGCTGCCAGCGAGGCCAAAGACAGCTCGGCGGCCAGGTAACCCCGGGCCGGCTCTCCCACCGGGAAGGCCACCGTCACGGTGGGCGGCCGCCCCGGACGGGCCACCGGCGGCGCGTAGCGCAGGCCGCCCAGGCCCTCCAACAGCGCGCGCGCCCGCGCCTCGTGCTCGGCCACCTCGGTGGGGGGGACGTCGTTGAAAGCGAAGGCCTGCAGCCCAGGGACCCGCGCTTTCTGGGCGTCGAAGGCGGTGATGGCCGTGACGTCCCGCCGCTGGGTGAGGACGGACGTCACCAGCGCCCGCTGCTCGGCCAGCGGCAGGGTGAAGAAGCCTTGGGTGCGCGAGAGCTGCAGCACGGCGCGCACCGGCTCCTCCAGGTCGCGCTCCGTCTTCAGCCGCAGCTGCTTCACCCGCTCGCCGGAGAGCTCCTGGGCGTCCCTGGTGAGCAGCTCGCGCGTGTCGGACAGCACCAACAGGCCGACGGTGGCGGTGGACACCACGCCCACCGCGAGCATCAACAGGAAAATAACTTTGAAGAGCTTCACTTCCAGTCCGGTGTCTGCACTTCGAGCTTGATGTTGCCGGTGGAGAGCTCGAGCGCACGCTCCGTCGCCGGGCCCAGCTCTCCTTCGACGCCCAGGGCCCGCACGCTCCAGCGGTAGCTGCCGGTAAGCACGCTTGGGAAGCTGGCTTCGGCCCGGGTGGTGCGCAGCACTTGGCCCGTGGGCCCCTTTAGCTCCACCAAGTAGCCGCGCGCGCCGGGCACCGGGCGCCAGCTGAGGCGCAGCGGTCCGACGCCCTTTCCCTTGCTGTCCAGCACCAGCCTCAAATTGGCGGCCGGGGCGAGCAGCACCGGGGCCTCCAAGCTGCTCGTCGTCGGTGCGTCCAGCTGGCCGGTGGGAATGCCAGGCGCCTCGCCCTTGTGCACCAGCACCGTCTCGCCCGGGCTCACCGCCCGGGTGTGTCCCTCGGCCTCGACGCGCACCGGAATGCCGGAGTCGACGTGCACCCGCGTCGTCCCGTCCGGGGCCACTTGAATGGCAAAGCGGGACGGGTCCTCCACCCGTTGGGAAAGCAGCCTCCAGGCGCTGTCGGCCTGGGCCGCAGCCTCGGCGTAGCGGCCGCTCGAGAGCAGCCGTTCGGCCTCGGCCGTTCGCTCCGAGGCCTCGTTGCGCGCGGCGCCTGGCTTGGCCTGGCGCACCGCGCTCTTGGCGGAGGCCAGGGCCGAGAGCGCGAGGTCCCGCTCCGGCCCAGGAAGCAACAGCTGCGTGCCGGGGGCCACCGCGTCCGAGTCCAGGTGGTTGATGGCCCGCAGCTCACTCGCCGCGCTGGCACTGCCCAGCGTGCGCCGGGCGACGTCGGCCAGCGTCTCCTTGGGCCGTACCACCGTCTCCGGCACGGAGGGGGTGGAGACCAACACCAGGGCGAGCAAGAGCGGCCTCACTGGAAGACAATCTCCCGTCCGCCGCGCACCGTCGCCGAAGGCGTGCCGACGCTCAAATCCTGGGTGGCGGGTGTCTGCAAGGTGGCGTCGACGCTGCCGCGCTTGACGGTGAGGTCCGTGCGGTCGCGCCCGGGAGCTCCTCCCGTCTCGGCGATGCCGATGAGCGCCTCCTCTCCCACCACCACCGAGGAGCCGTTGGGGAAGCGCACCAGCGCCGAGGCCCCGGCGCCCGTCTGGACGGTGTCGTTTTCCAAGAGGGCCATGCCCTCGGTGGCTGCCGTCCAGTCATCTGCCGCGGCACGCTTCACCGACACCGTGCCCTTGAGTTGCGAGAGGTTGGCGCGGGCGGTCGGTGCGGGCGCGGCGTCCAGCGCCCCACCGGGCGGGGACTTGCGACAGGCGTCGCCCGCCGCGAGCAGCGTGAGGCACAGAGCCATGTGTCGTCCCGACGGGTGCAGGGGCCGGCTGTCCGGTGAAGCGAAATTGAAGTCTAGCAGAGGGCCGGCGCCGGGCTGCCTTTCGCCCTCAACGGTGGCTGAAGTGGCACCTTCGGCTACAGCCGCCGGTGCTTCAGCGCCGGAAGGCGTGTCCGCACGCGCTCCACGAGCCCCGTGTCCAGCGTGGCCATGGCCCATCCCTCGCCCTCGGAGGCGCACGCCACCACCGTGCCCCACGGGTCCACCACCAGGGCGTGCCCGTAGGTCAGTCGGTCCCCGGGGTGCCGCCCACCTTGCGCTGGGGCCAGGACGTAGGCCTGGTTCTCAATGGCGCGCGCCCTCAGCAGCACCTCCCAATGGTCCTTCCCGGTCATGAGGGTGAAGGCGCTGGGCACCGTCAACAGCACCGCGCCCTGCTTGGACAGAGCGCGGTAGAGCTCCGGGAAGCGCAAGTCGTAGCAGACGGACAGGCCCACGCAGCCCAGCGGCGTCTCGACGGAGACGACGTCCAGCCCCGGAGCGACGGCGGCGGACTCCCGGTACGTCTGTCCGTCGCCCACCTCGACGTCGAAGAGGTGCATTTTCCGGTAGACGGCCAGCCGCTCGCCCGTGGGGGCGAATAGGACGCTGGTGTTGTAGAGGCGTCCGCCGGGGGCGCCGCTTTCGAGGACGCTACCGGCCAAGAGGTGAATGCCGCAGTGGCGGGCCAAGGACGAGAAGCGGGCCAGGGTGGGCCCCTCCAGGGGCTCCGCCGCCTCGCTCCGCTGCGCCTCCTGGCCCATCCACGCGACGTTTTCCGGCAGGCCCACCAGCGCTGCGCCCGCCTGGGCCGCCTCGCGGACGAGGCGCTCGGCGGTGGCCAGGTTTTGGGCCTTGTCGGCCGAGGACGCCATCTGGACAGCGGCCACGCGGAAGACGGACATAAGGGCCGTGGAGAATGGCATGGACGGCGCGGGAAGGGCCGGCAGCACCTCCCGCCCCCCATAACGCAGAGCGTTATTTAGAGGGAAATGGACTGCAGCGGGGGCTGTGGTGGTGCTGGGCGGTGCCTTTACACCCTCGGGAGGGCTGTGGTACCGAGGGCGTCCACATTTTTCGATTTACCCTCGAAAAGTGGGCCTTCGTGCCCGCTTTTTTCGTTTCTGGACCCCTCCTGCCATGGCCGAGGTACTGCACAAGGCGTCGGTGGCCGAGCG
Source organism: Myxococcaceae bacterium (assembly GCA_052147975.1). Taxonomy (GTDB): domain Bacteria; phylum Myxococcota; class Myxococcia; order Myxococcales; family Myxococcaceae; genus JADGRA01. Next base: position 41,179 of record JBKQJL010000011.1, read on the forward strand.
CGCGGCGCGCGTGGCGGAGCCCTTGGTGCAGGCCGAGGGCTTCGAGCTGGTAGACGTGGAGTGGCTGCGCGAGCCGGGCGGCTGGATTCTCCGGCTCTACATCGACCGGCCGGGGCGTGACCCGTTGGCCAAGGAGGGGGGCGTCGGGCTGGAGGAGTGTGCCCGCGTCTCCCACGCGGTGGAGACGGCCCTGGACGTGGAGGACGTGGTCGAGCAGGCCTACAGCCTCGAGGTCAGCAGCCCCGGCGTCAACCGGCCGCTGCGCAAGCCCGACCACTTCCGGCGGGTGCTGGGCAAGCGCATCAAGGTGAAGACGTTTGGGCCGGTAGGCACGCCGGGGCGCAAGAGCTTCACCGGGACACTGCAGGACGTGGCCGACGAGGGAGTGACCGTCCACGTCGAAGGTGGTCCCGCCTTCCGCATCCCGTTCCGGGACATTGCGAAGGCGAATCTGGAGTTCGACTTCTAGGGACGAACGAGCCATGGCGACGACAGCGGCAGCCACCCCGGTGGTGAATCTCAACCTCATCCTGGAGCAGGTGGCCAAGGACAAGGGCATCGAGAAGAGCGTCCTGGTGGCGACACTCGAGGACGCGATGCAGACCGCGGCCAAGAAGCACTTCGGCCAGGACCGCAACCTCGAGGCCAAGTACGACTTGGACAAGGGGGTGGTGGAGCTCTTCCAGGCGGTGACGGTGGTGGAGGAAATTACCGACCCGGCCCAGGGCGTCAACCAGCTGAGCATGGACGAGGCTCGCAAGAAGGGCATGGAGGTCGAGGCCGGTGACGAGCTCGTCTTTCAAATTTTCTACCGCGACGAGGATGCCGCCGAGGCCAAGGCCCAGGACGACCAATACGGAGACATTCTCCGGCTGAAGACGTTCCGGCGGGGCTTCGGCCGCATCGCCGCGCAGACGGCCAAGCAAGTCATTCTGCAGCGCACCCGCGATGCGGAGCGGGAGAACGTCTACAACGAGTACAAAGACCGTAAGAACGAGATTGTCACTGGCATCGCCCGGCGCTTCGAGCGCGGCAATATTATTGTCGACCTGGGCCGCGCCGAAGCGGTGCTCCCGGTCCGCGAGCAGGTGCCACGGGAAACGTACCGGGCCGGCGACCGCGTCCAGGCCTTCGTCCTGGACGTGTTGCGGGAGTCCAAAGGACCGCAAATTATTCTCAGCCGGGCCTCGGTCAACCTCCTCACCAAGCTCTTCGAGATGGAAGTGCCGGAGATTGCCGAAGGCATTGTCGTCATCGAGGCCGCGGCGCGCGAGCCCGGGGGGCGCGCCAAAATCGCCGTCAGCAGCCGTGACGCCGACGTCGACCCGGTGGGGGCCTGCGTCGGCATGAAGGGCAGCCGCGTGCAAGCGGTGGTGCAGGAGCTGCGCGGGGAAAAAATCGACATTGTCCCCTGGGACGAGGACCCGGCCCGCTTCGTCTGCTCGGCACTCGCCCCGGCCGAGGTGTCGCGCGTCATTATTGACGAGGCCAACCACGCCATGGAGCTGATTGTGCCCGACGACCAGCTGTCGCTGGCCATCGGCCGGCGTGGGCAAAACGTCCGGCTGGCCGCGCAGCTCACCGGCTGGAAGCTGGACATCAACAGCGAGAGCCGGGTGCGGGAAATGCGCGAGTTCGCCAACCGCTCGCTGGGGGTGCTCCCAGGCGTCAACGAGATGCTGATTGAAACCCTCTATGCCCACGGCTTCCGGCAGTCCAAGGACGTCGCCGAGGCAGCCCCCGAGGTGCTGGCGCAAATCCCCGGGGTGGACCCAGCGAGAATTCCCGCCATGCAGGAGCAGGCGAGCAAGCAAATGGTGGACGACGCGGCCGAGCTCTCCCGCATGGAGTACGAGCGCGAGCAGCAGCGTCTCTTCGAGGCTCGCCGCCACCCGGACGAGCTCACCCAGGCCGAGCGACTGGCCCGGGTGCGGGGCATGAGCGAGAAGACCATCGAAGCCCTGGTGCTGAGCGGCTACAAGACGGTGGAGGACGTGGCCAACGAGAAGGACTTGGCCAAGCTTGGGGACGTGCCGGGCGTCGGCATCAAGAAGGCACGCCAGCTGAAGAGCGCGGCGGAGTCCTACTTGCTGGAGGAAGCCCGGTTGCGCACCGAGCTCGACGCCGAGCGTGCCGGAATGGCCAGCCTGGCGGCGCCCACCGGAGAGGAGGGGAAGGCGCCCTAGCCGAGCATCGGCCTTGTGGAGGGCCCCTGTGGAGGGCCCGGGGCCAATGCCCGCCGGGGCGAGACGCCAGGTGACTCCGAGAGAAGAGCATCCGGAGCGGACCTGCATTGGATGTGGGGCCAAGCGCCCCCAGCAGGACCTCCAGCGGCTGTGCCTGTCGAGCGAGGGCACCACCAGCTGGGACAAGACGAGGACCGGGACCGGTCGTGGCGCCTACCTCTGTGGGGCGGGCTGCTTGCGAGCCGCGGTGCAGCGGAAGGCGCTTGCGCGGGCCTTTCGCGGCCGGATGCGTGCCGTCGACGTCTCCGCATTGGAGGCGGCGCTGGCCACAGCGTCCTGAAGGTCTGGGCCGAGGAGCGAGGAGTGCGTTAGAAGACCAGCAGCAAGGGGCCTATGTCGAAGAAGCGCGTTCACGAAATCGCCAGGGAGCTCAAGTCCTTTGGCATCGAGCTCGACAACCGTGAGGTCGTCACCGAGCTGACGTCACTCGGCTACGACGTCAAGAGTCACTCGAGCTCCCTCGAGGACGACCAGGCCACTGCGGCAGTGCAGCGCATTGTCGAAAAACGGCGCCCCCGCGCCGCCCCCGCGCCAGTGGCCGCCAAGGGCTTCGTGGTGCGCCGTCGCGGCCCGGGCCCGGAAGTCCACCCCGGCCCCAACGGGACGGCGGCGCCGGCCGAGGCCCCATTGGCCGAGGCCCCGCTGGCCCCCCCGCCGGCGGCCGAGCCGCCCCCACCCCCCAGCCTGGCCGAAGTGGCGCCCGAGGCTGCCGAGCCTGAAGCGGTCGCCCCCCCTGAGCCGCCCGCGCCGGTGGCTCCGCCGCCGCCTCCGCCCGTGCAGCGAGAGGCCAGCGTGCCACCGGCTGCCCTGGCCCAGCCGCCCGTCGCCGCGCCGGCTTCGGCCGCGCCGGCCCAGCGGGCGCCGGCGGCCGGCTTCCGGACGGCCCAAATTATTTCTCGTCCCGCGCCCCAAGGGACGCGCTCCGGCCCGGTGGCCGCCCCGGCGCGTGCCGCCGGCGCCCCCAGCTCGCCCCAGGCGCGCTCCGGCGCCGCCTCGCTGCAAGCACGCCCCTCTGGGGCTGGGCAAACCGTCACCCACCGTCCGGGCGTGGGAGGCCCGCGCGCCGGCGCCGCCCCCGGTGCCAGCGCCGCCCCCAGCGCAGCCCCCGGGGAAGGCCGCCGGCCGACGGCCACTCAGGCCG
>JBKQJL010000012.1:0-2804 GCA_052147975.1 Myxococcaceae bacterium
GTTTTTTTTCATCGGCTCCGCAAGCTGGGCCAAACGAGCGGCGTCAATGTAGCCCATGCGAAAGGCAATCTCTTCCAAACACGCAATCTTGAGCCCTTGGCGCCGCTCGACGATCTCTATGAAATTCGATGCATTCTGCAGCGCCTCGTGGGTGCCGGTGTCGAGCCACGCGAAGCCACGCCCGAGGACTTCGACCGTCAGCTGGCGGCGGCGCATGTAGACACCATTGACGTCGGTGATCTCCAACTCCCCGCGAGGCGACGGTCGAAGCCCTGCAGCGATGTCCAGGACCTGGTTGTCGTAGAAGTAAAGCCCCGTGACGGCGTAATTGCTTTTCGGCGCGGAAGGCTTTTCCTCTAGCCCGAGTGCCTCTCCTGCCGGGCCGAGCTCGACGACTCCGTAGCGCTCGGGGTCCCTCACGTAATAGGCGAAGACTGTGGCGCCGCGGGCCTGGGTCGCGGCTCGGCGCAGTTGCTCGCTCAGCCCATGCCCGTAGAAGATGTTGTCACCAAGGATGAGCGCCACTCGGTCTGTTCCGACGAAATGTCGCCCGATGACGAAGGCCTGGGCCAAACCGTCCGGTGAAGGTTGTGGCGCATACGACAACGCAAGACCCCACTGCTCACCGGTCCCGAGGAGTTCCTCGAAGCGCGGTAAGTCCTGAGGGGTAGAGATGATGAGGATCTCCCGGATACCGGCCAGCATCAGCGTGCTGAGCGGGTAATAGATCATCGGCTTGTCGTAGACGGGAAGCAGCTGCTTGCTCAAGACGCGAGTGAGTGGATAGAGGCGAGTTCCGGAGCCGCCGGCGAGGATGATCCCCTTCATGCACTGACCCCCTCTGCTGCTCGCACAGCCTGGTGGAACCGGACCAGCGACTCGGCCACTCCGACCGGTCGGGCGGCCAGCTTGGCCGTCGCTTTATCGGTCCGCAGTCCGCCTCGCGGTGGCCGGGGGCTCTTCAGTGTTCCCTCGGCGAGTCGCACGGGGAGGATTTGACTGGCATCGAGCCCAAACTCCGCACACAGCGCGTGGCCGAAATGCACCCGATTGACGACCTCGGCTCCACAGACATTCCAGATACCTCCAAGTCGCCGCTCGGCAATCTCGACGAGTTGCTCGGCAACGCTTTCAGCGAGGCTTGGGGAAACAAATTGGTCCTCGAACAGACGGACCGTCTCTCCTTTGCGGAGCGCACCTAGAAGCCAGCTTCCAAAATTTGGCCGGGCCGCCGGGGGCCAGCCGTAGACCACTGCAGTTCTGGCAATCGCCCAGGACGGCGCCAGCGCCCGCACCGCTTGTTCTCCGATGTGCTTGGTGAGCGCGTAAACGCCGCGAGGATTCGGAATGGCATCCTCGCCATACGGGCCGGCGCTGCCGTCGAAGACGTAGTCGGTCGAGACGTGGACCAAGTGCGCTGAGACTTCGGCGGCGAGCAGGGCGAGCGTACCCGGCGCAACGCCGTTCACACGGAAGGCCTCGCTGGCGGCAGTCTCACAGCCGTCGACGTCGGTCATCCCGCCCGCGTTGATAATGACATCAGGTCGGGCGGAGCGGATTGACGAGGCGAGCGCTCCGGCATCATCAAGATCAACAGAAGCGTATTCAAACGCCCCTCCGACGCGCCGAGGGCCTCGACCGAGCGCCGTGAGCCCGTGCCCTCGGGCGCTCAGCTCAGCGATGACTCGACTTCCGACAAGCCCGTTGGCGCCAGTAACCAGAAAGCGCATCACGGGTCCGCGTGGCTCGCGCTCAGACGAGCACGGTACTGGGTCTCGAAATACTGTTTGTACGCGCCGCTGTTGATGTGCTCCCACCAGGCGGTGTGGTCCACGTACCAGCGGACGGTCTCTTCAAGGCCCTGCTCGAAGGTGTGAGCTGGCTTCCAGCCGAGCTCGTTCCGAAGTTTGCTCGGATCGATCGCATACCGACGGTCGTGGCCGGGGCGGTCGGCAACGAAGCGAATCAGATGCTCTCCCTTGCCGAGAAGTTTGATGAGTCCACGGACCAGATCGATGTTCTTCCGCTCGGCACCACCGCCAATGTTGTAGACCTCTCCTGTTCGGCCCCGCTCGAGAATGGCTAGCAGCGCTTCACAGTGGTCCTCCACGTGAAGCCAGTCACGCACGTTCCCACCGTCGCCATAGACCGGGAGGGGCTTGTCGTGGAGGGCGTTGACGATCATCAGTGGGATGAGCTTTTCAGGAAACTGATAGCGGCCGTAGTTGTTGGAGCACCGAGTGACGACCACGTCGACCCCGAAGGTATGCCCGTAGGCCAAAGTAATCAGGTCGGCAGCTGCCTTCGAAGCAGCGTATGGGCTGGAAGGCTGCAGTGGTGAAAGCTCGGTAAAGGCTCCACTCGGTCCGAGAGAACCGTAGACTTCGTCGGTCGAGACCATGACGAATCGGCGAACGCCCCCTGCCTTGCAAGCGTCGAGAAGCACTTGGGTCCCGAGCACGTTGGTCTGAACAAAAATTTCGGGGCCAAGAATGGACCGGTCGACGTGACTTTCGGCGGCAAGGTGAAGGACCGCGTCAATGCGGTATTTCGAGACGATGTGATCGAGCAGCTCGCGGTTGCAGACGTCTCCTCTGATGAAAGCGTGACGCTTGTCGTCCTCGAGCGCGGCCAAATTCTCGAGATTGCCGGCGTAGGTGAGCTTGTCGAGCGATACCACCATGCTCTCCGGCCGCTTGGCACGGAGATGATGGACCAGATTCGACCCGATGAAGCCGCATGCACCTGTGACGAGGACGTTCATGTCCGGGGGAACCTAATCACCACGCGCGCATAGCTGTGCC
>JBKQJL010000013.1:0-5333 GCA_052147975.1 Myxococcaceae bacterium
TGGTGGCGCGCGCCATTCACTACCGGAGCCCGCGCAAGGACAAGCCCTTCGTCGCCGTCAACTGCTCGGCCCTCACCGACACCCTGCTCGAGTCCGAGCTCTTCGGGCACGTCAAGGGCAGCTTCACCGGGGCCACCGCCAACAAGAAGGGCCTCTTCGAAGCGGCCGACGGCGGCACTATTTTCCTGGACGAAATTGGCGACGTCCCGCCGGCCACCCAGGTGCGCCTGTTGCGCGTGCTGCAGGAGGGCGAGGTCAAGCGGGTGGGGGCCAATGAGACCACCAAGGTGGACGTCCGCGTCATCGCGGCTTCCAACATCGACTTGGCCAAGGCCAAGGAGCAGGGGAAGTTCCGCGAGGACCTCTTCTACCGCCTCAACGTCATCACCGTGACGCTGCCGCCGCTGCGCGACCGGCCGGAGGACGTGCCTTTGTTGGCGCAGCACTTCTTGCGCATGTACCAGGCCAAAATGGGCAAGAAGGTGACGTCCATTGCGCCGGCCGCCATGGAGGCGCTGGTGTGCCACCGCTGGATGGGCAACGTCCGGGAGCTGGAAAACGTCATCGAGCGCGCGGTGGTGCTCACCTCGCGCGAGGTGGTGGACGTGGAGGACTTGCCCCAGGGCCTGCGGGACGCGCCCGGGGGCGGCGGGGACATTGAAGTCCTCAGCCTCGCCCACCTCCCCTATGCCGAAGCCAAGCGGCTGGCCATGCGGGCCTTCGAGCGGCGCTACCTCTCCGCGCTCCTCGAGCGGAGCGGCAACAACGTCTCCTCGGCGGCGCGCGCCGCAGGCGTGGACCGAAGCAACTTCCGGCGTCTGTTGAAGCAGTACGAAGTGGGCAGAAACCCGCTCGGCGGTCAGGCCCAGCAGTCCAAGCCTGAGCCGATGACGGCCTGAGGCACGGCCTCGCCGCAGGCCGTCTGGGCGGCTTCCCTGTCGGGGGCCGCCCGGTCGGCCTGGTGTGAAAAGCCTGCCGCTGCGTTGGGCCCCGCTCAACTGGGGCGCGCATACGCGGGCGCCCACCGCGCGCTTGTGCGCCGCCCGGTAGCGGGCGTCTTCCGCGACCAGGGCGCTCAACTCGGCGGCCAGGAGCGCGCTCACGCTGAGCCCCCGCCTGGCCGCGATGGCCCGCGCCTTCTTGAACAACCTGGGCTCGATGGCCAAGGTGATGTTGCGGGTGGTTGCGATGGGAGCCTCGCTCCGGTCAAATTCGCTTTTCACGTAAAATACGTGTCACGGCCCAGCCGGGTCAGCCCGCAGCGCCCGACCCACCGCCAGGGGAAGGCCAGAGTGTCTGGGAAGGCCGCACTGGCCCGGACGAGCGAGAGCGGGGGGCTCAGGGCGCCTACCCCTCGTCGCCTGGCTCGCGTTTCTTGGCGCGCGCCTTGCGCAAGGCTTCCAGCCGCTCTGAGAGCTCCTGCTCGCGGCCCTCTTGCCCGGGCCGGTAGAAGCTGGCGCCGCGCAGGGCCTCGGGTAGGTACTCCTCGGCTACCCAGTGGCCCTCGAAGTCATGGGGGTACTGGTAGCCGCCGCCGTACCCCATGGACTTCATGAGGGGCGTGGGGGCGTTGCGAAGGTGCAACGGGACGGGCAAAGAGCCCGACTCGAGAACGGCCTCCCGGGCTCGCCCATAGGCGGCGATGACGGCGTTGGATTTGGGCGCCAGCGCCAGGTAGGTGGCCGCCTGGGTGAGGGGCAGGGTGCCCTCGGGAAGCCCCACCAGCTCGAGCGCCTGCAGCGCTGCCACGGCCACCTGCAGCGCCTGCGGGTCGGCGTTCCCGATGTCCTCGGAGGCAAAAATGACCATTCTCCGGACGACGAAGCGCGGCTCCTCTCCGGCTTCCAACATGCGCGCCATCCAGTAAAGCGCCGCGTCTGGGTCCGAGCCCCTCAGGGACTTGATGAAGGCCGAAATGACGTTGTAGTGCTCGTCGCCGGCCCGGTCGTACAACAGCGTCCGGCGCTGGAGCGCCTCGGCCACCCGGGCCTCGTCCACCCGGGCCCCGCCGGCGGCGGCCACCTCCAGCGTGGTGAGCGCCCGGCGGGCGTCCCCGCCCGCGGCTCGGGCAATGGCCCCAAGGGCCGCCTCGTCCGCCTCCACCTTCCCGGCCAGCCCGCGCGGAGAGGCCAGCGCGCGCTTCAACAGGGCCACCAGCTCCTCCTCTTCCAGCGGGCGCAGCGTCACCACCCGGGTGCGAGACAACAGCGCTGCATTCACCTCGAAGCTGGGGTTCTCGGTGGTGGCCCCCAACAGCGTCAGCGTCCCCTTCTCCACGTGGGGGAGAAGGGCGTCCTGCTGCGCGCGGTTGAAGCGGTGAATCTCGTCGAGGAAGAGGACCGTGCCCTGGCCGTGCAGCCGGCGGCGCTCCTCGGCGGCCGCCACCACCTCGCGGACGTCCCTCACGCCGGCCGAGACGGCGGACATGCCGACGAAGAAGGCCCCGCTGCCCTTGGCCAACAGCCGGGCCAGGGTGGTTTTCCCAGTGCCGGGAGGCCCCCAGAAAATGAGGCTGGGCAGCTTCCCGGCGGCCAGCGACGTCCGCAGCAGCTTCCCTTCGCCGGTGAGGTGCTCCTGGCCGACGAAGTCCTCCAGCGACTGCGGCCGCAGGCGTTCGGCCAGGGGGGCATTGGCGGCGGCTTCCCTGTCCGCCGCCTGGGTGAAGAGGTCCATAACCAGGCAAGCCTTCTAGTAGTAGCCTCAGGCCAAGGTGAAGACGCTTGCGGTGGTGGCCAAGAAAGGCAGCGCCGAGGCGGCCGTCCTCGCCCGCCGGCTGCGCCAGCGTCACCCGGAGCTCACCCTGTTGGCGGACCCGGACTTCGCGGCCGAGCTCGGCTGGCCGGTGGCTTCCCAGGAGGAGGTGGCGGCCCGCGCCGAGCTGGTGGTGGTGCTGGGCGGCGACGGCACCCTCATTCGTGCGGCCCGGCTGTTGGGGGGGCGCCCGGTGCCCATTCTCGGCATCAACCTCGGCAGCCTGGGCTTCATGACGGAGGTGCCGGCGACGGAGGGCTTGGACGTCCTGGACGAGGTGCTGGCCGGGCGGGGCAGCGTGCAACAGCGCATGAAGCTGGGTTGCCGCGTCGTCCGCCGGGGGACGGTGGCGGTGGAGGACGAAGTCCTCAACGACGTCGTCATTAACCGCGGGGCCCTGTCCCGCATTGCGGACCACGAGACGCGCATTGACGGGAAACTCATCGCCACCTTCAAGTCCGACGGCCTCATTGTGGCCACCCCCACCGGCTCGACGGCGTACGCCCTGGCGGCCGGCGGCCCCATTGTCCACCCGGGCCTCGACTGCGCCCTCATTGTCCCCATTTGCCCCCATGCTCTGACGCAGCGGCCCTTGGTGGTGCCAGGAGACCAGGTGGTGTCCATTCACCTCGGGGAGGAGGCGGCGGACATTTACGTCACGTTTGACGGGCAGAGCGGCCATGCGCTGTTGGCCGGAGACACCCTGGAGGTGCGGCGCTCCCCCAACCGGGTGCTTCTGGTGAGCAACCCGCGCCTCGACTACTTCGCGGTGCTGCGCGAGAAGCTACACTGGGGCGCGCGCTAGCCATGGACAGGCGCGCCAGGGGAGACCGTGCGGCAGACTGCAGCTAGTTTTTTCGCCCTTGTCGCGGCGGCGGGGTGCGCCAGCGGAAACCCGCCGGAGTCTGAGATTTGTGCAGCACCCGACGGCGGCGACTGCGGCGCCGCCCTGTACGACGGCGGCTGCCCTCCTTTCCCCCCGGTGGCGTCGACGGCTTGTCCCGTCCCGGGGTTGATGTGCTCCTGGGGAAGCGACCTCCGCGCCGACTGCCGCACCTTTGCAACCTGTGGAGACGTCCAGCCTGGCTGGCAGCTGTCCACCGCAAGCTGCACTGTCCCGCCCCCGTCCTGTCCAGCAGCAGCCCCGCCCATGACTTCGGGGGGAGCCCCCTGCACCCAAGCCGAGCTGGGCCTGACGTGCGTTTACGCCGGCAGCGCCTACACCTGCGCCAACGGCTGTGGCGGACCCGTCAAGGTGGGCCAAACGGACGTGTGGTGTGTGAGTGGCCTCGACGCCGGCTGCCCCTCCTTCGTCCCCAACCTTGGCAGCGAGTGCCAACCCCCGGGACTCTTTTGCAACTACAACGCCTGTGCTGCCTCGGGCGCCGCGGTGACGTGCGGGGGTATTTGGAAAAGCGCGCCCGTCGCCTGCCCACTGTGACGGGGCCTTCCCACAACGCCCCAGCGCGCCGCTTGAGCGCCGGCCCAAAGAGGCCCTAGCTCCAGCGAAAAATGCGCAGGGCCACAGCGAAGGCCGCCGCCCCCCACAGCGCCAGCACCAGCAGTGGCCCCGCTTGCGCCCACAGCGGAGCCCCATCGACGGAGATGGCCCGCAGCGCGTCGATGACGGCGGTGAGGGGCAGGGCCTTCACCAAGGGCTGCATCCACCCGGGGAAATGGCTGGCCGAGAAGAAGACGCCCGACAGCACCGTCATGGGCAAGGTGACGAGATTCATCAGGCCCCCGGCCGTCTCGGTGTTTTGCGCGCGGGAGGCGACGAGGAGGCCGACGCCGCCGAAGCTGAGGGCCCCGGCCGCGGCCACCAGGACGAAGGCGAGCAGGCTCCCGGCCACGCGGACGTCGAAGAGGAGGCGGGCAAAGGTGAGAAAGAAGCCCGTCTCCAGGACGGCCAACAGCAGCCTGCTGAGGACGAAGGAGGCCAGGAGGTCCGCCTTGCGCATGGGCGTGGCCACCAGGCGCTTCAGCAGCTTCCCGGTGCGCATATTCACAAGCCCCCAGCCCAGGCCCCACACCGAGGAGGACATGAGGCCGAAGCCGAGCAAGCCGGGAATGAGAAAGTCGATGTAGCGGCGGCCGGGGATGCTGACGTGCTCCTCCGGAATGCGCACTGCGTCGGTGCGGCCGGCCAGCCGCTGCAAGCTGTCCAGCACCAACAACCGGGCAGTGCGCCCCTCGGGAACGAGCGGGTCCACCACCAGCCGCGGCGGCTCGCCGGCCACCACCACCAGGGCCACCTTGGCGGAAGCCAGCGCTCGGCGCGCCTCTGCCTCGGGCAGCGTCTGACTTTGCAGCCCGGGCGTTTGGGACAGCGCCGCCAGGAGAGGCCCCTGTCCAGGGCCCTCCACCACCGCCACCGTGAGTCGGGCCAGCGACTGGTTGCGGAAGGCCAGGCCGAGGGCGATGGAGATGAGGATGGGGAAGATGAAAATCCAAAAGAGGGCCGAGGGCTCGCGCCACAGCGCCCGCATGCGCATGAGAAGAAGCTGCCAGAGTGGGTGGCGAGCCGTGCCCATGGGCCCCTTTAGGACGCCTCGTCGCGCAGGCTTCTGCCCGTCAGGTGA
>JBKQJL010000014.1:0-54932 GCA_052147975.1 Myxococcaceae bacterium
GCGAGCGCAGGCTTTTGCAGGACATATCCCACGAGTTGAGATCGCCGCTGGCGCGGCTGAAGTTTTCGGTCAAGCTTACGCGAACGGCGGCTGACGCGAATTCAACAAGCTGCTGGCCAAAACGGGCCACCGCGTTGCCGACGTGGACCTCTGGGAAATCAACGAGGCCTTCGCGGTGGTGTGCATCGCCAACAACCAGCTGCTGAAGCTGGACCCCAACAAGGTGAATGTGCGTGGCGGGGCCACGTCCATCGGCCACCCCATCGGCGCCTCGGGGGCGCGGATTCTCACCACGCTGCTTTATGCGATGAAGGACTTCGACAAGAAGCGCGGCGTGGCCTCTCTCTGCATCGGCGGCGGGGAAGGCATCGCGGTCATGGTGGAGCGCCCGTAGTCGCCTCGCCAGTGGCCAGCAGTCTTCCACCGCCACCGGGCTTCCTGCTGCGCACCGGACAACGGTGGCGCTACGAGCTCCCTGCCGCGGGCTTCATCGCCTGCGGCGTGGGGCTTCTGCTCGGCGGTGGCCGGCGCAGCCCGCTCCTGCTGGCACTGGCGTTGGCCAATTTCGCTTTGATGTGCCTCTGGGCCCGCTGCCCGAACTGCCGGAGCGCCGTGGTGTGGCGCGTCCTCACCCGGGCCAGCGTCTGGCGGTGGATGAGCGCCGTCCTGGACCTCCGTCAGTGTCCGGCCTGTCGCTTTGAGGGACCCTCCGACGGCGAACGAGGCTGAGGTCCGCTCGACCCCGGCTTCCCCCCGGGCGGGCCAAGGCGGCGTTGGCCGGTGCGCCGCCCTCGGCGGCGACTCGGGCTTGCTCGCGCCCAAGCGGCTTCTGGCGGCTCCGGCCGCTCCTGGCGTACAAGCCCGTCCATGGCCACCCCCCGGTGCCTGCCTGGAGTTATGACATGAACAAGGTCGTGGCATCGGCCGATGCCGCAGTTGCAGATATTCCGGATGGTGCCGTCATCATGAGCGGCGGCTTTGGCTTGTGCGGAAACCCGGAGAACCTCATTGCCGCGCTCCACCGAAAGGGTTCCAAGCACCTCACCATCATCTCCAACAACTGTGGCACCACCGAGCTTGGCTTGGGCATCCTCCTCAAAGCCCGGCAGGTGAAGAAGATGGTGTCCAGTTACGTGGGGGAGAACAAGGAATTCGAGCGGCAGCTGCTGGCCGGGGAACTTCAGGTGGAGCTCAACCCGCAGGGGACGCTGGCCGAGCGCATCCGGGCCGGCGGCTCCGGCATCGGCGGCTTCTTCACCCCGACTGGAGTGGGCACCGAAATTGCCAAAGGCAAGGAGGTCCGCACCATCGACGGACGCGACTACCTCCTCGAGTTGCCTCTCAAGGCGGACTTCGCGCTGGTCCGCGCCTGGAAGGCAGACAAGTGGGGAAACTGCATCTTTCACGAGACGGCGCGCAACTTCTCCCCGCTGATGGCGATGGCCGCCAGGACGACCATCGTCGAGGCCGAGCAATTGGTCGAAGTGGGCGAGCTGGACCCGGACCAGGTGCACACCCCGAGTATTTTCGTTCGGCGCGTCTTCCAGGGCCGCGACCATCAAAAATGGATTGAGAAGCGAACGGTTCGCCCGCGTCGCTGAGCCCCAAAGGAGCCCGTCATGGCGTTGACTCGTGAGCAGGTGGCCCAGCGCATCGCCCTGGAGTTGAAGGACGGCTTCTACGTCAATCTGGGCATTGGCCTACCGACACTGGTGGCCAACTACATTCCCCCCGGCATCGACATTCTCCTGCACTCGGAGAACGGCCTGTTGGGCATCGGACCATGGCCGGTGGAGGGCGAGGAGGACCCGGACCTCATCAACGCCGGGAAGGAGACGGTGACGGCCGTGAAGGGAGCCTCCTTTTTCGACTCAGCCACCTCCTTCGGGATGATTCGCGGCGGGCACATCGACTTCGCGGTGCTCGGCGCGCTGGAGGTGAGCGAGCAGGGTGACCTGGCCAACTGGCTCATTCCTGGGAAAATGGTGAAGGGAATGGGGGGCGCGATGGACCTTGCCACTGGGGCGCAGCGCATTTACGTCGCCATGGAGCACGTCGCCAAGGACAAGCCGAAAATCCTCAAGCGGTGCTCGTTGCCGCTCACCAGGCCGCGCTGCGTTCACCACATCGTCACCGACCTCGCCTTCATCGACGTGACCCCGGAGGGGCTGCTGTTGCGCGAGGTGGCCCGGGGGGTGACCCCGGAGCAGGTGCAGGCGGTGACCGAACCCCGCCTGCGCATTGCCCCCGACCTCCGGGAAATGCCCGTCTAGCGGACCCGGACCACTTCCTCTGCTAAACTGTTTTTCGGGGTGTTCCAGACGGGCGCCTCCCCGGGCCATGGTGGACAAACCGGACAACAACAGCGGGCGCCGCGCCGACCGACTCCAGCACGAGCTGCTGGTGGCCTACCGCTACCCGACGGTGGACGGCTTCCTGACCGATTGGGCCACCAACCTCTCTCGAGGCGGCATCTTCATCAACACGCGCAGCCCCGCCGGCTTAGGAACGGTGGTGCGCCTCATCCTCGAGCTGCCAGGAACGCCGGTCCCGTTCGAGCTGCGAGGCAAGGTGGCCCGCGTGCACGAATTCGACAACCCGACCAACCAAGTCCCTGGCATGGCCATCGAGTTCGTGGACGTGGACGACGCGCTCAAGGCGAAAATCGAGCAATTCGTCGACCAGCTGCGCCAGGCGCTCCCCGACGCCGGGCGCATTCCCCGGACCCTCTAGCACCCAGTGGGGCGCGGGCCTGTCACACAGCCAGCGGCGCCAGCGCTGGAGGTGAGGGTGGAACGCCTCGGACTGGAAGGGGAGGGTATCGCCACCCACCAGGGGCGTGCCCTCTTCATCCCGGGCGCCTTTCCCGGCGAGCGCGTTCGGACCCGACTGGAGCCGGCAGCCAACGTCCTGCGCGGACGGCTAGAGGCGGTCCTCGAGCCAAGTCCCGAGCGACGCGTTCCGGAGTGTCCGCTGGCCGACCGGTGCGGCGGCTGCGACTGGATGCAGCTCTCGCCCGCTGCCCAGGTGCTGGAGAAGCAACGCTTGGTGCTTGACGCGCTGACGCGCATTGGCCGGCTACCAAGCGGGAGTTTCGACGTCCTAGCCACAGCTGGGCTGGGAACGGACAGCGGGACGCGCCGGCGCGCGGTGCTGCACAAGGCGGCCGCTGGCCTCGGCTACTATGGCCGCCGCAGCCATGCGCCGGTGGAGGTGGAGCGCTGCCCTGCGCTCGTCTCCGCGCTTGCCCCTTTGCCCGGGCGACTCGCTCCGCTGGTGCGCCCGCTCGGCCATGCCCTTCGGGCGATTCACCTGCTGGCCGAGGGCGACTGTGTCTCGCTGGCGCTGGCGCTCGACGGGCCAGTGCGCTCTCGAAGCAAGGAGGCGGCGGCGGCACTCGTTCGCTCGGGCATGGCCCAAGGCGTGGTGCTGCTCGAGCCGGAGGGCAGGACAGAGGATGTTGGCAAGCCGGTGCTCGAGGCCACGGCTCCGGGCAGGCCTGAGGTGCACGTCCGCCTCAGGCCCGAAGCCTTCGCCCAGGCCCATTCCACAGGGGCTTCGGTGCTGGTGGACCGCGGGCTCGAACTCCTCGCGCCCAGGGCCGAGGACCGTGCGCTCGAGTTATACGCCGGCAATGGCACCTTCACCTTCGCGCTCGCGGCGCGCGTCGCCTCAGTGGTGGCCGTCGAGTCCCTCCCGGTCTCGGTGGCCCTGGCGTCGAGCGCAGCTAGAGCTGGAAAGGTCGACAACATCCGCTGGGTACAGGGAGAGGCCAGCCGCGTCAGCGAAGGGCTTCTTCGGGAGGGAGCCCGTTTCGACGTCCTCCTGGCGGACCCACCCCGCACCGGGGCGCCCACGCTCGCCCGGCTGGCGCGCGACCTTGGCGTGCGCCGGGTGTTGTACGTCGGCTGCGACGCGGGCTCGCTCGCCCGCGACGCTGGCCGCCTAGTCGAGGTCGGTTTCCGGCTGGAGACGGTGCAGCTCGTCGACTTATTCCCCAACACGCACCACGTCGAAGCGCTGCTGGCCTTCTCGTCTAGGCCGAGCGCGCCTCCCCCCAGGGGTGAATGAAGCGTTAGAGTCGTCTTTGGCCACGCCATGGAAGCCCGAGTCGTCGAGTTCGCCGAAGTCCTTCGTCAGAACGGCATGCGGGTGAGCACCGCCGAGGTGATGGATGGGGCGCGGGCGGCGACCCTGGTCGACCTCTCGGAGCGCGACAACCTGCGAAGCGTCTTGCGAACCACACTGGTGAAGCGCTCCGCCGATGTCGACGTTTTCGACCGGGCTTTCAGCCTCTTTTTTTCGGGTGGGATGCGGACGCTTCAAGCGCTCGAGTCCTCCCTTCTCGCCTCCCTCGAGGAGCAGGGGCTTCTGTCCGGCGACGAGTGGTCGAAGGTGCTGGCCGGGCTTCGGGCGCTGGGCGGCCAGTTGGCTCCGCTCAGCGAAGCAACCATCGCCGGAGACCGTGCTCGGCTCGCACACCTCTTGCGCGGGGCCACCCTGCAGCTCGACTTCAGCCAGCTGCAGAGTCCGCTGCAGTCGGGCTTCTTTGCGCGCCGCCTTCTGGCCGCAGCAGGAGGCGACCGGTTTCAGCCCGACGTTGAAGCCTTGGAGGCCGAGCTCACCCGCCGCGGACTTTCGACGGCCGGGCTGGAAGTGGTGAGTCGGCAGCTTGCCGCGGCGCTTCGGGGTGTGGAGGAAGCGGCCCGTCGAGAGGTGGAGCGCCAAGCCAAGGCACGCATTCGGCGCACCGATGGTCCGCTCGCCGAACGCAACCTGCAGGGGCTATCGCGCGCCGAGTTGGCCCAAGCCGAGGCTGCCGTGCGGAAGCTGGCGGAACGGCTGAAGGCGCGGCTGGTGCGACGTGAACGCTCTCGGCGCAAAGGCACCCTCAACGTCCGCCGGACACTTCGCCGAAACTTGGTGTGGGGCGGAGTGCCCATGGTGCCCCGTTTTCGCTCTCGACGACCGGAGAGGCCCGAGCTGGTGGTGCTGTGCGACGTCTCGGATTCGGTGCGAAACGTCAGCCGTTTGATGCTGCTCTTCATGCACACCCTTCAATCGCTCTTCACCAGGGTGCGCTCCTTCGTCTTCGTGTCGGAGTTGGGCGAGGTCACCGAGTACTTCGGGCGGCTTGCACCGGAGCAGGCCATCGACCGGGCAGTGGCGGGCCAGGCGGTGTCACTGCAGTCGAATTCGAATTACGGGCTCGCGTTCGCCCGCTTCGTCCAGCGCGAGCTGCCCAGCGTTCGCGGACGCACCACGGTTTTGGTCATCGGGGACGGGCGCAACAACTACAACGCCTCCGGCGTGTGGGCGTTGCGGGAAATCCGCCGGAAGGCGCGCCGCCTGCTTTGGATTTGCCCCGAGGAGGAGCGCGCGTGGGGCTTTGGGGACAGCGAGATGCGGAGCTACGCGGCACACTGTCAGCAAGTGACGGTCGTCCGGAGCCTCGAGGACTTGACGCGTGTCGCTGATGCGCTGGTGCCACGATGAGCCGCCGCCCGGGGACCCCTGAGCGAGTCTTTGAACGAGCGGACGCCCCGACGCTGGCTCTCTCGAGCGTGCGTCTCGACGTCCCCCAGCTGCGGCAGTTGCTGGTCTTCGAGCGCACGCTTCGTCAATTGGCCCCGCCTGGCTGCTCTGCGGAACAGACGGCATCGGCTCACTCGGCGGCCGTCGCCGCGTCCGGGATTGCGCCCTCGCAGGCCGAGGCCCCCCTGGCCTTGTTGCGACGCTTCGCTGCCAATCGCACGCTTTCGGCGAGCCTCAAGGAGCGCTTGGGGCGACTGGTTGCACGGGCCCCACACGACCTGGTCGCCAGCGGACAAGCTGCCGAGGTCCGTCGTCGCCTCATTGCCCTGGATGAAGCTCTGCACACCCGGGAGGACCCGGCCACCTGCCGCCTGCTGGAAAGTCACACCGCGGAGATTCTTGCCCTCTTCGCCGGGACGTCGACGGGCCTCTAGAGGAGCGTGCACGCGAATGTCCGGCGGCTCGAGCGACTGCAGCTCTTCGTTGGGCTGAAGGAGCTCCGGTGATGCGTTTGGCAGCACTGGTCCTCGCGGCGGGAACTGGCGGCTTCCCGGGCGTGTACCCTGCGGACGAGGAGGTCATCGGCGCTGCGCAGACCCACCAAGTGGTGGCGGACGAGTCTCTGATTGAAATCGCCCGAGACTATGACCTCGGTTACAACGCCATCGCCGAGGCCAACCCGAGCCTCGACCCTTTCGTCCCGGGGACAGGCACGGTCGTGTCGGTACCGACGAGTTGGATTGTTCCTCGTACGGGCGCGCCGGGAACCGTGGTGGTCAACCTGTCGGAGATGCGGCTGTATTTCTTCGCCCCACCGGACCGACACGGCGAAAGCTGGGTGCTCACCCTTCCCATTGGCATCGGAAGCGAGGGCGCAGAAACGCCGCTCGGACGCTTCCAAGTCATCGCCCGCGAGCGCAATCCGGTCTGGCGCGTTCCGCCATCCATCCTAAAAGAGGAGCCAGAACTCCCGCCGGTGGTGCCCGCCGGCCCGGACAACCCGCTCGGCACCCATGCGCTTCGGCTCTCCGGACCCTTCATTCTCATTCACGGTACCAACAAGCCATTTGGTGTCGGTCGGCGAGTCAGCCACGGTTGTATTCGCCTTTACCCGGAGGACATCCCCTGGCTGTACCAGGTGGTTCCGGTTGGAACCGAGGTGCTCATCGAGCGCGAGCCAGTAAAAGTCGGCTTGCAGAATGGCCGGGTCTACGTCGAGGTGCATTCGGACGAGGACGCCCATGCCGACAATGCAACCCTGGCCAGGCGACTCCTCGCCGACAGAGACTTGCTCAAGCGCGTGAGTGCTTCCAAGCTGAGAGAGGCGCTGAAGCAGCAGAGCGGGATGCCAGTCGACGTAACGCGCTGACGTCCCGCCCCGCGCGGTTCCTACTTCTTCTGATGGAGCGTGAAGGCCTTGGTCGACTTGTGAGCGCTGGCCTCCGCCGCTTGCGCCGCAGCCTCTGCTTTGGCCGCAGCGGCTTCGGCAGCCTGGGCAGCCGCCTTGTTGTCGGCAATGGCAGCCTTAATCGACTGGATGTCGGCCGTCTGTGCGGCGCTCTGCTTCTGGAGGTCCGCCAGCTGTGCCTCAACCTTGGAGAGGCGGTCATTGAGTGGGTCAATCTGCTGCTTGACGTACGCTTCGTTGACGCCGCAGCCGCTGGCGAAAAGCATCACCAGCGCGGCACCGAGTCCTACCTGTCGTTTCATTTCGTTTGTCCTTTCCGGTCGGCACTGCCAAACGAGGGATACCCCTTGCAGAGGTAGGTCGTCCAGCGGCGCGAGTCAACCACGGGGGCAGTCACCGGCGCCGGTCAGAACTTTACCCACAGTCCAGCGGCCACGCTGATGGCTTGGCTTCCGAAAGCGGAGTTCGCCGCACTCGCCAGCGGGAAGTCGAACAATGCTTCGAGATAGAGATTGACGATGAAGAGCTGAAGCTTCAGCCCTCCCGCCGCCCGGAGATACCAAATCGCGGAGCCCGGAGTCACCTGTACCGGAAACGACATGCGCGCATAGAGGAAAAATGGCAGGTCGAGCGTGATGCCGGGACCCACGTAGATGCCGGTGTTCGGGTAATCCACGTTGGTCGGCGACAGGTTGAATTGTCCCTCGACATCAAGCGCGATGAAGCTAATTGGGTACCAGCTGAGGATGAGGTCGAGGTTGGACAGCCACACCTGCCCTGCGTCGTAGTGGTAGGTGGTGCCCACGACCGGGTCGCTCGGTTTGGGAGCGCCGGTGTTGACGTACATCGGCACGAGGTAACTGAGGCGCACGCCCCAGTCCTCCGCCTGTGCAGCGAATGGAGCGACCAGCAGCGCAGCGAGCAGCGCCGAGGGTAAACGACGGCGATTCATGAGCCCTCCCAAGGCCTTCCAGTGCCCTTGCCGGAAGTGACTTTGGCGCAACGCCGGGCCCGGTGCACGCTGGTACAGACAAATTTGCGCTGGCGCCTCAAAACGGGCAGGGCGCTCGGCTTCGGCGGCGGCCTACGCCCTCGACAGAGCGCGCGCCCCCTGGGCTCCCGAAAAAGCGTCACCGTCGGTTGGAATCAGGCAGCAACGCCCATAGCCTGCCTCTCCCATGCCCGGTGAAGGCCCCGCCCTGAGCGCCCCGCGACAGGGTCTCGCATGGCCGGTCCTGGGCGCAGGTTGGACGCTGTTGGCCGCCTACCTCAGCCTTGGCATGCCCCCGGTGGTGGACTTGCCCGTGCAAGGTGCGCAGCTCGAAACGCTGGCCGGGCTGGTGCGGGGTAACCCACTGCTAAACCAAGTCTATGAGTTTCAATGGACGCCCGGTTATGGGCTGGTGCACTGGCTCTTCCTCCCGGTCGCGCTCCTTGCCAACGGCGCCGTGGCGGCGCGATTGGCCTGGTTCACCTGTCTGGAGCTCTATGCGGTGGGGGGCCTGCTCCTCATCCGTCGGCTGAGACGGCCAGACCTGACGCTTCTGCTGACACTGCCCTTTGCCTTCGGACTTTCCTACTACTACGGCTTTCTCTCGGAGTTGTTTGCTCGCGACCTTGGCCTGTTGACGCTGGCCGCCTTCTGCGCATGCTGCGCACACGACACCCGCGCGCTCCGAGTTCTCTTCTGCCTGGGAATGTTCGCGACCTGGTTAAGTCACCTCTTCATCTTTTGCGTCCTGTTGGCAGTCCTCTTCGCAGTCGTGGCGGCACAACGCTTCGAGCCCCGCGCCGTTCGTCTCGCCCTTCTGGGAGCCAGCGGGCCACTCCTCCTCACCGTCCCGGCGCTGCTTGCTGTGGCGGACCGCTCAGGGGCGTTTCACCCCGTTTACGACGCGTATGCGCACACCCCCGGCTGGTTTTTTCGGCTTTTTCGGTCCGAGGGGTTGCTCTCGGTGGCCCTGCCGCTGCTTCTGGCAGCCGTGATGGGCGCCCTCGCCTGGAGGCAGCGGCGCCACGAGTCCCCGGCGCTCGCGGCCTTGCTCGCTCTGGCGCTGATGTTTGTCCTTTGCCCGCGGTCCTTCTACCTACAGGCGGGCTTCAACATGGCCAACGTGCGCCTGGCGGCACTGGTGGGCCTGGCGGCAGTCCTGGCGGCGAATGTGACAAGCCTCCCGCGCCTCGTGCGAGGAGGCCTATACGCGCTCACGCTTGCCTCGCTGGCCGAGACGGCTCTCTTTCACCACCGGATGCGCGAGGCGGTTGCTGGGCTCAGCGCAGTGGAGGGACTCGGTCCAGCCGGCCGCCATGCGACGCTTTTTCTCACCAGCGAAGCCCTGCCTGGGACACGACTGCCCTATGTTGAACATTTGGGCGAGTGGGTGACGGCAAGCCGGGGAGGCGTTGGCCACCACTTGCTGGCCGATTCGCCCCACTTCCCGGTGCACTTCCGACCGGGCATGCAGCTTCCAACCACCCTGCAGGCCTTCAGCCCAGCGCAACTGGCGCAACTCGACGAAGTCTTCGTGTTTGGCGAGGGCGAGCTACCTGCCCAGTTGGCCGCTTTCTGCGAACGGGCCCGCGCCAAGCGGTGGAGGCGGCTGGGCCCCTGCGTGGCGATGGCCCCTGTGGGTGGCTAACTGACGTCCGAGGACGCCCGCAGCGGCCGCCTGCCAAAGGAGGGCGGGGTGCCCAACCTTTCCCACGCCCGGGGGTGCTTAGCCCTGGCCACGGGCGGTGCTAACCCCTCCGGCTCGTGCCGCCTCCTCGCCCGGCCCGCCCGCTCGGGGGCCGCGGCGGGGGCCCTCGCGGGCACCCTGGCCCTGCAGGAGGGCTCCCACCCCTGGCGGTTGAATCCAGCCGTGGACGGCAAGGCGGTTGGCTGCTGGCCGCTGCTTGACGCTATACAGGCAGGCCGGCCCCAGAGCGGCTGAACTTCGAATGGCAGACTCAACCCCAGGGAACGCCTTGGCCGCGTCCAACCCCCCAGAGGGAAAGCGATTTTTCCTTCACACCTTCGGCTGCCAGATGAACGTCAACGACTCGCTCCGCATGGGGGAGTCCTTGGCGCAAGTCGGCTACCGGCCGACACCCACTGCCGAAGACGCCGACCTCATCATCCTCAACACCTGCGCCATCCGAGAAAAGGCCGAGGACAAGATGCTCTCGGCACTCGGTCGGTACCGAGCGTTGAAACTCCAGCGCGGAGCGCTGCTTGGGGTGGGCGGCTGTGTCGCACAGCAGGAGAAGGCGAAACTCCTGGAGCGCGTGCCTTACCTCGACTTCGTCTTCGGCCCGGATGCCATCGCCCGGCTCCCAGACATTCTCCGGCGCGTGGAAGTGGACCGGGTTCGCGTCGCGGAGACGGCCTGGGTCGAGTCTGAGGATTACGTCTTTCCTCGGGCCAACCCGAACTCTTCTGTCGGCAAGGTAAGCGAATTCGTCACGGCGATGAAGGGCTGCGACAACGTCTGCAGCTTTTGTGTCGTGCCTCACACCCGCGGCCGGGAGGTGAGCCGCGCCTTTCCCGAAATCCTGCAGGAAGTCGCCAGTCTGGTGCGGGTCGGAGTCCGTGAAGTCACATTGATTGGACAGAACGTCAACAGCTACCGGGGGGGCATCCCCTTCGCCCAGCTTCTCCTCCGCGTGGCACAGGTGCCGGGCGTCGTGCGTGTTCGCTTCACGACCAGCCATCCGCACGACCTGTCGGACGAGCTCATTGAGGCATTTCGCATCGAGCCTCGCATTGCCCCCCATTTCCATCTCCCGGTCCAGAGCGGCAGTGAGCCAGTGCTCAGACGCATGCGACGCGACTACACCATGCAAGCGTACCTCTCCAAGCTCGAGGCTCTGCGCGCCGCCCGGCCGGGCATCGCCGTGACGACGGACATCATCGTTGGTTTCCCCGGGGAGACAGAAGACGACTTTCAATCCACCCTGGCGCTCACTGAGACGGTGCGCTTCGAGAACCAGTTCTCCTTCTGCTTCAGCCCTCGTCCACGGACCACCGCCGGCCTCAAAGAGGCCGAATGGGGCGAGGTCCCGCACGCCGTCAAAGTCGAGCGTCTAGACCGGCTGCAAAAGATGCAGCGGCGCATCACGCAGGGGATTCTCGCAGCGGAAGTGGGCAAGCGAGTCGAGGTCCTGGTGGAGGGGCCCTCCCGGTCGAACCCCCAACGCCGCTTCGGCCGTACCCCTGAAAACCGAAGCCTAAACTTCGAAGGCGACGCGCCTACCGGGGCTCGGGTGCTCGTCAGCGTGACCGGCAGCTCGCCAAGTTCGCTCTCCGGCGTGCAGGCAGAGGTGCTCGACCTCCCGCCGGTTCTCCCGGGCACCGTCGCCTCTTAAGCCCTGCGGGAAGGGAGTTGCACCATGGCCATCCGGAGCTTTCAAGGCGTGAGCCCGCGGCTGCATCCATCCGTCTTCGTCGCCGAGGGTGCTCAGCTCATCGGCGATGTTGAAATCGGCGAGGACTCTTCCGTCTGGTACAACACGGTGCTTCGCGGAGACGTCAACTACATCCGGATTGGGCGCCGGACCAACATCCAGGACCTGACGATGTTGCACGTTCACAAGGACCGATTTCCTTGTCGCGTGGGTGATGACGTAACGGTGGGCCACCACGCGGTGGTGCACGGCTGCACGGTCGGGAATCGCGTGCTGGTGGGCATCGGCGCAGTCATTCTGGACGGGGTCGTCATTGAGGACGACAGCTTCGTCGCCGCCGGAACCCTGCTCACCCCCGGGACGGTTGTCCCCGCCGGTTCGATGGTGATGGGTGCGCCTGGAAAAGTGAAGCGTGCCCTGACGCCCCAAGAGCGGGAGGGCTTGCTGGTCAGTGCCGCTGGCTACGTGCTGAACGCCCGTGCGCATCGCGGGTGAGCCGGGACCCGGGATCCGAAGGGCAGGGGAGTGCTAAGAGGGCTGCCCGATGGCGTCTCTCGATGCGCTCAAGGCGTCCACCCTGCTGAAGGGCTTCACCGACACCGGCCTGCAAATCCTCGCCGGTATCGCGTCGGACCGCACGTTCCCGCGCGGGGCGCCCATCTTCGTCGAGAACATGGTGGCTGAGTCGCTTTTCATCATCGGCCAGGGGAAAGTCTCCATCTCGGTCAAGGGCAACAACGGTGAAGAGAGTCCGGTGGGAGAGCTCGGGCCTGGAGACTCGCTCGGCGAGCTGGCCCTGCTGCAACAGGGGCAGCGTATGTGCAGCGCCGTCGCGCTGACGTTGGTGAGTGCCGTCGAGGTGAGGAGCTCGGACTTTCAGAGGCTTCTCGGCCAGAAGCCCCAGGCGTGCCTCAAGCTTTTGATGGCCATCGTGGCCCAGTTCTCCGCGCGACTCGCCGACAACCGTGAATCTCTGCGCACGCTGCTACCGCGCGGCTCGCTCCCCAGAGTGTGACGCGAGCGTGGTAGGGTGCCGGCGCAGCTGGCGTTCCGCGCCATCGAGTTTTCGGTGGAAAATCTCCTCAAAGCGCTGCTCATCGGCAGTCACGGCTGGCCCGCCTACGGGACCATCTTCGGCATCCTCGTCGCCTGCGGCATGGGGATTCCGTTCCCAGAGGACGTGTCACTCATCCTGGGGGGCTATCTCGTCTTCCAGGGGGCCGCCAACCTCCCGCTGATGGTCGCGACCGGCTTTCTGGGCATCCTTGCGGGGGACTCTCTCATTTACGGGGCTGGTCGCCGGCTGGGAAACCGAGCCCGCACCGACCACGGACGGCTGCTTCGCCGGCTGCTGACGGCGGAACGACGGGCCAAGGTGGAAGCGCTCTTCGCGCGTCACGGCGAGAAAATCGTCATGGCCGCGCGCTTCATGCCAGGCGTCCGCGCCGTCACGTTTTTCACGGCCGGTTCGGCAGGAATGCCCTACGCGCGCTTCATCTGCTTCGATGGATTGGCGGCTTTGGCCTCCGCGCCGGCGTTCGTCTTCCTCGGCTTTCGCTTCGGCCGCCAGCTGCAGCGCGGCATTGAGCTCATCAAACGCTTCCAGATTGCGACCGCCATCCTCATCGTCGCGAGTGTCTCCATGTGGCTCCTGTGGCGGCGTTGGCGCGATGGCAAACGCAAGCCCCCGCCGGAGGTCGACGCCCGAGTCGGGCCGGCCGAACGGCGCAACACCCTGGGGGGCATGGGGCGGCCAGGCGACGGTCTCACGAAGCGAAAAACGCTGTCATAACGGGCTGTTGCATTTGGCTCGGCCTGGGTTTCCAGGCGCCTCGGCTCGCTTTTGGCAGCCCGGCCGCGTATAGAGCGCCATGCTGACTGACCCGCTGCGCCTCGCGCTCACGTTTGACGACGTGCTGCTCCTGCCGGCGGAGAGTGCCGTCCTCCCCAAAGAAGTCGAGCTCTCCACCCGGCTCACCCGCAACATCCGGCTCAATGTGCCGTTGCTCTCGGCCGCCATGGACACGGTCACCGAGGCCGACACCGCCATTGCCATGGCCCAGCAAGGGGCTCTGGGCGTCATTCACAAGAACATGACGCCTGAACGCCAGGCCGCGCAGGTGGCCCGCGTCAAACGCTTCTCGAGCGGCATGGTGGCAGACCCCGTCACGGTCGAGCCTGGCGTACCTCTGCACGTGGCGACCGAGCTCATGCGTCGCCACGGCATCTCCGGGATTCCGGTCGTCAAAGGCCGGAAATTGCTTGGCATTGTGACGAGCCGCGACGTGCGATTCGAGCAAAACCTCGACCGGAAGGTCGAAGACGTGATGACGCGAAAGCTCATCACCGCGCCCGAAGGTGTCAGCAAACGCGCCGCGATGGAGCTGCTGCACCAGAACCGGATTGAGAAGCTCCTGCTCATCGACGACCAGGGAGAGCTCCGGGGATTGATGACCATCAAGGACATCGAGAAGACGCGGGCCTTCCCCAATGCTGCCAAGGACACCAAGGGCCGGCTCCTGTGCGGCGCCGCCGTGGGCGTCGGACCGGACCGAGAGGCCCGAGTGGAAGCCCTGCTGCGGGCCGGATGCGATGTCATCGTCGTGGACACCGCCCACGGCCATTCCCACAGCGTCTTGGACGCGGTTCGCGACACGCGGAAGTCGGCCACTGGGTTCGAGCTCATCGCCGGCAATGTCGCCACCGCGGATGGCACCCGAGCGCTGATTGAGGCGGGCGTGGATGCGGTGAAAGTCGGAATCGGGCCGGGAAGCATCTGCACCACCCGGGTGGTTGCTGGCGTTGGCGTGCCCCAGCTAACGGCAGTGGATGACTGCGCCCGAGCCGCCGACGCCTTCGACGTTCCCGTCATCTCCGACGGCGGCATCAAATACTCCGGCGATGTGGTGAAGGCGCTGGCGGCTGGAGCCAGCTCGGTCATGATCGGGTCGCTCTTCGCTGGTACCGAGGAAGCACCGGGTGAGGTGATTCTCTACCAGGGCCGCTCCTACAAGCATTACCGGGGAATGGGTTCGCTCGGCGCGATGAAGCAGGGTGCAAAGGACCGGTATTTCCAGAGCGACGTCGACGAGGAGAGAAAGCTAGTCCCGGAAGGCATCGAAGGACGGGTTCCCTACAAAGGTTCGCTCGCCATGAACGTCCACCAGATGCTCGGCGGGCTCCGCAGCGGGATGGGGTATGTCGGCTGCCGCACCATTGAGGAGCTTCGGCACAAAGCCCAGTTCGTCCGCATCACCCCATCGGGCCTACGCGAGAGCCATGTGCACGATGTCATTATTACCGAGGAAGCACCGAATTACCGTCTCGAGTAACGCCGAGTGGCTCCTCGGGTCGGGGCCGCAAAACTCGATGGCCCGCGCAAAGCTTTCGGGCTCGAACGCGGCGGCCGTCGGTCAGCGGTTGGTCCAGCCTTTGCTGAGGCAAAGGGTCTGGATTTGTCACGATGACCCGGTTTGAGCGCTCCATTCGAATTCGGCTGCTCGCCCGCAGAGAGCGCCTTCTGGAGTCCATTGCCGGCTCGGCAATTCGACTCCGGTCTGCCTGGGCCACCAACTCCGAGGCGGCCGGTGACTTGCGGGAGCAGGAGGTGACGGTGCAGGAGCTTCGAGGCGTCGACCGCGCCTTGCTGCGCTTGCTCCAGCGGGCGTATGGCATTTGCGAGCGCTGCGGACGCGCGCTGGGCACGCAGCGGCTGCTCGCCGAGCCGGATGCGGCGCTCTGTAGTGATTGCGCCCCGGAGGCACCGGAGGCGCGCCCCAACTAGCCCCGGCACGGAGGTTGCTCATGTTGTGCCGCAGGAGGTTGGGATGGCCGCCAAAAACGTTGAAAAACAGTCAGCGCATCCACTTCGAGGCCACCACACCCGGTTGATAGGGCTCTTTCAGAGCCTGGTGGCTGAGGCGAAGAAGGATGACCGCTCGAAACTCCGAGAGATGTGGACCGCCTTCGAGGGTGCTCTGCTGGCGCACATCAACGCGGAGGAGTCGGAGCTACTCCCGTTGTACGCCAAAGCTCACCCTGCTGCCGCTGCCTCGCTCTTGGAGGACCATCGCTTCTTTCGCCGGGCCCTGACCGACTTCGGAGTCGACTTGGACCTCCATCTGATGAGGGCGGACCTGGTCGAGGCCTTCACCCGTCGCCTGCGGGACCACGCCATGAGTGAGGACGGCGGACTCTACGCTTGGGCAGCGCAGGCCGTGCCGATCGAGGTCCAGGACCGCTTTCGAAAGGTAGCGGAGGCGTTCCCGCTTCCCGCACGCTAACAGCGTGCCCCGTCCAGTTCGCCGCGAGCGAGCCGTCTCCCGCGCAACAGCTTCTGAAACTCTCGGTCAGTCCGGTGGCCGCTAGGACGTCAGTCCTGCGACCCACGAGAGGACGTCCAGGGACGACAGCCAACCCACCACCCGGTTCGCGCTCACCACCGGCAGTCCATGCACGCGATGGACGGCCATCATCTCCGCTGCGCGAGTGATGGTCGTCTCCGGACTGACGGTGAGTACCGTCTGACACATCACCTCGGCAACGGTATCCGCCAGTTCCACCTGCGAGTGGTAGCTCGCCGGACCTGTGGCGCGAGGGCTCTGACGCTCCGGTCGCCGGACCGGTGGCTCATCAACTGCATCGCCTTGGTCGAGATGATGGGCCACCAAATCCGTCTTGGAGACAACGCCCATCAGCGCTCCGGTTTCATCGATGACCGGGACGCGGCTGAGGTCCTGCAAGATGAGGAGGGACTCGAGGGACCGGAGGGACAGGTCCGGACGAACCGAGACGACCTCCGCATTCATAATCCACGACACCGCGGTGTCCGGGTCCAATGTGCCACTCCGGTCGCCTGTGCTCCGGATGGGCTTGGTCATACGTTCGCCGCCGGGGATGGCGTTCACGGGAGCCTCCTGTGGTAGGTGTATTGGAAGAGCGAGCAAAGGCCGTTCCACCCGAGCCCAAGCGCAGGCTCACTGGTCAAGGCGCAATTCCTGCGGCGATGACCGAAGTGGCCGCATTTCCACGCGGGTCCCCGCCGCCGGGGCACAGCGGCCTTGGTGGTCAACTCGCTCGGAAGTCTAGGACGTTAGCCTCTGATGCGCACAGCTCTGCTCGCTGACCTACACGCCAACCTCGAGGCCTTTCAGGCTTGCCTTGAGCACGCGCACGAGCGCCAGGCGGGAAGACACGCCTTCCTCGGAGACCTGGTCGGTTACGGGGCCGACCCTGGCCCGGTGGTCGAACTTGTGATGCGTTCGGTCGAGCGAGGGTCTGTCGCGGTGCAGGGGAACCACGACCAAGCCGTTGCGGTTGGCCCACACAGCACCATGTCGGATGAAGCGACCCAGGCCGTGAAGTGGACGAGAGGCCAACTCACCTCAGCTCAGCTCTCGTTTCTCGCTGGCTTACCGCTGAGCGTCGAGCAGGCGGGCTGCCTCTACGTCCACGCCAACGCCTGGGACCCAGCCGGATGGGAGTACCTCGCCAGCAGCCTGGATGTGGCACGAAGCCTCGACGCAACACTCTGCCGCCAGACGTTCTGCGGCCACGTGCACCGGCCCGCTCTTTACCATTTGTCTCCGGGCGGCATGGTCGCGCGTTTTGACCCGGTGCCCGGGACGGGCATTCCACTCGGAAGCCGCCGGCGATGGCTGGCGATCGCCGGCTCGGTTGGGCAGCCGAGAGACGGCATTCCGGCGGCGAGTTATGCGGTGTTCGACGACCAGACGGCAGTTTTGACCTTCTACCGCGTCCCCTACGACTCAGCCGAGGCGGCGCGGAAGGTGCGCGAGGCTGGCCTCCCAGAGGTGCTTGGCCGCCGGCTCGAGGCAGGGGGCTGACCCGGCATGGAGCAGTCCGGCCTTCAGGTGGGGACTACCATCGACACCTTCCGGCTGGAGGAGCGCTTGCACCAGGGCAGCATGGCCGCTCTGTGGCGTGTCCTTCCGGCCGATGGCGGTCAGCCCCTGGTGATGAAGGTACCGTCGCTTCAGCAGGAAGACGACCCCACTGCAATTGTCGGCTTCGAAGTCGAGCAGATGATCCTGCCGACGTTGGCCGGCATTCACGTGCCGCGACTGGTCGCCTCCGGAGATTTCTCGAGGCAGCCCTACCTCGTCATGGAGCTGATCCCAGGCCAATCGCTCCGCCCGCGTCTGGAACAGGCGCCGCTGCCTGCCGAAGAGGTGGCATCCATCGGGGCACGTGTAGCCGCGGCGCTCCACGACCTCCATGGTCAGCACGTCATTCACCTGGATGTGAAGCCGAGCAACATCATGTTTCGCGAGACCGGAGAAGTGGTTCTCATCGACTATGGGCTGGCCCGCCACGACCATTTGCCAGACTTGCTGGCTGAGCAGTTCCGCGTTCCCATGGGAACCGCTCCGTACATGTCTCCGGAGCAAATCCGACGCAACCGGAGCGATCCGCGAAGTGACCTTTTCGCGATCGGCGTAATGCTCTACCACTTGGTGACCGGTGCCCGCCCCTTCGGCAACCCGATGTCTATACGTGGCCTGCGTCGTCGGCTCTATCGCGACCCGGTTCCGCCCCGAGCCCGTAATCCGGCCTGCCCACCACGGTTGCAGGAGGTCATCCTCCGGTGTCTGGAAGTGGACCCTGCCCAGCGTTACCAGACAGCCGCGCAGCTGGCCTTTGACCTTCAGCATTCGGAGCAGGTGACCCTTTCGGGGCGCTCGCGCAGGCTCGTCAGAGATGGCGCCGTCACAGTCGCGCGGCGCTGGATGAGAACCCTCGCCACGGAAGGAGAGCCCGGCAACTCCGTCGTGGGCCGTCTTGCCAAGGCCCCCATTGTCTTGGTGGCCATCGACGTCGGCCAGACGTCGCCCGGCCTCGACCGGGCCCTGCGCGTCGCCGCCCGACGCGTCTTCGAGTCCGAACCCGGAGCCCGGCTGGCCTGCGTCACTGTCCTGCGGACGTCGCGCCTGCCAGTCACTGCCCCGGCCACGGTTGACGCGGAGGGTCGCAACCTTCGCGTGACGCGTCTGGTGGAGCTCAAACACTGGGCCAGGCCGCTGGAGATTGTGCCAGGGCGCGTGACCTACCACGTGCTGGAAAGCCCGGATGCAGCAGGGGCCATCATCGAGTTCGCCGCCACCAACAAAGTCGATCAGATTGTCATTGGCGCGCGGGGCAGTTCGGCACTCCGACGGTACTTGGGCAGCGTCTCATCGCAGGTTGTCGCAGAAGCCGATTGCACCGTCACTGTGGTCAAGGCGGCCGACTCTGACGCCCGCGGTTGAGGCGCTTGCTGGACAGCTCGGCGCCGTGTCCGCCCCCGCCGCATGAGGCTTCCCGGACGCCGGAAAACCCTTGCCCGGACAGGTCGGACGGCGCGAAGTCAGACCTGTCGTATTAAGAGAGGGCGATGGCAAGGCGAGAACCGACGACAGCACCCGGGGGGGGTGGAGGAATGGTGGCCAACGCCCCTCCAGTGACGAATGGCAGCCCCGCTCAGCCCACTGCGGCGGGCACCCGGACCTCCGGCCACCTTCACGACGAGAAAGTCCTCATCCTGGATTTCGGCAGCCAGTACACGCAGCTCATCGCTCGCCGCGTCCGAGAGCTTGGCGTCTACTGCGAGATTCATCGCCCCGACTTACCGCTCGCCCAGGTCCGAGCCTTTGCGCCACGTGGGATTCTTCTGTCCGGCGGCCCCATGTCCGTGGAAGCGACCGGAAGTCCCACCTGCGACCCGGGCGTCTTCGACCTTGGAATTCCGGTACTTGGCATCTGCTACGGGCTGCAGCTCATGGCGAAGCTCCTCGGGGGCAAGGTCGATGCCGCGGCGAATCGTGAGTACGGCCCTGCCCAAGTCGAAGTCCTGGCTTCCCGCGGTCCACTAGCACCCTTCACGTCAGGCGAGACGCTCGATGTCTGGATGAGCCACGGGGACCGGGTGGAGGCACTGCCTCCTGGTTTTGTCCCCATCGCGCGGTCCTCGAACGCGCCTTTTGCAGCCGCCGCGCACTCCGAGCGCCCGCTGTACGGAATCCAATTTCACCCGGAGGTCGTCCACACTCCGCGCGGCAAGGAGATTCTCCGCGCCTTCCTGTTCGGGGTCTGCAAGCTCTCCGGCAGCTGGACCATGAAGGGATTCGCCGAGGAGGCCGTCGACGCAATCCGCCAGAAGGTGGGCCCAACGGGAAAGGTCATCTGTGGTCTGTCGGGCGGGGTGGACAGCTCGGTGGCTGCTCTGCTCATCCACCAGGCCATCGGGGATCGCCTGACCTGCATTTTCGTCGACAATGGACTTCTGCGGGCAGGGGAACGCGAGCAAGTCGAAACGCTCTTTCGCGGCTATTTCCACGTCCCGCTGCGCACCGTCGACGCCAGGAAGCGTTTCCTCGACGCGCTGGCGGGGGTAACCGACCCAGAGAAGAAGCGAAAAACCATCGGCCGGGAATTCATCGCTGTCTTCGAGGAAGCAGCGCATGAGCTGCGGGACGCAGACTTCCTTGCCCAAGGGACGCTCTATCCCGACGTCATCGAGTCTGTCTCCACCAAAGGGCCATCGGCGACCATCAAAAGCCACCACAACGTCGGCGGACTCCCCGAGGTCATGAAGCTAAAGCTGGTCGAGCCGCTGCGAGAGCTCTTCAAGGATGAGGTCCGCGAACTGGGCCGTGAGCTCGGTCTCCCCGAGCCCATGGTTCGCCGGCACCCTTTCCCCGGACCCGGGCTCGCGGTGCGGGTGCTGGGCGCCATCACTGAGCAGCGCTTGGACCTCGTCCGTCGAGCGGACCTCATCGTGCAGGAGGAGGTGCGCGCCGCAGGCCTCTATGACAGCGTCTGGCAGGCCTTTGCAGTCCTGCTGCCAATTCAGAGTGTGGGAGTGGCAGGCGATGAGCGAACGTACGAGTCCACCTGCGTCATTCGCGCGGTCAATTCCGTCGACGGCATGACCGCGGATTGGGCTCGGTTGCCGCACGACTTGCTCGGGCGAATGTCCGCCCGCATCACCAATGAGGTGCGGGGCATCAACCGGGTGGTCTACGACATCTCGAGCAAGCCTCCTGCGACCATCGAGTGGGAATGACGTAAACGGCTCGGCCCCAGGCCGGAAGGCGGTTTGCACCCTGTAGCCTTCGAACGTCAGGACCCTTTCCGGAGGCTCTGCGCAAAATGGACGAGAAGCTGCGCTTCGAGGGGCTGACGCTCAGTGTGGAGAGCGTCGAGCGGTCCATCGCCTTCTACAGCGGGAAGCTCGGCCTCAAGGTCGAATGGAATGCGCTGCCAGCCTTCGCGATGATTCGAATTGGCACCGGGACGATTGGCCTGCTGTCGATGGCCGAGGCGAGGAAAAGACGGGGCAATTGAAATGACGCCCGCCCGGAGAAGGGCCATCCACGTTGAATTCAGCTCCGACCAACTGGATGCTCTCTACGAGGAGCTCAAATCCAAAGGGGTCGCCTTCCACCAGCCGCCGCATGACGAGCCGTGGGAACGCTCAATGACCGCCTCCGACCCGGACGGCTACTCCGTCGAATTTGCGCAGGGCCGTCGAGGACACAACCAAACGAAGACCTGAAGCCCAGAGGCTTCGTCCCCCGAAGGGGACGGAGCCACGGAGGAGCGCTCTTAATGCGCTCCTGCACCGGACGCTGCTGGGGCTCCGCCGGGAGCAATCTCGTCCAAGATGCGCTTCGCTCCGTAAATGCGATCGAGCGCCTGCAGAAGTCCACTTGAATGGACGCTGACTGCCCGGTTTGTCGCATCGTCGAAGACGTAGTCTCCGCCGAGTGAGGCGATGTTGCCGTCGAAGATGAGGCCGACGACCTCCGCCTTCTCGTTGAGGATGGGCGACCCCGAGTTCCCGCCGATGATGTCATTATCAGACACCTGGTCCAGGGGCGTCTTCATGTCCAGCCGAGACCGGGCCGCCAGCCATGACTTCGGCAGTTCAAACGGGAAGACGCCGGTGGCCCGCTCGAAGGACCCTGCGAAATAGGTGAAGGCGGGGACGGCGCGCGTCCCGCCCATGCTGTCGACTTCGGTCCATCCCTTGATGGTTCCGAACGACAGGCGTGGGCTAAAGGTTGCATCGGGGTAGGTGCTGGTCCCACTGAACGCGAAACGAGCGCGTGCGAGCTTCGCGGACGCTTGGGTCACGATGGCATCCACGTCCTGCTCGAAGCGAAGCCGCACCGCACGTGCGTCGGGATCCACCAACCGAGCGAGCTCAATCATCGGGTCCTTGCTCGCGGCGAGGGCGGCGGCTCCCCCTGCCTTGAGGGCGAGGCGAACCTTCGCCTCGCCGAGCTTCGTTCCTTTCACGGCCTCGGTCGCGAGCTGACGCGGCGATTTGAGTCCAAGCACCTTCTTGACCAGCGCATCGTCGGGACCGAGCACCTCCCGCAGCTTGGTGAGGGAGAACGTCAAGAGCTCAATCTCCAGATCCGGGTGAATCGGCGCGGTACTGGCCAGCCGGGCGTCGACGGCCGGGAGACGCGCGTCGGTGAATTCCCGCAGGCGTTCTCCGTTGGGCTTGGTGGCTTCGGCTGCCAAGCGAACCAGTATTCTGGCGTTGGCGAACAGTTCGCCCCGAAAGCCCCAGGGCGTACCAACCACCCGAGTGGCGGCCGGTGTCCCTTCGAGCATCATGGCGCGGACGTAGAAGCCCCGGTAGGTCGCTTCGGCTTTGGCAATGGCGTCGAAGGCGCCGGCTGTCTCGCGGAGCTTCGGGTCTGCTTCGAGCTTGGTCCGGAAGGTCGCTTCCGCGGCGCGCTTGGCCGCCATGAAGCTCGGGTCCACCAAGGTTGCTTGGCGCCCCTTCCACGCCTTGAGACTGTTTTCCACACCGAAAATCTCCGCCTGGCTAACGCGCTTCTGCTCGGGACCCTTGGTTGCAAACTCCTCGAGGATTCCCCGCTCCTCGGAATAGTAAATTTGCCCCATCGGCTGCGACACATCCCGGATGAACTCGAGCTGCGCAACAGTGAACAGCCGATCCGTTCTTCCTGGATTGCCCGCAACGAAGACCAGCTCGCCCTCTTTGGCGCCGGCTGCACTCCAGCGTAGCCAGTTGTCGAGCTTCACCGGCTTTCCGTCGTCGTAGACACGCACGAAGGAGACGTCCAAGTCGTAGCGAGGGAATTCGAAATTGTCCGGATCGCCTCCGAAGAAGGCGACGTCGAACTCGGGAGCGAAGACCAAACGAACGTCCTGAAAGCGTCGATAGCGGTAGAGGTCATACTTGCCTCCCGCATACAGGGTGACGACGTCGCACCGCAATTTGCTGCTGCTGGCGCAGGACTTCTCGACTTCGCTCATCGCTTGTCGCTCCGCTTTGGCGAAGTCTCCACCGCTCTTCCCGGCAGTCGCTTTCTGGATGCGCTCGGTCACATCGGTAATCTCAAGCAGTTGGTTCACCTCCATCGTTGGGCATTTCTGCTCCTCGGAAGGAGTACGGGCGTAGAAGCCGCTCGAGATGAAGTTCTTTTTCGCGGTGGAGAGCTCCTCGATGCAGCGGTGGGCGCAATGATGGTTGGTCATCACCAGACCATTGGCCGAGACGAAGCTTGCCGAGCAGCCACCTGCCAGCCGGACCGCGGACTTTTGAACGTGGTCGAGCCACGCCTTGTCAGGACCAAAACCGTAGCGCTCCTTGACCGTGGCGCTTGGGAAGTTGTCGAAGGTCCACATGCCTTCGTCGGCATGGGCAATACCAGCAAGGATGAGAAGGCCTGCAGCGGGAATCAAAAGGCGCATGGAAAGGGTGACCGGCCTGTCAAGAGGTTGGAAAAAGCGAGGTCTTGCACAAATAGGCCCCGCGTCAAGCGGGATTAGAGGCCCGACCGGGCTGAGGGCTGCTGCAGACGCCCCCACCCCTCACCGCCAAGCCGTTGTCTCCGCACCGAGAGCGGGAGCAGAGTGAAGCATGGCTGACGCGCAGACCGTTGGGCTCCTCATCGAGACGCTTCCCGGACCGGGCGTCCTGCACCAACTCACCGGTGTCGTGGCGCGGCACCAAGGAGACATTACCTCGGTCGAAATCGTCGAGCAGTCGTCGAGCGGCGCTCGGGTTTCCTTTGAGGTGGCCTTGGCGCTCGAAAGCGTTTCCAGCTTAAAGGCCGACCTCGAGGCACTCCCCGTCGTGCGCGCGGTCGCCATCGTGCCGACGCTCGGGACCATCTACGGCAAACGGCTCATCATCATGGGCGGCGGCGCCCAAGTGGGGCAGGTGGCCATTGGCGCCATCTCCGAGTCCGACCGTCACAACATCCGAGGCGAGCACATCTCCGTCGACACCATCCCACTCGTCGGCGAGAAAGCGCTGGCCGAGGCGGTACGCGCCGTGGCCAGACTTCCTAGGGCGACTGCGTTGGTGCTGGCGGGCTCGTTGATGGGCGGCGAGATTGAAATGGCAGTCCGCGAAGTGCGAGCGCGAGGGCTCCTGGTCATCAGCCTAAACATGGCGGGCAGCGTTCCCGATGCTGCCGACTTGGTGGTCACAGACCCAGTACAGGCGGGGGTCATGGCGGTGATGGCCGTTGCCGACACAGCGAAGTTCACTCTGGAACGACTGAAGCGCCGCGTCTTTTAGCCTTCGGCAGCCAGTACTGCGAAGGCTCGCACCGGAAAGGACGTCCCGCCGACCAGCGCAGGCGGGGCCGCCGTGAAGCGAAAGCCCGATGATGGGAGCAACTCGAGCCCGCGCAGGTGTTCCACGATGGGGATGCCTGCGCCCAGTAGGACGGTGTGGGCTGGCCTTTCCAAGTCCCGAGTGTCGTCGATGTTGGCGCAGTCAATGCCGACCAAAGCAACGTGAGCCCGCACCAACGCCTCACAGGTCGCCCGAGTGAGGAACGGACCCGACCGGAAATAGCCTTCCGTTTCCCAGTGCCGGGACCATCCGGTGCGGAAGAGCACGGCGTGGCCGGCAAAGGAGCGCGCGCCGAGGCTGTCCGTCGCGGTTGCCCCCTCCGGGGACGCGTCAATGACAACTCCCGGGAGGTTCACCAAGCACTCCAAAGGTAGCGACGCCAAGTCGGCCCCTGCCGGGAAGCGATGGAACGGCGCATCCACGTAAGTGCCGGTGTTGCCGCCTAGAGCGTAGGTTCCCAGTTGAAAGGTGGTGCCCGAAGCATAGGTCCCAACGTCGCTGTGTGTCCGGATTGCGCCAAAGCGCGGGGCCGGGACTCCCGGATAGGCGGCCATGCCGTCGCGGATGGGGTGACTCAGGTCGACGACGGGCATCCGCAGGCCACCTAGTAGCCCTGGATGTAGCCTTGCATCTGCTCGATGAGGAATTGCTTATCCTCGAGCATCATCTGGATGACGTCTCGCATCGAGATGATGCCGACCGGCTGACCGTCCTCTTCCACCAGCAAGTGGCGCGTCTCGTGCTCCTTCATGCGAGTCGCACACTCAACCTCGGTGACTGAATACGGAATGGCGGGCAGGTCTCGCCTCATTGCCTCGGCGATGGGGGTGTCATTCCCCAACCCTCGGGCGATGACGCGCGTTGCGAGGTCTCGTTCGGTGACCAAGCCCACCACACGGTTGTCCTGTTGCACCGCCACAGCACCAATGCGGTGCTTGGCCATCAACATCGCGGCTTCGCGGCAGGGCGCGGCAGCGTCCAGGCCAATCACAGTCCGGATAACGTATTTCTCAATGCTAGCCATCTGCCCTCGCCTCCTTGGGGCCAGCCAGCAGAGCCACGGGCAGCGCCGGAGCCGGTACCCATCTCTCCATAGCCCTCTTTGCCCTACGCTCGCCTGACGCACAGCGGCGCCGTCCTTGGAATTCCGGTGGGGTTGAACAGGGACCGTGGGTTAGGCTTCAGGCCAGGCGTCCATGGCCCATCACCAGACTGTCGGGACGACACGCTACGTCTTCGAGGACTTGAAGACCCTGCTTGCGCGCGCCAGTCCGTTTCGGTCGGGCGATGCACTGACCGGAATCAGCGCGAGAGACGCTGGGGAGCGTGTCGCCGCTCAGCGCGCTCTTGCCGAGGTTCCGCTGCGGACCTTTCTCGTCGAGCCTGTCGTTCCTTACGAATCCGATGACGTCACCCGGCTCATTCTCGACTCTCATGACAGAGCGGCCTTCTCGCCGGTGGCCCATCAAACGGTTGGTGAATTTCGAGACTGGTTGCTCTCCGACGCAGTCGAGACTCGGACGCTCACGGCGCTAGCGGCTGGCATCACGCCAGAAATGGCGGCAGCGGTGTCCAAGCTGATGCGACTGCAGGACCTCATTCTGGTGGCAGCGAAGTGCGAGGTGGTGACTCGCTTCCGAAATACCCTCGGTCTGCACGGGCGAATGTCCACCCGGCTCCAGCCGAACCACCCCACCGATGACTTACAAGGAGTGGCCGCCGCGATCCTGGACGGTCTTTTCCTCGGAGCCGGAGACGCTGTCATCGGCATCAATCCCGTCACGGACAGCGTCGAGCGCTTTGTCGAGCTCACCTCGCTGGTCGATAGAGTTCGCACCCATCTAGACATTCCCACGCAGTCTTGTGTTCTCGGCCACGTAACCACCGCCCTCGCGGCGATGGAGCGAGGGGCCCTGGTCGACCTTGTGTTTCAGTCCATCGGCGGCACCGAGGCCACCAACCGCAGTTTTGGCGTTACCCTGGGCATGCTGAAGGAGGCCCGGCAGGCAGCACTTTCCTTGCGCCGCGGAACAGTGGGGGACCACGTTCTGTATTTCGAAACGGGGCAGGGGAGTGCACTGTCTGCTGACGGCCACGCTGGCGTTGACCAACAGACGCTCGAGGCCAGGGCCTATGGTGTGGCACGGGCCTTTACCCCCCTTCTGGTGAATAGCGTGGTCGGCTTCATCGGTCCGGAATATTTGGCCGACGGTAAACAAATTACCCGCGCCGGACTCGAGGACCATTTCTGCGGAAAACTGCTCGGAGTGCCGATGGGCTGTGATGTCTGTTACACGGTCCATGCAGACGCGGACCAAGACGATGTGGACACCCTTTTGACTCTGCTAGGCGTCGCGGGCTGCAACTACATCATGGGCGTCCCCGGCTCAGACGACGTGATGCTCAATTACCAGAGCACGTCATTTCACGACGCGCTGTACGTCCGTCAGGTGCTTGGCAAGCGGCCCGCTCCTGAATTTGAAGCCTGGCTCGAGCGGATGGGCCTGGTCGACACGGCCGGTCGGCTTCAGCAGCTCGAGCTGCCGTCGGCATTTCGACTTTTGCTCGGTGGCATGTGACGCTGCTTAGAGACAGCTGGACAGCGTTGCGACGCTATACGCCGGCGCGGGTTGGCCTCGGGCGAACAGGAAGTTCGCTCCCAACCGCTCGACACCTCGAACTCCAGGAAGCCCTCGCTCTGGCACGTGACGCTGTCCACGCGGAATTTGAGCCGGAGGCAATCACCGCCGAGCTCCGTGTACTCGGGCTCGAGTCCGTGACCTGCGAATCGGCAGCGCCGAACCGGAAAACGTACTTGTGTCGGCCGGATTTGGGTCGACGCCTTTCGCCGGCGAGCCATGAAACGCTGGCGGCTCTTCCCGGAAGGCCCTTTGACCTTACGCTGGTGGTGGCTGATGGGCTCTCGGCAGCGGCGAGCAGAAGCCATTCCGCTGCGCTGTTGGGTGCGCTGAAGGACCTCCTTCCGGCGACCCGCTGGCGGTTGAGTCCAGTGGTGCTGGTGCGTCAGGGCAGAGTGGCCATCGGCGACGAAGTTGCATCGGTGCTTGCGGCCCGCGCCGTCGCCATCCTCATCGGCGAGCGGCCGGGCCTCAGCGCAGCTGACTCGCTCGGAGCCTACGTCACTTGGGCACCGCGGGTCGGCTGTCGCGACGCTGAGCGCAATTGCATCTCGAATATCCGCGCCGGCGGTCTGTCCGTCGCCGAGGCTGCCCGCAGGTTGGCTGCCCTCCTCGAGGCGGCTCGTGCCCACCAACGCACCGGCGTCGCCCTCAGCCAGGCGCTGGGCACCCTGCCGAGCGGCACCCGAACCATCACCGACGGACCTTGAGACAGCCGCCGTCTTCACTTCCTTAGTCGCTTTAGCGAACAGGCTGCCGAGGAGGCACCTGCTGTCGGGCGAGCGGTTTCTCGCCGCGCCCGCCCTGCACCAAGATGATGCCAAGGGCAACCGCTGCGAGACCCAAACCGTCGGCCCAAGTCACTCGCTCGCGCAGCAGCAGCGCCCCGAGGCCAAGCCCGAAAATAGGCGTCATAAAGTAGAACGCACTCACTCGGCTCGCCTCTCCGTTGCGCAGGAGCCAGAACCAGACGAAAGAGGCGCCGACGCTCATCACCAGGACCAAATAGGCGAGACTTCCCCAGAGCGGCGCTGTCAGGCTCAGGTGAGGCTGCCCCTCGACCAGCCACGCCAGCGGAAGCAGGGCAAGGGCTGAGGTGCAGAGTTGAATCGCGTTGGCGGCGACCAAGTCCTCGCGAATCTTGAGGCGTTTGAAGACGACGGTGGAGGCGACCAAAGCCAGTACCCCAACGAAGGCAACGGCAACATCGACCGGACGCGCTGACGGGGAGCCGGCGCGAGACGCCATTGACATCAACACCCCAGCGAAGCCAAGGAGCAGTCCAACGAGCTTCCGCGGCGTGAGCGCCTCGCCGAGCAACGCCGGCGCTACCAATGCGAGGACGAGCGGATTGGTGCTAGCGATGATGGCGCCCATTCCGGCCGACAGGTGACGGAGCGCC
The DNA here is from genome assembly GCA_052147975.1 of Myxococcaceae bacterium. Classification (GTDB taxonomy): domain Bacteria; phylum Myxococcota; class Myxococcia; order Myxococcales; family Myxococcaceae; genus JADGRA01. Next base: position 28,002 of record JBKQJL010000014.1, read on the forward strand.
TCGTACGTCAGGCCCAAGTAACCGGCGTTCGCGAGCAAGCCAAAGGCCGCGAGCGATGCCCAAGAGCCCAAGGAACGTGGCCACGGCCGCCCCAGTGACAGCGCGAGGCACAATTGGAGGATGCCGGCAGCGACAAAACGTACAGCGAGCACCCAGAGCGGCTGTCCCAGCATCGCCAAAAGGCGGCTGGGAACGAACGCCGAGGACCAGAGAAAGACGTAGAGAACCGCCAGGGCGGTCCCTTGAATGCCAAGGGCACGTCGGTGCGCCGCAAATGTCGCGTCGATGCTTCGCGCTCCTCTCGACTGGGCACCAACGATGTCGGCTGCGCGTCCGGCGCGTGGATAGCAGCCCAGCGGTGCGATTGCCCGAGATTCACCTCGAGTCGACGCGCGACAGGAGTTCCTCCCATCGCGCATAGAGGCGATCCACTTCAGCGACGGCCAGAGCCAGCTCGTCACGCGCTCGTGTTGAAGCGGCCGCATCCGAGTAAACACCCGGATCGACCAGAGCGGCTTCCGAAGCCTCTCTGTTTTTTTCCGCAGCCTGGATGGCGGCTTCCATTCCCTCCAACTCGCGTTGGTCGCGGTAACTCAGTTTGCTTGGCTTGGTGCCGGCGGTTGGAGCTGTCGATTCAAAATTCAATGGCTTGGCAGGCGACCCGGTACGTGCCGAGAGGGCCCCTTGTGCCTTCAGCCTTCGGTAGAGGCTGAAATTTCCTGGGTAGGCAACCACCGAGCCGTCGCCCTCGACGGCCAGAATGCGGGTGGCCACTTTGTCGAGGAAATAGCGGTCATGGGTCACCAGTAAGACTGACCCGCCGAAACCCAACAGTAGACGCTCGAGAACGTTGAGCGTCACCAAGTCTAGGTCGTTGGTAGGCTCGTCGAGAACGAGGAGGTTGGCCCCCATTAGGAAAATTCGGGCCAGCAACAACCGGTTCCGCTCGCCCCCCGAGAGCGCTTTGACCTGCATACGCTGCATCGGGACCGGGAGGAGTAGGTCGTCCAGGTAGTCGCGAAGCGCGACCTGGCGGCCTCCCAGGTTGACAAAGTCCTCACCCCAGGCTGCCTCGTAGACAGTCTGCTCCGGGTCCAGCTTGGCCCGGGCCTGGTCATAATGGGCGAAGCGGGTGTTCTTCCCCCTAACGACGCTGCCCCTCGACGGTGTCAGCTCGCCGAGGAGCAGCCGCACGAGCGTCGTCTTGCCGGCGCCATTGGGACCGACAATTCCGATGCGTTCGCCACCCTGGACGATGACGTCGACGTTTCGCAGCACTTCTCGGGAGCCGTAGCAAAAAGCCGCCTGACGGGCTTCGAGCACTGTATGGCCGAGCCGCGGCGTGGCTACTGACTGGAGTTCGGGGACACGCGGACGCACAAAGCCGCGCTCGGCCATGAGCTTTCGGGCGCGCTCGATGCGGGCCTTGCTCTTGGTCCGACGGGCCTCGGGACCGCGGCGAAGCCATGCGACCTCCTGCGCAATCCATCGGTCCCGTTTGTGCCCCGCGGCCTCCCCCTGCGCTTGTCCAACGAGTTTCTGTTCCAGGTAGGCCTCGTAGTTGCCCGGGTAGGAGACAACGCCAGAGCCCGGCTGTATCTCGATGATGCGGTCGACGAGGTCGTCGAGGAAGTAGCGGTCGTGGGTAACGAGGACCAACGCGCTTTCAAGGTCGTCGAGCGCCTCCTCTAACCATTCCACGGTGTCAGCGTCGAGGTGGTTGGTCGGCTCGTCGAGGAGCAGCAGGTCGGGTCGTGCGAGCAGTGCCCGGGCAATCGCGACGCGCTTCTGGAGGCCGCCCGAGAGCTCGCTGATGGGCCGGTCCCACTCCTTCACACCCAACCGATCGAGCAGCGTCCGGGCCAAATGCTCGGTGTCCCAGCCACCCAAATGCTCGATTCGCTCGGACAGCGTGGTGAGCTCGGCGACGGCTCGGTCCAATGAGGGGCCGGAGAGATTGGCAAGTCGGTCTCCCAAGGCTCGATGCTCCGCTAGAGCCACGCGGAGCGGCGCCTGTGCGACTGAAAGCTCGCCTGCGACGGTGGCGGCGGCAGGGAACACGGGCTCCTGCGGCAGATAGGCAATGCGGGTCCCCCGGCGAAGCTGCCGTTCGCCAGCGTCCGGGACCATCTCGCCCGAGAGCAGCTTGAGCAGCGTCGACTTTCCTGAACCGTTGACACCCACCAAGCCGACACGCTCACCTTCCTCAACCACCATGGTGAGGTCGTCGAAAAGGACCCGACTCCCGAAGGAGAGCGAGAAACCGGCGGCGCGAAGAAGAGTCATTCAGTCCATGCCATGCTCAGGAGGCTCGCGCGAGTCAAGGGCTCCATTTCCGACCCCGGGCCGGACTAAGGTGCGACGCCGATGAGCACCTGGCGCCTGCTGTTGGCAATCCTCATGGTCGCGGCAGGCGTCATGCACTTTGTAGCCCCCGCGGCCTATACGCGAATCGTCCCGCGCTGGCTTCCAGTTCCCCGCACCCTGGTGCTGGTGAGCGGAGTCTTCGAGATTCTCGGAGGCCTCGGTCTGCTGGTTCCCCAGACTCGGGCCCTCGCAGCCTGGGGCCTCATCGCCCTCTTCATCGCCGTGTTCCCGGCCAACGTGAACATGGCTGTTAACCGCATCGGCTTTGGCCGCCGGCCACCGCCAGCCTGGCTCTTGTGGGGCCGGCTTCCACTCCAGGCAGTGCTCATCGTCTGGGCCTACGCATTCACGTCATGAGTGTTTCGCGGCGCTCCTTTCTCAAACTCGCGGGACTCGCCGGTCTCGTTCCGAGCATCGCCCGGCCGGTGGCAGACCAGTCCCGCAAGGCCGACTTCACTCTTCACATCGGTACCGGGCTCATCGAGCTCTCGCCGGAGCACATCGTCTCGACGACGCTGTACAACGGGCAGTTCCCAGGGCCGCTGGTGCGCTTGAAAGAGGGAGCAGCCGTCGTCGTCGACATCTACAACGACACCGACACGCCCGAACTCGTTCACTGGCATGGCCAATGGCTGCCCACCGACGTCGATGGGGCAGCCGAAGAGGGGTCACCCTTCATTCCGGCCCATGGAATGCAACAAATCGCCTTCGTGCCCCGGCCGGCGGGTTTTCGTTTCTACCATACCCATGTCGGCTCCGGAGGCGACCTCAACCGCGGCACCTACACCGGCCAAGCCGGCCCGGTCTTCATCGAGCCGAAGCACGACCCGGGCGCATACGACCGCGAAGTCTTTCTCGTCCTGAAGGAGTTTTCGCCGACCCTCAGCCGCGGCGGCGACATGGCCATGGACATGCTCGTTGGCCTGCCCAGCAAGAGCCTGGAGCAATTGGGAAAGGCTGCGGATGAAGCGTCGAAGAGTACGGTGAAGGGGTTCGAGGTCGGCTACGAGCTCTTCAGCATCAACGGTCAAATGCTCGGACACGGCGAGCCAATTCGGGTCAAGCACGGAGAGCGCGTGCTGTTTCACGTCCTCAACGCGAGTGCGACGGAGATTCGAAGCCTGGCTCTCCCGGCCCACACCTTTCGAGTTGTGGCGCTCGACGGGAACCCTGTGCCTCACCCCGCTGAAGTGCCAGTCCTCTGGCTGGGCACCGCAGAGCGTGTTTCTGCGATTGTCGAGATGAGAAGCCCTGGAGTCTGGGTGATGGGCGACGTCGCGGACGACGACCGTCGGCACGGGATGGGCATCATCCTCGAGTATGCAAACCAGACAGCCAAGCCTCGGTGGGCAAAGCCCGCACCATTTCGTTGGGACTACGCGCATTTTGGAGTCTCTGGCCAGGCGCCCTCCGTCCCGGACGAAACTTTCGAAATGACCATCGAGAAGCGAAATGCGGCGCTTCATGGGTTCAACCAATGGACCATCAACGGTCAGTCCTTTTCGATGGAGCGGATGACTCCGACGTTCACGGTGCACCAGGGCGGGCGTTATCGTCTGAAATTCCGCAACGCCAGCGACGACATTCACCCACTGCATTTGCACCGCCACAGTTTCGAGCTAACCCGTTTTGCCGGGAAACCGACCGCCGGCGTCCTCAAGGATGTCGTCATGCTGGGTGGGTTTCAGGAACTCGAGGTCGATTTTGTCGCCGACAACCCCGGGGCGACGCTCTTTCATTGTCACCAGCAGCTCCACATGGATTTCGGCTTCATGGCCCTCTTCAAATACGCGTGAAGCATGAAGCGCCGCAGGGCCGCCCTGGCGGCTAAAGCCTGGCAGGGGAGGGTGCACCACCGACGGGCGGAGCCTCCTCTCATGGCTGGTTACTCGGGAACCTCGCTGCCAAAGAAACTGGGCATCAAGGAGGGCCAGGTGGTCGCTCTGCTGGGCCCTCCCGCGAACTTTGCGCAAACTCTGGGCGAGCTTCCGGCCGGAGTGAAGCTTCAGCGGAAGATACCGGCAAGAGGGTCGCCCGACATCATCGTCTGGTTCGTGTCGCGACGCGCCGACTTCGAGGGGGGGCTCAATTCGGTCCGCCAGCGCATGGCTCCGTCTACCGGCGTTTGGGTCGCCTGGCCGAAGCAGGCGTCTGGCGTGGAGACGGACATGACGGACAACGCCATTCGTGAGGTTGCTCTGCCCACAGGGCTCGTCGACAACAAGGTGTGCGCCATTGATGAGACCTGGTCGGGCCTCCGGCTCGTCATTCGGCTCGAGAACCGCTGAACGACGGCTCCCGAAAGCAGGACCAACGCCTAGACGGCAGCGACGTAACGGGCCAGCCCGTCGAGACAGCCCTCCCAACCTTGCTCATGACCGTGGCGATCTTGCGGGCTTCCAATGCGCTCATGAATGACGAGGACCTCGGTGCTGCCCCCGCTTTGGCCGAACCGGACGGTCACGCGCTCAGCATTCTTTGAACCATCGAGGCGCCAGGTGAAGACAAGTTCCCGGGGCGGCGAAATTCGCTCGAACTCGCCGGAAATCCAGACGACTCTTCCGTCAGGAAAGGCATTAGCGATGCGGTATTTGCCGCCGACTCTCAGGTCCACTTCAGCTTGCGAACAGCGTGCCAGCCGAGGGCCCCACCACTTGACCAGCTGTTCGGGCTCCGTCCACGCGCGGAAGAGGCGTTCAGCTGGAGCGTCAATCCGACGACGGACCACGAGACGCAAGGTGGGTGTCGCGGACCGTCCAGAGTTTCTTCGTCGGATGTCACACCTCCGCTATTCGTCCGGGCCGCCTTCGACGTGGGTTGCGAGGGAGTCCAGGGCGTGCTGCCAGAGCGCACGCCGCTCTCCCAACCACCTCTCGACTTCGATCAGCGGTTCCGCATCCAGAGAGCAGCGATGAATGCGGCCATCGATTTGACGGGTGACGAGGCGAGCTCGCTCCAGAACACGGAGGTGCTTGGAGACGGCGGGCAGCGACATGGGCAACGGCTCCGCGAGCTCCGTGACCATGGCCGGTCCCTGTGCCAGGCGCCTCAGCAGCAAGCGACGAGTTCGATGCGCCAGAGCGTGGAAGACCACGTCCAGTCGCTTGTCCACCAGTTCGGAAGTTGCCCTTGACATCACGTCCCATAGAACATTAAACCGTCTGGTTAAATGACACAAGCGCGCGTCTCATGAGCCGGCAAGTGGGGCCCTGGGCGCGACGAGCCGAGTCTTTCTGGAGGCGGGAATGAGGACGAGCAGCGAGAGCCCAAGCCGGCTGACCAGGAGTCCCACACGCCGACAGGTCATCTCATGTGTCGTTGCGCTGAGCAGCGTGGCGACCGTTTCAAGAGTGTGGGCCCAGCAAAAGCAAGCCCCGCAGACGCCCAGCAAACCGACAACCGACGCTCGCACCTCCTTGCACCAGGAGGTCAGGCTGAGCGCCAAGCCAGAACGAATCTACGCAATTCTTTTGAGCTCGACACAGTTTGCTGCGTTCAGCGGTTTGGCGGCTGACATTGACCCCCGCGTTGGGGGTGCCTTTTCAATGTTCGCTGGCATGATTGGAGGACGGAACGTCGAACTGGTCGCAAACGAGCGAATCGTTCAAGCGTGGCGACCGACGCATTGGAACCCAGGCGTTTACTCCATCGCCCGGTTTGACCTGAAAGCTGAGGGTTCCGAAACCATCGTGCTCCTTGAGCACAAGGGCTTTCCAGAAGGTGATTTCGACCACCTTTCGAGCGGCTGGAATCTGCACTATTGGGAGCCCCTGAGGAAATTTCTCGCTTCGACGCCGGAACAACCAAAGTAGTCCTCGGAGCCATCGCCCCGGTGAGTGCACCGAACGCTGAACATGTCATTCTCTGGGAGTTCAGCGTTCGTCCGGGACAGGAGTTGGCCTTCGAGCAGGCGTATGGCCGAGACGGTACCTGGGCAAAGCTATTCGCTTCGAGCGCGGAATTTCGCGGAACTGAGCTCTTCCGGAGCGCTACGCGGCCAAGGTGCTATTTGACCGTCGACCGCTGGGCTTCATCCACGTCGTTCCAGCGCTTTCATGAGGCGCATCACGCAGAATATGCCGCGCTGGATGCGGAGTACGCAGAGCTCACCGAGGCTGAAGTCGCACGGGATATTTGGACGGCGGTCCTCTAGGCGGAGCGGGTTCCGGCCTTCGGCGCTGCTGCCCCGAAGCGAGTTGCTGCCAACGCTCCGAGGACAATGAACGTCACCAGCACCACGCCCTGGGCAGCTTTGAAAGGCAGCTCGGACTGCGTGGGAGCGACTTCCTTTAAGGCAGGGACCTTGGCGAAGAGCTGCGCGACCAACACGAAGACGTTCATGTACAGCGCAGTTACTGCCGTAAAGACGTAGGTCCGTCGCCAGGGACCGCTCAGTCGCTTGGAATACAGCGCGAAGAGACAGACCGCGAGCACCAGCAGCGACAGAATGCCGACCGCGTGCGACGGCATGAAGTGAGTCGCCGGCAGAAAGAAGCCAGTGACGCTGGTCAGAACGGTTGTGGCGAGGAACCAGTCGGTCCAGTGGGGGAGCGACCGCCCGGCGAGGAGCCCAGCGAAGAGGACCACCAGGCCCGTGCCGATGCCGAGTAGGCTGATGGCTGTGTGGATGAACGTCATCGCGGCCGCTCCTGGGCGGGAAGCTACGCCCTGGGACACCGAGTGACCACGACGGACGCACCAGCCCGCGCGGAGGCGGGCCCGTAACCCTCCCGTCTTGGCGTAGTTGACATAACGCACATTATCAGACGTTGAGCACCGCGGCGGTCGGGCCTGGTTGGGTCACCAAAACCGTCACTCCGTCACCATCAGGCGAGGAACGATGCCACCCAGCCGGCCTGCGAGTGGCTGCCGATGGGTCTGCCGGATCCGGTCGTACCCCACCACCAGCAGGAGCAGGTAGAAGCCACACGACACGAGCACGTGCCACCAAGCGTGCAGCTGCGGATTTGGGAGGCCGAAAGCTGCCAGCCGGACGTTGAGAAGGTCGCACAGCCGCAGGTCCATAAACCAAAGCAGAATTGCACCACCGTAGCAGGCGATCCCCAGCCGGAAGAGGCGTCGAACAGGCGCGTTCGCTGGGTCCCGGCTCAGCCGGTAGACGCGCCCCAGGCACATCAGCTCGAGAAGACCAAAGCTGCCCTGAAACGCGAAGAACTGAAGCTGACCGCGCATGACGACGGCCGACAACGTGGCCAGCAGCGCGTAGCCGACGAGGACGACGGGGAGCCACAAACCAAACCGTCGGCCCGGTCCTGGCTCCGCCAACAGGTAGGCCATCAGCGTCACCAGGTAAAGCATCGGAAGCTCATCGAGCATTTGAAACTCGAACTTCAAGGTCCCGTGAAACGCGATGCTGCCCAGGCCGACAAGGCATAGCAGAGCAAACGCGCTGCGTGTCCAGCGATCGAGCACATTGCGATGAAGCAGCATTCCCAGCGCGCCCGCCGCGACCATCGCCAAGCTCGAAACGGTGTTGAAGAACTCGCAGACGAACGGGGTAACTGCGTAATTCACCTCGCACCAATCGACGGTGGACGTCGGCGTCCCCCAAAAGCCTGGGAGTCCCAAGCTCACGGGCGACAGACAGCCCGGGCTTGTTTCCCCACCGCTTTCATTCCGCCCCCGTAACCTTCGCGACCGAGGACACTGACGACCACGTCCCTCCGACTGGAAGGATGCAAAGGCGGCTCTCTTGCAGTGACAACCGCGCCCACTCAGTAGCAAGCCGACGTGGAGGCTCATCCAGAGGCTCATCGGTCAGCTTGAAGGTTCCCCAGTGCATGGCCAAAAAGTCTCGGGCGCGGAGGTCGAGGAAGGCCTGAACTGCTTGCTCTGGATTCATGTGCTGCGACTCCATGAACCAGGGCGGGTCATATGCGCCAATCGGTAGCATCGCTCCAGCGAGGTCGGGGAATCGACGGCCAATTTCGCTGAATCCGGAAAAGTAGGCGGTGTCGCCCGCATGATAAACGCGCGTTCCGTCGCCCTCGACAACGAAGCCGCCCCAAAGCATGTCGTTGACGTCAAAGAGGCCGCGGCGACTCCAGTGCTGACTTGGCACGAAGTGTAACGTCGCCGAGCCGACGCGCTCAGACTCCCACCACGCCATTTCGTGGGGGTCTAGACCGGCCTTTCGCAGCAGAGGCGCCGTCCCCTGCCCTGCCCAGACTGGCGCGCCGACTTGCTTGAGAGTCGGAAGGTCCAGGTGGTCGTAGTGATTGTGCGTGACCAGGCAGGCATCGATTCGCGGCAGTTGTGCTACCTGAAGACCGGCTGCCACATTGCGGCGGACAACCCCCGAGATTCGCTCGCCGAGGACAGGGTCAATCAGCAGCGACGTCCCCGCAACCTGGACAAGCCAGCTCGCATGCCCGAGCCAAGTGAGACGGGCGCCCTCCCCGGACGATGGAGGGTGGGAGAGCGCAGACACATCCGGAGCAACGCGGGGGACCGATGCGCGCGCAGGAGAGCTTCGTCGACGGCCGGCGAGCTTGTCGACCAGCGCCCAGCGAAGGACGTCCCCGCCGGAGTGTGGACCTGTTCCGTCCGTGTTGAGGTACCGAAGCGTCTTCACGCGACCTTGCGTAATGCCCTAGCTTGCGAGCTTCCATGAAGAAGCACGTTTCTTGCTCGCGGCTTCCGCTTTTTTTGCCCCTGTTTTTGGCCGCGGGATGTCATCCGCGGTCCGGCCCGACCGATGCCGGAGCTACTCCGTTGGCGGCTCCGCTCGACGCCGGGCACACTCGAGCGCTTCAACTTCAACTGGTAGTGGAGCAAACGGACGGAGGGCTCGTAAGCGTCCCGCTCGATTCGGCGGCCGCGGTAGTGGTGCCGGTGACGAGGGCCCTGAAAGTCACTGCGAATTTGCCGCTGCAAAACTACCGCCTCCGGGTCTTTGACGAAATTGACCGGGCGCTTCCCTCGGACGACATTCCGGAGCCGACACCGAACGGGCTCAGCTACCACGTCAGCTTCCTTGCCCCCCTCCGAGCGGGCCATCGCTATACGCTGTTGCTCGATGCCCAGAGTGGAACAACGTTCGATGACGGCAGTGGCGGTGCGTTGAGTGAACAGCGGTTTGAGTTTCGAACGGAGGGTGAGCGTGAGAAGGAGCTACCAGCCAAGCGGACCCACACAAGCCGCCACCGCCGCGGCGGCTGATGCCTGAAACGTTCAGCGCGCGCTCAGACTGCCGCGGTGAGCAGCATTCCACCAGTCGGACCCAAGCCAAGAAGAAGGCGGCTAACGTCATAGAGGAGGTCGCCCCGCTCCCACACTGAAATTCGTTCGCCGTCGAAGGCCAGTTGTTCGACCGCCAGGTTGTAAGCGGTGTCTGCTAGCGCGCGCAGCTGAAAGGCATCGTAGAGGTTGTATTCGACAAGAAACCGCAGTGCCGCCAGTTCGTCGTTGGCGAGCCAGCTGCGCCAAAGCAGGACAGCATCCCAACCAGCAACGCCCCTCAGGTGTGGCGGGCGCGGGATGCCCACCAAGTCCTCAACTGCCTTCAGGCCGCCGCGAAGACCAACGCGTCGGCAAAGGAAGCGCAGGTCGAGGTGGACGGCCGGCGCCGCAAGATCGGGGAAATGTCGCCGCAAGACTGGGACGTCAAAGCAGCGGCCGTTGAATGTGACCCAAAGTCGGGACTGGGACAATGCCTCCGGAAGGGCCTCGAGGTTCCGTCCTTGGACAAACACGTGTAAGCCACTTCGGTCGAACAGGCCCACCACCGTTGGGCGCCCATTCGAAGCCCCGTCCGTCTCGATGTCGAGGAACGCTGCCTCGTCCAGGAAGGCCGGGTACAGACGCCAGTGCTCACGAGGCGGCAACAACCGAGCGAGCCGTGGGAGGTCTCGGTAGTTCAGCGCCGCTTCGGCTTCGGCAATCCGGGCCCCCAGCGACTCCGCCTGGCGGGGGGGTAATTCGCTGAGGTGCGGGGCATCCCGAAAAGCGTCCCAGTTGAGCAGCCCACGGGACCACAGGTCGCGCTCGCGCCAGGGGCCAATCCCGGGCACGAGTTGGAAGGAGCGCTCAATCACTGCTGTAGTCTGCCCGGCCCCTCCGACGCAGCCCGCAGAAGTGCCTGTACGAGCGGCTCGTCTGCTTCGCAAAAGGACAGCGCTCTGAGCTCTTCAAGCGTGGCGGCCTTCAGGACTTGGCCAGCCTTCGGTTCGGGCACCCCGGCGACAATTTTCGCCTCGTACACGTGCAGGTCGACCTCCAGGTCGGGGTAAACGTGGCGCGTGTGAAAGCGTTCTTGTCCCACCTCGAGGTCGACGCCTAGCTCTTCTTTGGCCTCACGGCGCAGAGCAGAGTCATCGGACTCCCCTGGCTCGACCTTCCCGCCGGGGAATTCCCAAAGAAAGGCACGGTGCTTTCCCGCTGGGCGCTGCTGGACCAGGACACGGTGTCCAACATCACTGGTAATGAGTGCCGCAACGACCCGCAGCCGGCGGGCGGCCGGGTTCATCCCGACCCCTGTGCGATGTTCATTTCCATCGAGTAGACGAAACCCAGATTGGACAATACGTAGACTTCGAGCCCGTGGACCTCGGGGGTGGCCGTGATGCCCTTGCCCGGATCGAAACTCAGTCGAATCTTGCCTGAGGATGGGTCGATGAACAGCAGCGACTGTCCTGTCGGCACGAGCAGCCAGCCGGCAGCCAGGGCTGGCTGAAGGCCGGCACGCTGACCAAGCTTCGTCGTCCACAGGATTTTGCCGGTAGAGGCCTCAACGCCGATGACGCGCGCGTCCCCGCTCGCGTAGACAATCTTGCCGCGTGCCACCAGCCCGACCATTCCGCTGATGACGGTCTGCCACAGCGTCTCGCCGCTGCCAGCGTCGATGCAGAACAATCCTTCCTTGTAGTCGGCGACGATGACGTTGCCCTTCGCATCGAACACCGCTGGCGAGTCAACGTCGCGGAACTGACCGACGGAGGAAAGAGCCCGGTCCCATACCACTGCGCCACTCTCGAGGCGGAGCGCGGAAAAGTGGCCATCAGAAAACCCGACGTAGACCACGCCATCCCGAGCGACTGGACGGCTTGCCCCACGGATGGTGAAGCCGGCGGGTGTGTCTCGTCGGTATTGCCAGAGCCATTTCCCGGTGGCTGCCTCAATCGCGAACAGCGTATCGTTCTGCGAAGCGACCAGGACCCGTCCGTCGACGACGACCGGAACAGTCACCAAGTCCTCGCCCGCATCGTATTTCCAGAAGAGCTCACCTGTGTCGGCACGGAAGCAATAGAGGAAGCCGTCTCCGCCGGGAGCAAACACGAAACCGTCCACAACCTCCGGTCCGGCGCTAAACGGTTGGCCGGCAACGAAGCGCCAGACGACATGCCCTTTGGCGTCCACGCTTCGGAGCACCCCATCTCGTGTTCCGGTCACGACCCGGAGGTTGATGGTGTCCGCGCCCGGCCGAGCCGGCTCCCGCGGTCCATACTCGAGTGTTGGCGCGTCGACCAGCTTCTGCCACCAGGTGATGGTGTAGATGGCCAGGACGTCGGTGTCGCTGCGCTGGTACGGATCGATGGCGTAGCCCCGACGAGCGCTGGCGCAGCCCGTGGTGGCACACACAACGACGAGCAGCAACGCTCCCGGGCGTTTCATCCCGCGTCTGGCCTGGCAGCCAGCACGGCTTGCGGACGGAAGCCCTGGGCTGCAAGCAGCGCGAGCCTGTCTTGCGCCAGCGTCGCGGCTGCGGTGCCAGGTTTGGTGGTCACCACTTCCTGGAACGCCTGCGCAGCTTCGGCCTTCTTGCCTTGCAGCAGGAGAATTCGCGCACGGTGATAGAGACCCATTCCGGCCAAGAAACCTCCTGCGTCGTCTCGACTCATGGCCTCGAACGCCGTCAACGCGCGGTCCAGCTGTCCCTTGGCTTCCCAGGCATAGCCCTCTCCCTCGAGGGCAGACACGCGGAGAATTTGGCCCGAGGGCGTGCGGGCCAGAAAATTGCCAAACTGCGGGAGCGCCCCGTCCGAATGGCCTAAGCGAAGCTCTGCGTCCCCCTGTGGGAGCGCACCGGTCGCTGCAGGTGGCGTCCCCGCGAATTGGTTGAGGAATGGTGTCAGGGCACTGACCAGGGCTTGGTCCTTTTCACTCTGGCTGGCGTAGGGCTTTTGGTCATCGCCGGGAATGGCCTCCCCCACGGGACCGTCAAGAGCCTTGAGCGCATGTCCCAACTCTCTGGCGGCTTGCTGGTCCCGTCGGTTGGCGAGCGAGGAGACAACCCCAGCCACCAGCGCTCCGGCGACGACAAGAATGGCCGCAGCCAGGACCAGGATGCGACGTTGCTCGAGCCAGCGGCGAGCCACCGCGCCAACTCGCTGAAAAGCGTCGGGGGCTCGTAGCTCCTTCTGGGTAAGTCGGTGGGTGGACAACCGGCGTTCTCCTGGCCAAGGGGGCGCGGGACTGTAGTGAGCGCTCCCGCAGAGTGTCAACGGATGCGCGGGTCAGAATTCGTCTTGCGGCGTCAACTGCTCTCGAGATGCTTTCGCACGGCGGTAGGCCTCGGGCGGGTTCAACCACGCGCCCCCTTGCGCGAGGGTGCACCGCTGTGTCCGGGCCGGGCGCGAAATACCAGATGCAGCGGCACACGCAGTTGCAACGCCTCTCGCAGTTGGTTGGTGAGATAGCGACGGTACGCCTGAGTCACTGAGCCCGGGCGGTTACACGTGAGCGCGAAAGTTGGCGGCGAGCTGGCTACCTGCGTGATGTAATAAAAGCGCAACGGGCGACCTCGGTCCGATGGCGCTGGGTGAGCATCCACCACCTTCTGCAGAAGACGGTTGAGCATCGGCGTCGGGGCACGAAAGCGGAACTGGTCAAAGAGCTGTACGGCGACGTCGAGAACCTTTTCGACCTGACGAGCCTGGAGCGCGGAACCGAAGAGGATTGGCGCGTATGCAACAAAGCGAAGCTGCCATTTCAGCGCTTCACGAAACTCCTCCTGCTTGCGCCCATCCTTCTTAATCAGGTCCCACTTGTTGACGAGTACGACCAGCGCCCTTCCCTTCTCCTCGACCATCCCGGCCAAACGCGCATCTTGTTCCACTCCGGGCTCAGTGGCATCGAGCACCAGCACTGCAACGTCGCTACGGTCAACACTGCGGAGAGCTCCGAGAATGCTTACGCGCTCGACGCGCTCAGCGGAGGCGCGCTTCTTGCGAATGCCAGCGGTGTCGGTAAGGACGAGCCGCCTGCCGGCGTGCACCAGCTCCGAGTCAATCGGGTCGCGCGTCGTTCCAGGCACTGGTCCGGAGACCTGACGCTCCTGGCCGAGGAACGCGTTGACGAGAGTGCTCTTCCCGACGTTCGGCCTACCGATGATGGCGACGCGAATCGCGTCGGAGAGTTCCTCCTCCTCGACCGCTGTCGCGTCCTCACCAGGCGGGAGGTGGGTGAGAACTGAGTCAAGCAATGCGTCGATTCCCAGAGCGTGTTCGGCGGACACGGGGAATACCTCGGGAAACCCAAGCTGGTAGAACTCGGCTGCGGCCGTCTCTGCAACAGGAGGGTGGTCGAGTTTGTTGACGACGACGAGGACTGGCTTGCCACTTCGGCGCAGCAACGCAGCAAGTTCAGCATCCGCGGCCATTGGCCCGGTGCGACCGTCGACGAGCAACAACACGACGTCGCAGGTCTCCACCGCAATCTCAGCCTGCGCCCGGACACCTGCCAGGACGTCCTCCGAACCGGACGGGACAAAGCCGCCGGTGTCGACGATGCTCAGCTCGCGGCCGGCCCAGGACATGTCGGCGTAATGGCGATCCCTAGTCACACCCGGCCGGTCCTCAACCAACGCCAGCCGGCGGCCTACCAAACGGTTAAACAGCGTGCTCTTCCCGACGTTGGGTCGCCCAACCAACGCCACCAGCGGCTTCACCGCAGCCCCACTCGGCGGAGCCCGCGTTCACTGTCGCGCCACCGGGGTTCCACCTTGACCCGCAGCGATAGGTACACATGGGTTCCGAGCATGCGTTCCAACGCTCCGCGCGCATCGGTGCCGATGGCTTTGAGCATGGCGCCCTTCTTGCCAATGACGATGGCCTTCTGACTCTCACGTTCGACGTAGATGGTCGCAGCAATGCGAATCAACCCCTGTAAAGGCCCCTGAGCGCCCGGACGTGGCACACGATCGGCTTCATCGAAGACCTCGACCAGCACGGCGCTCGCGTGCGGTACTTCCTCTCGACAGTGAAACAGCACTTGCTCACGGATGAACTCAGCCGCGAGCGTTCTCTCGTCCTGGTCTGTAAAGGTTTCGGCCGGGAAGAGAGGGTCGGATTCAGGGAGTCGTCGGAGGAGCGATTGGACCAACTCTTCAACGCCCTCTCCCGTCCGGGCGGAAATGAAGAAGGTCTCCTCGAAGTCGAGCTGTTCGCGGTAGAGCTCGGCCAGCGGGAGGAGCGGTGGCTTGGCGACCGCGTCGACCTTGTTGAGCGCGAGAAACCTCGGCTTCCGGAGGTGCGAGAGGCGCTCGAGGACGATGCGATCTTCTCCGGCGAGCTCGGGCGTGTGGCCGTCTTTCCCCAGCGACGGCTCGACCAGCAATAGAACTAGGTCCACATCTTCGACTGCGCCGAGCGTTGCTGCCTGCATCGCCTGTCCAAGGCTGCTCTTGGCCTGGTGGACTCCCGGGGTGTCAACCAGGGCAAGCTGGCCCTCGGGCCGGTTGACGACACCGAGGATGCGGGTTCGGGTCGTCTGCGGCTTTGGAGAAACGATGGCCACCTTCTCCCCCACCACCCGGTTGAGCAGAGTGCTCTTACCAACGTTGGGGCGACCAACGAGCGCGACAACGCCGGAATGGAAGGTGGGCATGGACGGCCGAGGTGGTCTGGGGCAGCCCCCGCTGCCCGGAAAGAGGCAACTGCGCGACAGCTAATTTAGGGATTCTCGGAGATTGTGACCGACCGGACCTTGACGTCCGTCCGTGGGCGATCCCCAGGACCCTTCGCAATGTCGTTGGCAACCCGTTTCACGACGTCCATCCCAGTCACGACTTCGCCGAAGATGGTGTGCTTTTTGTCGAGCCAAGGTGTCGGCACCACCGTGATGAAGAACTGACTCCCATTGGTGTTTGGCCCTGCGTTGGCCATCGCGAGCAGTCCTGCCCGATCGAAGCGGCGAGGACTCTGGAACTCGTCCTCGAACTGGAAGCCGGGGCCTCCGGTCCCCCGCCCGAGTGGGTCTCCACCCTGAACCATGAAATCCTTTATGCACCGATGGAAGATGGTGCCGTCGTAGAGCGGCGAGCCGGTCTTCTTCTCGTGAGTGCCCGGGTGCGTCCACGTCTTCTCGCCCGTGGCAAGGCCAACAAAATTCTCCACCGTTTTCGGAGCGTCCTTGGGAAACAACTTCACCACGACCGTGCCTTCGCTTGTGTCGAAATGCGCGTAGAGGTCCTTCCCAGCGCGCGCCGCATCTATCATTCCCATGGTCTCGTTCCTGTCTGCGAAGGGAGTTACTTCCCAGCTTTCGGCGCTTTGTCTGAAATCTGCAGGGACTTCAGGACGACCGCCGTGTTCGGCCTGTCCCGACCATCCGCCCCAGTTGGGACCTTGGAGATTTTCTCGACTACGTCATACCCGCTAATCACCTCTCCGAAAATCGTATGCTTGCCGTTGAGGTAGTCGGGGGTCGAGACAGTGATGAACCACTGCATGCCGTTTGTGCCGGGACCGCGATTGGCCATGGCCAACAGGCCCACTTTGTTGAACGTCTTTCCGTTCGAGGTCTCGTCAGCGAAGGTGTAGCCGGGTTCGCCCCGGCCGGTGCCGGTGGGGTCCCCACCCTGAATCATGAAACCGGCGATGACCCGGTGAAAAATCGTGTCATCGTAGGCGTGCGCGGTCCCTGGCTTCCCGGTCCTGGGGTCTGTCCATGGCTTCTCGCCGCTGGCAAGCCCAACGAAGTTGGCAACCGTCTTGGGCGCGTCCTTCGAGAAGAGGTGGATGACGATGTTGCCCTCGGTGGTCTTCATCGTGACCCACAGGTCCTGACCGGCCAAGGCCTTCTGCATCCAGGGGGTCTTGGCGGGTGCATCCGCCGCGAGCGCTGGCACTGCCAAAGCAAAGGTCAGGGTGTAGCAGAGGAGTTTGTTCATGAAACCGCCTTTTGCCTTACCCGAGCTCAGAAAGCTCGGGCTTTTCGCTTCACGGCACCTCGGGAAACATTTTACCCAGGCTTTTCGCGGCTCATTTCGAGCGTCTTCCGAGCGGCTGCCTGCTCGGCTTCCTTCTTGTTGCGGCCAGTCGCACGACCAAACGCTTCGCCACCTACGGAGACTTCCACCTCGAACGTCTTGGCGTGGTCAGGACCCTCTTCGGCCACCACCCGATAGCGGGGAGCCACTCGACCTTGGCTCTGCATCAACTCTTGAAGACGCGTCTTGTAGTCGTCTCCGCTTCGCCCCTCTGCCACACCGTCGAGCGCCTCGGCGAAGTGTCGGTCAACCAACGCCATCGCTCCGGCGACGCCTTGCGTCAGGTAGACGGCGGCGATGACCGCTTCGAGCGTGTCCGCCAAAACCGAGCTCTTGTCGCGGCCGCCGGTCAGCTCCTCGCCACGCCCCATGCGTAACAGTTCTCCGAGGCGGAGCTCGCGAGCAATCCGGGCTAGCGCGTCCTCGTTGACGATGAGCGCTCGAAGTTTCGAAAGCTCACCCTCGTCCGCGCCCGGGAAACGCTCCATTAACCGGTGACTCACCAGCAGGTCCACCACCGCGTCTCCGAGGAACTCCAGCCTTTCGTTGTCGACAACTGGCTCGCCGCGATGCTCGTTGCAGTAGCTCTTGTGCGTCAGTGCGGCCAGTCCCAGCGCTCGGTCGAGCTCCTCCACTCCCAGCCGTTCCTGAAGAACGAGGACTCGGTCGCGCGCGGAAGCGTCCATCCGGGGTCAGCCCTCGGCAAGCTGCCGCGCCAATTCGTCGGCCAGCGCATAGGGGTCCGCTTTGTGAGCGACAATCGCGGCCGCCACTTCTTCCAGCCTGCCCCGTTCGCGCTCCAGACGTCCGAGGGCTTCTCGCAGCAATCGCTCGCGTAGAAGGGCGACGAACTGCATCCTCGCTCGGGCGCGCTCCCGGGCGGAACGCTGGCCCGTCTCGTCTAGAAATGAGCGGTGCTGCTCGATCGCCGTGAGCACCTCCTTGACGCCCTCGTCACGAGAGGCCACCGTCTTGACAATGGGAGGTTCCCACTCGCGAACAGGGCTTGCCGAGCCGTCGACTTTGCGCCCGCTCCCGCTCGACACGCGGACTCTGCGATGACGTGCATCGTGATCCGCTGCTGGCGCGCGGGCGGCGTGCCTCAGCTCGAGCATTTGTCGTAACTCCCGAACCATGCGGTCTGCGCCGTCCAGGTCTGACTTGTTCACCACGAAGACATCCGCCACCTCGAGAATGCCAGCTTTGATCGCCTGAATGTCATCGCCCATTCCAGGCACTGTCATCACCACGGTGGTGTGCGCCATCTGCGCAACGTCAATCTCATCTTGACCAACTCCCACTGTCTCCACGATCACCACGTCGCGACCCATCGCGTCGAGAATCCGGATGCAGTCTCCAGTCGCGCGCGACAGGCCTCCCAAGGCTCCGCGCGTCGCGAGCGAGCGAATGAAAACGCCCTCATCCGTGGCGTGGTCCTGCATGCGAATGCGGTCGCCGAGAATTGCGCCTCCCGTGAACGGGCTTGTAGGGTCAACGCAGAGAACCCCCACTGTTTTCTTCTGCAGCCTTAGACCGGCGACCAGTCGGTCAGTGAGCGTCGATTTCCCTGCTCCCGGGCTTCCGGTGACGCCGATGACGTAGGCTCGTCCGGTGTGCGGGAAAAGCACCTGGAGGTCTGCCACCGCAGCAGGCTCCCCGTCGTCCACATGACGCATCAGCCGCGAGGCGGCGCGCACGTCGCCGGCCAGAATGCGGGCCGCAAGGCTCGTCACCCTTCCTCCCACGACGCCAGTACTTCCACCTCGGAGGCCGGGACGCCGAGGGCGACGGCCACGACCGCAGCAACACCCGGAAAACTCTCGAGGTCGAATTGGTCGGCCCACACCTTGCCCCCTGGACCGGCCAGCAGCGCGCGAAACGTCCGCTCTCGAATGCGCGTCGCGGCAAAGCGATAAAGGGTTCCCTGGGCTCGCAGCGTCACCACGACGTCAACCGTTGCCGTCGGCGGAATCCATGCCGTTTCCCCGAAGTGCTCCAGAAGCTCTCGATAGCCGACAGGGCGGACTGTGTGCGACGGCGATACAGCTGAGCTCGGCGGCCCGACCAGGGCCCTCAGGTGGGCGAAGAGCCCAGCCCGGTTGGGGAAGTCGGAGAGGTCGAAGGGCGCTCCAACGTCAGTCCGCGCTTCGCCCCCGTCGCGCGTGACTTCGACGACCCGGAGCTGCCCACGCTTATCCCCCGCGAGCAGAAATCGAAACGGCGGGTCCTCAACGCGAGCTGCCAGCTCCAGCGTCTCTGGGTCCACTTGGGGCGCGCAACCCAGTGCGCGGAGCTCCGAGCTGCGGCGTTGCAGCGTGACCAAATGGGTGTGGAACGCGCCAGCGAGCTGCTGCTCGAGCTCTGAACGGTTCCGAACTCCGTCGAGCGACAGTGGAGGAAGTCCGACCAGTTCTGCCGGCTCGAGCGGGATAAGTCGCTGCTCGGCGAGGGCGAAAACACCGGTCGCGATGGGGCGCCGCGCCAGCGGGTTGAGGAGCGGAGTCCCGAGCTGTAGGACCGCCTCCAACCCGGTTTCGGTGTCGGTGACCCCGAGTCCCAACTCCGTCAGTTGGTCTACCTCCGCCATCACGCCTTCAGCAGCTCGCGGGCGATAATTGTCCGCTGGATCTCGCTCGTGCCCTCACCGATTTCGCAGAGTTTGGCGTCGCGCAGGTAGCGCTCCACGGGAAACTCGCGTGTGTAGCCGTAACCACCGTGAATCTGGACCGCGCGATTGCAGGCACGATTGGCGGCCTCGCTGGCGAACAGCTTGGCCACCGATGCCTCCCGCGTGTAGGGCTGCCCCCTGTCGGCCAGCATGGCTGCGCGATGCACAAGCAGGCGCGCCGCCTGCAGCTCGGTCTGCATGTCCGCGAGCATCCAGCGAATTGCCTCAAATGTGCCAATGGACTTGCCGAACGCATGACGGTCCTTCGCGTAGCGCACCGATTCCTCCAGGGCTCCGCGGTGAAGGCCAACCGCCAACGCGCCGATCGTGACTCGTCCCTTGTCGAGAATTTGGAGAGTGTTGACGAAACCCATTCCTGGCTCGCCAACCAACTGCGTGTTGGGAACGACGACGTTCTCCAGAAGAAGCTCGGCCGTGTCCGATGAGCGCATGCCCAATTTGCCGTGGATGGGTCGCTGTGTGAAGCCTGGCGTCCCCTTCTCAATCACGAACGCGCTGATGCCCTTTTGCCGTCGCTCGGGCGTCGTCAAGGCGAGTACGACGAAGACCTCTGCCACGGTCCCCTGGGTAATGAACATCTTGCTGCCATTGAGAACCCAGTCCTCCCCCCTCCGCACCGCAGTCGCCTTCATCCCCGCGGCATCCGACCCGCTGCCCGGCTCGGTGAGCGCCCAAGCACCCAGGTACTCGCCTGTGGCAAGCCGCGGTAAGTACCGTCGCCTCTGCGCGTCGTTACCAAACAGACGTAGGTGGCTCGTCCCGAGTCCATTGTGGCTGGCGACGGTTAGGGCGAGCGAGCCGTCGTAGCGGGCGATTTCCTCCACAGCGACGGCGACCGCGAGCGTGTCAAGCCCGGCGCCGCCGAACTCCTCGGGAATCTGCATTCCCAGCACGCCCAGCTCCCCCAGTGCCCGAACCGTATCCATGGGCAACCGTTCAGCACGATCCCACTCTCTGGCCTGCCCCTTGACCCGCTCCTCGCAGAAGGCATGCAGTGTGGCCTGCAACGCACGGTGACTGTCGGGCAGATCGGCGCTCACGCTCATTCTCTGGGCTGTGCTTATAGCGGCCAGCCGCCTCGGCGAAAAGACGGCCTCCTCCGCCCTTACACCGGCCAAACGCCGTGCTTGCGAACTTCTCTGGGCCGGAAGCTGCGCGAATACACGGCCAGTCGGCGCACCAGCTGCTCGCGTAGCTCATCGCCAGGAACGACCTCGTCGACAATCAATTCGGAGGCAAGCTTCGAGAGGTCCACGTCCGCGCGGTACTCGGTACGGAGCTGCTCGATGAAAGCAGGTCGTTCGGCTTCCGGCTTCTCGAGAATTTTGTTGAAGTAGACGGCATTCACTGCTGCCTCAGGGCCCATCACGGCGATCATCGCCTGCGGCAGCGCCAGCGTGCAGTCCGGCCCAAAGCCCGGACCGGACATGGCGTACAGACCAGCTCCGTAGGCTTTCCGCACCACCACCGAGATGCGGGGAACAGTGGCCTCGGAAACCGCGGAAATCATCTTCGCCCCTGCTCGAATGATGCCCGCCCGCTCAACCTTTGTCCCAATCATGAACCCCGGAACATCGGCG
Source organism: Myxococcaceae bacterium (assembly GCA_052147975.1). Taxonomy (GTDB): domain Bacteria; phylum Myxococcota; class Myxococcia; order Myxococcales; family Myxococcaceae; genus JADGRA01. The sequence continues at coordinate 48,868 of JBKQJL010000014.1, forward strand.
AGAAAAACCAGGGGCACGTTGAAGGCATCGCACAGCCAGATGAACCGGGCGGCCTTATCCGCGGAATCGACGAAGAGCACCCCACCCTTGTACTTAGGCTGATTCGCAACGATGCCCACTGTTCGGCCGGCGATGCGGGCGAATCCGGTGATCAGTTCCTGGGCAAAAAGCTTTTTCACTTCGAAGAATGAGCCAGCGTCGATGAGTTCCCGGACGAGCGCGAACATGTCGAAGGGCTTGTTTTGGTCGGCCGGGATGATGTCCTCGAAAGGGCGCCCACTTCGGTCCGGCTCGTGCGCTTCGACCATCGGAGGCGCGCTGGAGAAGCTGTCCGGGAGATACGACAGGTAGGCGCGGGCGACAGCGATTGCCTCATCCTCCGTCTTCACCAGAACGTCGCCGCACCCAGAAACTGAGCAATGCATTTTCGCTCCGCCCATCTCCTCCAGTGTGACTTTCTCACCGATGACCATCTCCGCCATGCGAGGGCTGCCCAAGTACATCGAGGCGTTGCCCTCCACCATCACCACGAGGTCACAAAACGCCGGGATGTAGGCCCCTCCCGCCGCAGAAGGTCCGAACAGCAAGCAGACCTGCGGCACGTCACCGGACAGGAGCACTTCATTGCGAAAGATGCGTCCCGCTCCGCGTCGGCCCGGGAACATCTCCACTTGGTCGGTAATGCGGGCCCCCGCCGAATCCACGAGATAAAGGAGAGGGCAATGCACCCGCGCTACCGTCTCCTGAATGCGGAGAATTTTCTCGACGGTGCGGGCTCCCCAACTTCCCGCCTTGACCGTTGAGTCATTGGCCATTACCGCGACCGGCCGTCCGGCGATGGTTCCGAGACCGGTGATGACGCCGTCCGCCGGAAATTCAGGGTCTAGGCCATGGGCGAACGTGCCATCCTCGACGAAAGAGTCAGGGTCGAGCAGCCGCGCAAGGCGTTGCCGCGCAAACAGCTTCCCGACCTCCTCGCTTTTGGCGTGGTACTTCGGTGCCCCCCCTTGCCGGATGCGTGCGCGGCGCTGGCGCGTGCTGTCGTCGAAGCCCATGGTGGGCCGGGGGCTCTAGCAGAAATAGGCGCCAAGGGCCCCTGGGAGACCTTGCTGCGCCGCGTTGTTGGTGGAAGCTATGCTGCTGGCTGCTCCGGCTGCTCCAAGGCAGCCCAGGCGTGGCGAACCGCTGCTCGAACGACGCGCGGCTCGAAGGGCTTCCCAATCACCCCACGAACGCCTGGAAGGTCCGGTGGTTCAACGTCCTCGCCACCGAACAGGGCGGAAATCACGATGACCGGGAAACGCGTGGACCCGTAGCGGTCTCGAAGCCGGGTGATGAAACCAATGCCGTTCACGCCGGGCATCAGCAAGTCGACCAGCACCACACACGGCCGCGACGCGTTCGCTAGCGCAGCCAATCCTGCGTCGCCATCCTCGGCAACGTCCACGCGGTACCCGTCGACTTCGAGCATTCGCTGGAGGAAGGCACGAAAGCCTGGCTGGTCGTCAATCACCAGGACGCGTCGACGGAGGTCCATCCTGCGCAAAGCGTAGTCGAACACTGAATCCAGTAAAGCGTGACCTCCCCAACATCCACGCCACGGGAGGGGGCGCAAAATGACCCTCCGCACCCGGCCCTGAGGGGCTTGTGCGTTGAAGGGCGTCACAGTGCGACACCGAGGTGCTAGCAGGCCAGCGCAGCGCAGGGCCTTGGCGCGCCCGCCACAGCGCTCAGCGCTCGATGAGCTCGATGAGGTTGCCGAAAGGGTCCTCGGCGTAACTCCGCCTGACACCTGGCAGCTCGTTATCCCGTCGAACCGTTACACCGGCTGCCTCGAGCCGCGTACAAAGGGCGTCCAAGCCGGCGACGAGCAGTCCGGGATGCACCTTTCGAGCGGGCCGAAACTCGGGGTCGATGCCGAGATGCAACTTCACCGTGCCCTTGACGAACCAGCAACCACCCCTGAGGGCCAGTGGGGGAGGCTTTGGGATTCGCTCGAATCCAAGCAGCCCTGAGTAGAAGCGCTCAGCGTCGCCTTCCCGACCGGGAGGGATGGCGAGCTGGACGTGGTCCAGACCGGTGATTTCGAATTCCAAAGCTGTCTCCGTGGACAATCGACAACGCGGACGCTACTGCGCGCCCTGCCGAGGTGCGCTAGCCCGGCTTATCCGCGGGTAGGGACCCTTGCAGCTGCCGTGAGCGGCTCTAACGTCCCCGAAAGCGCGGCGGACGCTTCTCGGCGAACGCCGCCAACCCCTCGAGGCGGTCTTCAGAGTCGAGCACCTTTTCGTACTGACGCTGCTCGACCGCTAGGGCGTCGTCCAGGCTCAAGGCAAGCCCTTCATCGATGGCGTGCTTCGCTGCGGCGACGGCGAGTGGCGCGTTCCCACTCACCTGTTCAGCAAGTCCAAGTGCCACCTCCAACAGACGTCCCTCCGGTGCGAGCCTTTGGACGAGCCCGATGGCAAACGCCTCGGCGGCGTTGATGCGGCGAGCCGTGAGAATTAAGTCCTTCGCGCGAGCCACTCCCACCAAGCGGGGAAGTCGCTGAGTTCCTCCACCACCGGGGATGATGCCCAGCTGGACCTCGGTCAACCCGAGCTCTGCAGTCGGAGCTGCCACGCGGAAGTCGCAGGCGAGCGCCAGTTCGGTTCCGCCCCCCAGCGCTGCGCCGTTAATCGCCGCGATGAAAACGCAGTCGCTTCGCTCCAGCGCGCGCAGGACCGTGCCCAGTTGCGCAAGAAAGGCCCGGACCTCTGGTTCGGTCATTGCGGCGCGTTCTTTCAGGTCCGCTCCGGCGCAGAAGGCACGGTCCCCTGCCCCGGTGAGGATGACCGCCCGGGTCCCATGGCCGCGGCTGACCCGCTCCACCCGCTGTTCGAACTCCGTCAGCGCGGCGCGGCTGATGGCGTTTCGTCGCTTCTCGCCGTCAATCGTCCAGACTTCCGTACTGCCCCGGCGCTCCTCGCGAAACTCGGCCATGTCCCTCCCTTACTCCGGGTGAGGGAAGCTCTGGTAGAGCGGTTTTCACGAAGGCGCGCCAACGGACCAGCAGGCGAGCTCCCGGAGACTCGCTCAAGAAGTGCTGGAGCTACTCGCCCATCCCAAAGGCGCTCAGTGCCCTAGCGCGCCTGGCGTTTTCGCGCGAGGAGACGATCCCGCTCACCGAGGGCCGCCTGGAGGTATTTCCCGGGCAACTTTCGCCCAATCAGCTCCTGGGCCACCTCCCCGGCCTCCACCAGCCGCGACAGGTCGATGCCAGTCTCCACGCCCATCCCATGAAGCAGATTCACAAGGTCCTCGGTGGCGAGGTTCCCCGCAGCCCCCGGGGCATAGGGACAACCTCCGAGGCCGCCGATGCTGGCGTCAAGCGTCGTCAGTCCGTAGCTCAGACCAACCAACGCATTGGCGAGGGCTGTCCCGCGGGTGTCGTGCAGGTGCAGGGCGAGCTTCGATGCCGGCACGCGACGCAGCACCGCCTCGAGAATGGCTTCCGTCTGCGTGGGAATTCCAACGCCGATGGTGTCGCCCAGACTGAGTTGGTAGATGCCCATGTCCAGCAGTCGGCTCGCCAAATCGACGACCGTGGCCAACGACGTCGTGCCCTCGTAGGGGCATCCCCAGACGACAGAGAGATAGGCCCGCACCCGCATCCCGGCTGCCAAGGCGCCTTTTGCTACCGCACTTGCGACGTGGAGCGCTTCGGCGATGGACTTGTTGATGTTCTTCCGCGAATGCGTCTCCGTGGCCGAGGCGAACACCGCCGCTTCCGCGAGCCCAGCTGCCTTGGCCCGCTCCAATCCCTTGAGGTTCGGGACAAGTGCCGAATAGGTCACATCGGGCGGCCGGTCGACCTGCGCGACCAGCTCGTCTGCGTCGGCCAGCTGAGGAATCCACTTCGGGCTGACAAACGACGTCAGCTCGATGCGCCGCTCGCCGGCAGCGACCAGCGCAGCCACCAGCCGCAGCTTGTCCTTGAGGGGCACCGACCGCAGCTCGTTCTGAAGCCCGTCGCGTGGTCCCACCTCGTAGACGTCGACGCGGCGAGGAAACCGAGCGGCCAGGTTCAGGGGCGGGCCTGGATGTGTCCCCGGATCCACTGGACGATGTCCTGAGTCGAGCTTCCCGGGGTGAATATCTCCGCCACCCCCAGCTTTTTGAGTCGGGGAATGTCGTCGTCGGGAATGATGCCTCCGCCGAAGACCCCGATGTCCCCGGCGCCCTTCGCCCTGAGTAGGTCGATCACCGCGGGAAAGAGCGTCATATGTGCGCCAGACATAATGGAGAGTCCGACCGCATCCACATCCTCCTGCACCGCAGCGCTCGCAATCATCTCAGGGGTCTGGTGCAGCCCGGTGTAGATGACTTCCATGCCGGCATCGCGGAGGGCACGGGCGATGATTTTCGCGCCGCGGTCGTGCCCGTCGAGTCCGGGCTTGGCGACGAGAATTCTGAGGGTGTGGTCGCCCATGGCCGTCCGTTAGAACGCGCCTCCCTCGCGGTACTGCCCCCAGACCTTGCGAAACACGTCGCTGACCTCACCCAGCGTGGCGTAGGCCTTCACGGCCTCGAGGACGGGCGGCATCAGGTTGTCGGTCCCCCGCGCAGCGGCCTCCACCTTGGCCAGGGTTCGCGCCACGGCACGCGGGTCCCGTTCGGATTTCACCTGGCGAAGCCGGGCAACCTGATTTTCCGCGACCCGATCGTCGATCTTGAGCAGCTCAACAGGTGCCTGTTGCTCGGACTGGAGGGTGTTGACGCCCACGACCAGGCGCTCACCCTCCTCTACCTCCCGCTGAAAGCGGTAAGCACTCTCACCGATTTCCTTCTGCGGGTAGCCTTCCTCGACCGCGCGGATGATGCCGCCCATTTCGTCGATGCGGCGAATGTACTCGAGCGCCTGATGCTCCATCTCGTCGGTGAGGTACTCGACGTAGTAGCTGCCTCCGAGCGGGTCGACCACTCGGTCAACGCCGGATTCGTGGGCAATAATCTGCTGAGTGCGCAGGGCCAGAGTCACCGCATCCTCGGTGGGCAGAGCGTACGTTTCGTCCAGCGAGTTGGTGTGGAGCGACTGCGTTCCGCCGAGCACGGCTGCCAGCGCCTGAAGCGACGTCCGGACGACGTTGTTGTACGGTTGTTGTGCAGTCAGACTGACGCCGGCCGTTTGAGCGTGCGTGCGCAGTTGCTGACTGCGTGGATCACGCGCCCCAAAGCGATCGCGCATAACACGGGCCCAGATTCGACGCGCGGCGCGGAACTTGGCGACCTCCTCGAAAAAGTCATTGTGGACATCCCAGAAAAACGACAACCGTGGAGCAAAGTCGTCCACGGCCAGACCACGTTTGACGCATTCCTCGACGTAGCCGATGCCGTCGGCCAGGGTGAATGCGAGCTCCTGCACCGCCGTCGCCCCGGCTTCACGAATGTGGTAGCCGCTAATTGAGACTGGGTGCCAACGCGGCATGTGCCGGCTGCAGTACTCAATCATGTCGACGACGATGCGCACCGCCGGTCGGGGGGGGACAATCCACTCCTTCTGAGCGATGTACTCCTTGAGCATGTCGTTCTGAATGGTCCCCCCGAGCTTGGCCATCGGGATGCCCTGTTTTTCGCCCACGGCGATGTACATGCAGAGCGCGGCGATGGCCGAGGCGTTGATGGTCATCGACGTGGTGACCTTGTCCAACGGGATTCCGTCGAAGAGCACCTCGAAGTCACGTAACGAGGAGACGGCCACTCCCTCTTTGCCAACCTCGCCCCGGGACATGGGGTGGTCGGCGTCGTAGCCCATCAGCGCCGGCATATCGAAGGCGGTGGAAAGGCCCGTCGTGCCGTGAGCCATCAGGTACTTGAAACGCCGGTTGGTGTCCTCGGGAGACCCGAACCCAGCGAACATGCGCATGGTCCAGAGTCGACCCCGGTACATGGTTGGCTGCACGCCGCGGGTGAAGGGGTACTCTCCCGGCAGGCCAAGCTGCTCCTGGACTTCGCTGCGGCGGTGCGCAGCGGTGAGCACGGGAGGAATGGGCACGCCGGAGTCCGTCGTGAAGGAAGGCTGGCGA
>JBKQJL010000015.1:0-17875 GCA_052147975.1 Myxococcaceae bacterium
CCACATTCAGCCGGTAATAGAGGTCCTCCCGGAAGCGGCTTTCCGCCACCTCCCGCGGCAACTCGCGCCGTGTTGCCGAGACCACCCGGACGTCAACGGCGATTGGGCCCGAGCCGCCAAGGCGCTCAATCTCCCCCTCTTGGAGCACCCGCAGCAGCTTCACCTGAGCACTGAGGGACAGCTCGCCCACCTCGTCGAGAAAAAGCGTTCCGCCGTGTGCCCGCTCGAATCGCCCCTCGCGCCGGGCCAAAGCCCCGGTGAAGGCCCCCTTTTCCACGCCGAATAGCTCAGCCTCAAGCAGAGTTTCCGGAATCGCTCCGCAGTTCACGGCGACGAACGGCCCACTCGCCCGGGGCGACAGCTCGTGCAGGGCCCGGGCGGCGAGTTCCTTGCCGGTTCCAGACTCACCCACCAAGAGCACCGTGGCCTGCGCAGCAGCGGCTTGGCGCAGCGTCTCCATCAGCGCCCGGAAGGCAGGCGACTGCCCAATCAGCGTCCGCCCACCGGGAGCACCGAGGTCTGCCAGGCGCGCCTTGAGGGCCTCGTTCTCGGCCATCAGGGCGCGGTGTTCCAGCGCCCGGTGGACAGTCTTGACCAGCGCGTGGCGCTTGAGCGGCTTGGTGATGAAGTCGTAGGCACCGTCCTTCATTGCCGAGACGGCGGCCTCCACCGTCCCGTAGGCCGTCATCAGCACCACCTCGACGTCGGGGCGCATCGAGCGGGCGGTTCGCAGCAGCTCTTGGCCATCGAGACCGGGCATCATCAAATCCGTCACCAGCACTCCGACGTCGGGGCGCCGCAACAGCGTCAACCCCTCCTCCCCGTCCGAGGCGGTGAGGGTGGTGAGGCCCTCGTGCTGGAAAATGCGTGCCACCGAATCCAGGTTGGCACGGTCGTCGTCGACGACGAGAACAGTGGTGTTGGCCATGGAGCTGGCTGCAGTCTAGCCTTCGTCGACGGCGTCGGGGGGACCGGAGGCCCGGACGTCTTCCTGCCGCACCTTGTCTGCGCTGAAACGCTCCGCCGCCTTTGTCAGCTTCTCCAGGGCGCTGTCGAACTCGGGCGCCGTCTTGACGAAGCGAAGGTAGTTGATGCGAGCCACGACGAAGGCCTTGAGGTAGGGGCTGGTCAGACCGCGCGTCTTGAGACGCTCCACCACCGCCGACACCGCATCATCGAGCTTGAGCAACGCGTCGGCGCGTTCCTCCCGAATGGCGAGGGCTTCCCCCAGCGGCTCGTCCAGGAACCCGTCGACGCGCTTGACGATGGACTGGTACGCCCCGCCCGAGAAGCGAGGGCGCTTCTCATAAGCGGCGCCGAGTGTCGCGAAGGCCGGCTCCTCGAGCAGCACAGACACCTCCAGCTCCGTGCCGCCACGGGTTGCTGCCAGGCCGCGCAACATGCGGATGACTTCGAGGGAGCGCTCCTTGAGGTTGTGGGCCTTCTCGGTGTTGAGGGCGAGAATTTGGAACGCAATGTCGGCCTCGGGCAGCACCAGAGCCACCACCGATTGCGCTCCCAAGAAACGGGCCGCGGCCAGACGATGGTTGCCGTTGGGCGTCCAATATTGCCCGTCCTGGCGCACGGCGATGATGGGGTCCAGGAAGCGGTCCACCCGCGTCATCGCCGAGGCCAACCGGCGCACGTGTGGCTCGGAGAGGTCGCGCTGGTAGGGAGTGGGCTGGACCTTGCTGAGGGGGAGGGCAGCGAGCACCACGCCGTGACCGCCCAGAGGGTCTCGGTAGGCGAGCAGGGGGTTTCCGCCGTCGGCGGTGATGGCCGAGGCCAGCGCCCTGGCCTCTGCTGGGACGTCCTCGAGCAACACAGCGGCGGCGAGCCCGCGCACCGTCGTCTTGCGCCGGCGGACGGGCGCCTTTCGTTTCTTCGGGACTTGTCGGGCGTTTTTCGAGCTGGGCGCCATGGTTGGCGCAACACCCTAGCGCGACGGGGTGCCTTCCGGGGCATGCTCGGCCACATGCGGCGCTCCCTCGCCCTGGGGCTGGTCGGACTGGCATTGGCGGTGGGCGCCTACGCGCTCTGGCCTCATGCGTCCTCGCCCGAGGAGGCGGTGCGGGCCGCAGTCCAGCAGATGGAACACGGCCTCGAAGGGCGGGACGCCCGTCTTGTGCTCGACCACGTGTCCGAGCAATTTCACTCGCCGACGCTCGGGGACCGTTCCGAGCTTCGGCGGATGGTGCTGGGAGAGGTGCTGCGAGGCGGCGGCCTCAAGGTGGTGACGCTCCAGGCGGAGGTGCAGACCGAGCCAGAGGGCCGGCTGCGTTGGGTGGGCCGCGTCGCGGCCGCCCGCGCCGGCGGCGCCGGACTGGCCGCCGTCACCGAAGCGCAGCTTCGACAATTTCACGTCGAGGCGCTGTTTTCCGACGAGCAGGGCGAATGGCGGGTGGTGGAGGCGACGGTCACTCCGCTGGAATGAGTCACACCGCCATTTGGCTAGACGCCCTTGACGATTTTCCACACCCCGTTGACGCGCTTGAAGTCCATCCGCTTGATGTCCGACTCGGTCGTTACTTTTTGGCCGATGCGAAAAGTGAGCACGTAGTTGTAGACCAACGAGGCCTTGTCACCGGCGATGTTGAGCGTCTTCACAGTGATTTTGGCGCGGACGTCCTGGAACTTTCGGAGCATCGCCGGCAGCTTGGTTTTCAAGGCGGCGTAGTCCAGGTCGTCCTCTGGCGTGAGGGTCCCAGCGTCGTCGTAAAAGCTCGTGTCGACCAGGGCGAGAAGGCCCGCGGCGTCCTGGGCGTCGACGGCGGCGTTGTACTTGCCAACCACTTCGATGATGGCGTCGGCGTCGGCCGTCTCGTCGATGTCCGTTCCGGGAATTTTATGCGCCGCGCAGCCGAAGGTGGCGGCCAGCAGCAGAAACCAGCGCCGGCTCACGCCGACCCCGCCGGACGGAGGACTTCTTGCATGAAGCGATTCAGAACGGGCGCCTCGGCATCGAGAATTTTCAGCCCCTCCGCCTGGATGAGTCGCTCCCCGACCAGTGCCAGTGGTTTGAGGAAAAAGGGGAGGGACAGTTTGATTTCGCCCTCCAACAGGCGCTCACAGCGGGCGCCAGCGGGGCGCAGGCGGAGCGTCCCAGTGTTGACCAGGAGGCGGCTAATTTTGGCGCTGGTGGGCACGTTGGTGAAGCGGAGCTCGTGCCGCGTCCGGTCGTAGGTGGATTCCTCGATGAAGGCGAACCACTCCGGCGGGACCGGTTTCGGCCCCACGGTGGCGATGACTGGCTTGGGACGATAGCGGACGCGGCGACGCACCACCGCCCCCTCCTCTGTTCTTTCCAGAAGCTGCACCTCGAGCAAGACGCCGTGGTGATGCAAGAGGTAGTCCAGATAGCGGGCGTCGAGCATGGCCCGCTCGACCTCCTCCACCGTTCCTTCCAAAAAGGCTCGTGTCTCGAAGTGCATGCGGGCGTGGACCCTTAGCGAAAAGGGTCCGCCGGCACCAGCGGACCTTTGAACGTCTTGACATCAAACGCGCAGCGCGCCTGCCATTCCGTCACTTCGGCTCGAAGCCCCGGACCGAAGGCTGGCAGCTGGCCGGCGTCGTCGGCCACCGCCCCACAGTCCCCCGCCAGGTAGTCGGCCGACACCCGCAGCCGCCAGGCCTCGCGGTCCACGGGCGGAGGAAGCCCCAGTGCCAGAGCAGTGCGCAGGTGTGCTCCGGCTGCCGCCGGCGCTCCGAGGTCAAGCAGCCGCCGACCGAGCAAGTAATGCACCAAGGGCTGCTCCGGTGCGGTGGCCAGGGCGCGCTGCAGCCCCAGCTCGCGTAGCTCGTCCGGACGTACCAGGTAGGCCATGACGCTCCTTCCGGCGTCCCCGGCCGTTTCCGCCGCGCGCCACACGGCCACCTGCCGCTCCAGGTTGAGTCCGGGCTTGGCGTTGGCCAGTTGCTCGAGCAGGGCCGGGGCGTCGTCCCATTCTCCCGACAGGAACGCCAGCCGCACCCGGGCCAGTCCAGTCTCCACCTCCAGGGCAGGAAGTCCCTCCACTCGACTCTGCAGCCGCAGCAGGACCTGGCTGGCTTCGGAGAGACGGCCGAGCCGCTGCAGCGCAGCGGCCTCCTGGAGCGCAAAGGAGGGCTCCTCGGGCTGAAGTGCCACGCAGCGGCGGACGAGCTCCAACGCCCGAAGGGGGTTGGCTTGGCTGGCCTCCAAGGCGAGTCCGGCCACCTCACGGGCGCATGGCCGGGCGAAGACACTGCCCTGACGAAACCGGCTGAAGGCTCGGTTCACGGTACGGTCGTCGAGCTGCAGGGAATCCAGCATCTGCTCCCACTGGGTGGCCAGGGCACCCAGCGACTGCCCGTAGACGGCCTGAAAGTCAGCGTGGGCAAGCAGGGCCTGTAGCTTGGCAGCGCCGTAGCTGTCGCGCAGCCATCGGATGAAGCTGCCGGCGGCGGTGTAGGCCCGGTCCGGAGCGCTGAGGTAGAAGCCCTCGGGGCGAAGCAGCTCCCGGATGTCGGGCATCAGCTTCTCGCGTCGCATGCCCGCTGCCCACTCGTGCAGGGTGAGGTCCGAGCGTGTCTGCTGTGGGGCCTCGGCCACGCCCTCCACCACTCCCATCACCGGAATCACCCCGAAGCGGACGGTGACCCCGAAGGGCCCCTTGCCGAAGCGGCTGGCCAGGGCGTGCACCAACTCGTGCTGCAGCACCGGGTTGGGGAAGGGGGCGTCATTCAAGTAAACGGAAAGGCCCTTGGTGAATTGTGTGCCCGAGGCGCCGACCAACTGCTCCTTTTCCTCGGCAGAGCGAAAGACGTAGACGCGGACTTTCGCGGAGGGGGCCCCGCCTAAGAATTCGGCCACCTGCTGCCAGCGAAACTCCACGTCGCGACGAAGGCGGTCGACCTGCTCCTCGGGTTTCTCTGCGGGAAAGAAGAGCTCGGCATGCGTCGTCTCGCCGCGACCGCCAAGCACCTGCTGCACCCGGGCGTCGCTCGCCCGGAAGCCGAAGTCCACCGCATGGAGCTCCAACCCAAGGATGGCGAGAAGCGTGGCCCCCAGTCCTGGGAGGACGCGGCCCCGTCCGGGCGCCGACGCGTGCCCAGCGGGCTGAAACAGCATCGCCGCGGCCAGCCCGAGGAGCGTCGCCCAGAGCAGACTCTCCAGCCGAAACCACAGCAGCGCGCCGGAGACGTGAAGCGCCTCGTCGTAGAGGGGCCCGGGGAACCACCCCAGAAAGAAGTTGTAGGCAAAGACTTGGGGGCCGACAGCGATGGGCCACCCAGTCCAAGCCAGCGACGCCAGAAACAGGGCCAAGCAGACGGCAGCTGTCCCCAGCCGGCTGGGGAACAGCGTCCGCGCGAAGACCCCGGTGGCCGCGGCAAGTAGGGCCGTGGGCAGCACCAAGACCGGGTACAGGACGCTCTGGGCCCAAGGACTGCAGGGCGTGGAAAGGCCGGTCAGCGTCACGGCGCCCAGGAAGGGGATGGCGGCCGCAGCCGCTCCCAAGAGGAAGGCGGCACCGATGGCGGCACCGACGGCGCCTAAGGGTCCGGAAGGCGCCAAGCGTGGAATGCGGGCACGCGGAGGCTTGCGTGCCTCCGCCGCGGCCGTCGCGCCGAGCGCCATGCCGCCGACGGTGAGGAGCGCGCTCACGCCGAGCGCCAGTTCCAGCCCCGGCTGTCCGAAGAGGGGCAGCAGCAACAGGAGCGAGCCGAGCCCCGCCACGGCGCTGACCGACAGCCAGCCAGAGGGCCGGCGGAGCACTGCCAACGCAAGGGTGACGACGCGGCCCATCCAGGTCCCCTATACTCGCCCTCCATCCGATGACGGAACCGAAGAGCGACGGCCGCGTCCACCCCCGAGCACCCATCGAGCTCCGGGTGGACTACAAGAAGCTGAATAGCTTCTTTGCCGACTACACGAAAAACATCTCTAAGGGGGGGACCTTCATCCGCACGCGAAAGCCGCTGCCGGTGGGCACTCGCTTCCTCTTCAAGCTAGGGGTCCCCACCCGGGCTGAACCCTTTGAGCTGCTCGGCGAGGTGGTTTGGTCGCAAGGAGACGTGGACGATGCCGGCATGGGCATCCGCTTCGTCTACAACGACGACGCACAGCGCTTCTCTTTCGAGGACTTGGTCGAACGCTTGATGACGGACTCGCTTGGCCGAGAGCTCACCGGCAAGCTGCTGAATAAGACGGTCAAGCCTTGAGAGTGCCAGCGGTGCTGCTGCTGGCCCTGGCCTGCACCGGGCGGGCGCCGACGCCGCTTCAGCCAACGCCGCCCGTCACCAGCAGTGACGTCACTGCCCAGACTTGGGTGGGCCGGCCGCTGGAGCGCGGGCAAGTGGTGCTTCACGACGCCTATGGCGGCGTCCACCCGGTGGAAGTGGAGATTGCCGACACCCAGCCGGCACGCACTCGGGGGATGATGTGGCGGACGTCTGTCCCGGCAGGGACTGGGATGCTCTTCATTTTCCCGACCGAAGAGGACCATGCCTTCTGGATGCGCAACACCCTGGTGCCCTTGGACATGCTCTTCCTCGACCACACCGGACAGGTGGTGGGCATCGTCGCCCAGGCCGAGCCGCAGACGCTGGACCGCCGTAGCGTTGGGAAGCCGTCGGTGTATGTGCTGGAGGTGGCCGGGGGCTGGACGGAGAAGGCCGGGGTGCTGCCGGGCGCGCGGGTAGAGATGACTGGGCCCCTGGCGCACCGGGCAGGCCAGCCCTAGCGCGTCGTCACGGACGAGGGTCGCGCTTTCAGCTGCCGCCGTCGGCAGGAGCGCCGCGGGCACAGAAGAAGGAGGAGCGGTTGCTGCCGAAGTACAGCTCACATTTGACCGGGTTCTGGCAGATTTCTGCGATGAGGGCCGGGTCGAGCAGCAGCTCGCGGCACGTCATCGCCAGTCCCGGCTGGTCTTGCATGTTGTCGGCTTGCGGAGAGCAGGTGGAGTTGTTGCCCTGCACGCACGCCGTCGAGCAGTAGCCGACGGCCGGGCTACCGAGCGAGCTGCCGGCGTCGCGCTGCGCCTCCGAGAGCTGCACACTGGCAGACGCCTGGTCCACCACGCACACCAAGTCCGAGCACTCGGTGGCGCCGAAGCTGACGAAGTCCTTGCCTGCGGAGAGGTCTCCCACCAACACGTAGCCGACTCCCCCGTCGGGGAGGGCCTTCACCGGGGTGCAGGGCGCGCCGAGGTCCGTGCTCGTGGAGCAGGCGAACAGTGTCGCGCTGAGCAGGAAGGCACCGAGCAGGAGATGACGCAGCATGCGGGAGGGTGACCTCGTGGCCGTCTGGCCTGGGGGCGGAGTCCCCGGCCAGGAACAACCCTCCATAGTAGCAGACCGACGCGCGCCACCGCGAACGGCGAGAAGCACCGACATCCCACCACGCCGGGGCCCGGGCGAGGGGGGAATGCAATTGCTGGGGTCAGCGGGCGCGGGTACACTTCCGCGCCAGACGTTCGCCCGACGGCTCCACACCAAGCGTCTCGACCACGGCCCCCTCGGACGGAGACTCCAGACCTTGCGACGCCTGGTAGCGGTGACGTGTCTCCTTCTGCTGGCACCGGCCGCACAGGCCCAGCAGCCGCCACCCCCGGCCCCCGCTCAGCCGCCGACCACGCCCGGGCTCGGGTTGGACCTCACCCAGGAAAGTTCAAAAGCGGATGTCCCGGTGGCCAAGCCGCGGCCGCCGCAAGAGGCGCAGCCGCTGGACGAGGCCGACCTCACCCAGGACGACCTGGTGAAGAGCATCCAGCGCAAGGTCTTCCTCAAAGCCCACCGCTTTGAGCTCGCGGCCTCCGTCTTCATCGCCGTCAATGACCCGTACTACACCAAGTGGGGCATCTCGCTGCGCGGGACCTATTTCTTGGCCGACACGCTGGGCCTCTCGGTGCACGGGAGCTGGTACCAGGTGTACCCGACGAATGATGTCACCATCGCCAAGCAAATTTTCCAGAGCCGCATTTACTACTCGGTGCCGCAGTGGTCCCTGCTGGGCGATGCCGAATGGAGCCCGATTTACGGCAAGGCCAACATCTTCAACTCCATCTTCCACTTCGACCTCTACCTCTTAGCGGGCCTGGGCGTGGTCTGGACCGAGACGTCGCCCACGCCGGTGGACTCACTGCAGCCGAACGGCCCGAAGCGGGGTCCTTCCTTCGCCGGTGAATTCGGCATCGGCATGCGTTTCATCACCACCGACTGGCTGAGTGTCAACGTCTCGCTGGTGGACACTTGCTATGGCGACACTCCGGCGGGAACGACGTTGGGGGCGATTCAGAACCTGCTCACCATCAACGCCGGTCTGTCGTTCTTCTTCCCGTTCAAGTCGACCGGGCGGGAGTCGGAGTGATGCGCCGCCTGCTCCCGCTCCTGGTCGTCCTCGTGCTGCCCGCCGCAGCGCTCGCTCAAAGCGCTCCGGCGTCACCCGAGGAGGCCGGTGACGCGGCGCAACTCGACCGGGACGTCGGCCCGCTCAAGGACCGCATTCCTCCGGTCATCCAGCACGTCTTCCTGCTCAAGGAGCGCTGGGAGCTGGTGCCCTCGGTCGCGTTCAGTTTCCGGGACCCCTTCTTCACCAAGTACGTCTTCGAGCTCAGCCTGACCTACAACTTCAACGACACCCTCGGGGCCATGTTGCGCGCCGGCTACGCCGTCGACGCCGTTTCAGGTTCGGCGCAAATCTGCACAACCAACGTCGAGGCCGGCGGAACCCGAGGCTGCCGCTCTCCCACCTACGACGAGCTGAATGGAAAGGGCACTGGCCAAATCAAGTTCCTCGGCGCGCTCGACGTCCAGTGGACGCCCATCTACGGCAAATTCAACCTCTTCGCGGAGTGGGTGCTGCACTTCGACCTCTACGGCATCCTCGGGCCGGCCTTTGTCAGTTACGCCGGACCGCCGTCGAGCGGACTCACCGGCAGCAGCAACTACTTCACCGTCGGAGGTGAGGTGGGCATCGGCATGCGCTTCTTCTTCAATAAGTGGATGACGCTGCGCCTGGAGCTGCGGGACGACATCTACGGCGAGAAGTCGCCCCCGCCAGTCGGCGGGACGGCGGTGCAAAACCAATTCTTCATCGACGTCGGGATTGGCTTCTTCTTCCCGACCACCTTCCACGATGGGTAGCCCAGGCATGCTGCCTTCCCTTCACGCCGCTTTCCTCGGCCTGCTGCTCACCGCCGTCCCGAGCGGGGGGCAACGCGTTACCCTGGGCGCAGCGCCGCTGCCGGCCACGGGGGCGACTGCCGGCGCGGAGGGCTCCAGTGCCAGCCCACCGCTGCTGGCCCAGGCGCAGCCTCCTGCCCCGGCGCCGGCCCCGCAGCCGAGCTTGGGCGTGGATTTGACTCAGCCCAGCCCAGCGCCGCCGAAGAGCGCCCGGGACCTCCCCATGCCACCTCCCCCGGGGGCGGGGGCTGGGAAGCGGGCCACCGCGCCGACCACCACCTTCGAGGCACTCGACGTCACCGGGAAGACGGCCGACCGCCAGCGGTTGGAGGCGGCCAACGCCGACTTCTTGGCCAAGGAATACGAGAAGGCGGCGCTCTCCGCGTGGGACCTCATCAACGACCCCAAAATGGCGTCGCTTCAGCTGGAGTCTGAGTACCTGTTGGGCAAGACGCTGTACCGGATGGGCCTCTACTATTCCGCCCTCGGCGAGTTCAGCCAGATTCTCAGCCACGGGGAGCAAACGCGCTTCTTTTCCAAGTCGCTGGAATGGCTCTTCTTCATCGGACGCAAGACCACCAACGAATCCATTATTCTCGATGAAGTGGCTCGCTATGCGAACGCCCAGTGGCCCGAGGCCTATCGCAACGAATTCTATTATCTGCTCGCCCGCTACGAGTTCGTCCGAGGCCGCGCACTCGACCAAGTGGACCAAAAGGCGGAAGCCGCCAAGAGCTTCCAGGAGGCCCACCGCCTCGCGGCGAAGGTCCCCCGCGGTGACCCCTTCTACGCCCGCACGCGGTTCCTGGAGGGCGTCATCTACGACCGCGAGGGGAACCAGTCCGCTGCGCTGGAGGCGCTCAAGGACGTGGTGCGGCTCACCCGTCCCAGTGGGGACACGAGCTCGCCCGAGGCGCGCAGCAACGAGATGGTGCGAGAGCTGGCGTTCATGGACCTGGGCCGGATTCACTACGCCGCCCGCCAGAACCGCTACGCCATCTACTACTACGGAAAGATTGAACGCGGCCGACCGGAGTGGCTGGAAGCGCTCTTCGAGTCTGCCTGGGCGAACTACCGCATTGGCCAGTACCAACAGGCGCTTGGCAACCTCGTCACCCTGAGCAGCCCCTTCTTCCGTGACGAGTACTTCCCGGAAGCGCTGCTGCTGAAGGCGGTCGTCTATTACGAGAATTGCCGCTACCGGGAGTCGACGGCCATCCTTCAGGAGTTCGAGCGGCGCTACAAGCCGGTGTACGACGAGCTGGCGGCGCTGGTGCAAAAGGACATGGACGCCTCGCAGTACTACCAAGTCCTGGCGGACGTGCAGGCCAAGGTTCGTACCGGACCGGCCGTCGGAACGGATGCCATCCTCGAGCGCGTGCTCAAGCTGGCCTTGACCGACCGTGAGCTGAAAAATACCAACGACGCCATTCTCGAGGTCGAAAAGGAGACCGACCTCATCGCCGCTCGCGGCTCCGCGTTTCGCAGCTCCGAGCTGGCGCGCCACCTCCAGGAGCGGTTGACCAAGGAACGGCAGCAGCTCGTCACCCGGGCTGGCGTCATGGCGCGGGGCAAACTCGAGCTGGAGCTCGCCAACCTACGGACGTTGCTCGGCAACGGCGAGCGCATCAAGTTCGAGACCACCGGCAAGGAGAAGGAGTTCCTCGAGGAGCAGCTCCAGGCCGGGGGGCGCAAGGCCATCGTCAAGCAGTACCGCTACTCGGTGGCAGTGGCCGACGACCAGCTGTACTGGCCCTTCCAAGGCGAGTACTGGCGGGACGAGCTCGGTACCTACGAGTACACCCTGACCAAGGGCTGCGTTGACCGCAGCACGGCCAACCGCCAAGTCAACGGAACGCAGTAGGCGCCGGCCGCCCAGCCCAGGGTAAGGTTTGCCCCGGAATGGCCCAGCGTGCGACCACCATTGCGTTCGACGTGATGGGCGGAGACCACGGCCCGGTCGAAGTCGTCCGGGGTGCGGCGCTGCTCAGCCTCGAGGCTCCCCACATCCACGCGTTGTTGGTGGGGGATGCTCAGGTCATCGACCAGGCGCTGGCCAGCACGCGGCACCATGGCGAACGCATCAGCGTCCACCACGCTCCCACCTTTGTGGCGATGCACGAGAAGCCAGCGGCTGCGCTGGCGGACAAACCCGAGGCCTCGGTGCTGGTGGCGGCCCGGCTGGTGGCGGACGGTGAGGCAGACGCGCTGGTGAGCTGCGGAAACACCGGGGCCGGGGTGCTCGCCGCGGCCCGGACGTTCCGCCTCCTGTCCGGCGTGCGGCGGGCGGCGCTGGCTTCGGTGTACCCGACACGCACCGGCCACGGCGAGAAACAAGACCCCTTCAGCCTCATCCTCGACGTGGGCGCCAACGTGGACGCCACCGCGGAGGACTTGGTGACGTTCGCGGTGATGGGCTCGGCCTACGCCCGCATCATCAGCCAGAACCCCCGGCCCACGGTGGCCCTGCTTTCCAACGGCACCGAGGCAATGAAGGGTCCCCCCCGGGTGGTGGAGGCCAACCAGAAGCTCGCCCAGCACAGCGGCGTGCGCTTCGTCGGCAACATCGAGGGCATCGACATCCCCAAGGGGACCGCGGATGTGGTGGTGACTGACGGTTTCGTCGGCAACGTCTGTTTGAAGATGTTGGAAGGCGTCTCAGAGACGGTGGTGGAGCTGGCGCGCTATGCCTACGCCTCGCGCCTGCGTTGGCGGGTGGGGCTGTGGATGCTCGCCAACGGGCTGAATCAGCTCAAGGACTTGACCGATTGGCAGCAGTACGGTGGCGCGCCAGTGCTTGGCTTTGACCGCCTCTTCATCAAAGCGCACGGTCGCAGCCGCTCCCGGGCGGTCGCCAACGCAGGAAAAGTAGCAGCCAAAGCAGTCTCCTCGGACCTGGCGCAGGCAATCCAGGCAGGGCTGAGGTGAGCCTTCCGGACCGCATCGACCCTCCTCCGGCGCGACGCATTTACCGGTGGGACCTCGACAAGACGTACCTGCAGACTGACTTTGACTCGCTGCGAAAGCTCGTCCGCACTGCGCTGCAGAAGGCCAGCGAGAAGACGGCGGTGCCCGGGGCGGCGGCGCTCATCCGGGAGCTCGGGGCGAGTGGCGACTCGCGGCTGTCCATCGTCTCCGGAAGCCCCACCCAGATGCGGCGGGTGCTCGAAGAAAAACTGAAGTTGGATGGCGTGGAGTGGGACGAGCTGGTGCTCAAGGACAATGTGAGCAACCTGCTGCGCGGTCGCTTCCGCGCCCTGCGCGGCCAGGTTGGTTACAAGCTCCCGGTGCTACTCGAGTCGCGGGCCCGAGCGCCGGTGGATGCGGAAGAGGTGCTCTTCGGCGACGACGCCGAGGCGGACGCATTCATCTACTCGCTCTATGCCGACCTGGTGGCCGGACGGGTGGGGGAGGCGGTCCTGGCGCAAGTGCTGGCAGCGGCCGAGGTCTACACCGACGACGCCACCCGCATTCTCGCCGCCTGGCACAGCGTGCCCCGGGCCGACCCGGTGCGGCGCATCTTCATCATGCTCGACCGGCTCACGCCCCCCGCCTACTTTGGCCGCTACGGGCCGCGGGTGGTGCCCATCTTCAATTACTTCCAGGCGGCGCTGGTGCTGCTCGGCGACGGCCTACTCACCCCGGGACAGGTGGTGCGGGTGGCAGCGGAGATGGTGCAGACGGCCGGGTACAATCTCCTCACCCTGTCGAACTCCTTTCAGGACCTTCTGCGGCGCGGGCTACCGTTGCAGGCCGTGGCGGTGCCGCTCATTCAAGCGCTGGAGGGAGCCCTGGAAGGCCCCGACCGAGTGTTGGCCGCGCTGCGTCCGGTGCCGGACATCGTCAAAGCCTTCACTCGCCGCGTGGCGGCCCTCGGTGCCACCCCGCCACTTCAGCCAGCGGGCCACATTGACTATTTGCAGCTGCTCGACGACGCGCGGCCGCGCGGGGCACGGCGGCGGTTGGGACGCAGCCGAGGCTCCGCCGACTAGAGCCCGCCTGGCGCTAGCTCAGCCCGCTTCCGTCCACCAGGCCGCGGGGCGTCAGGGGACGGTCGCGCCGCAACCGTCCCTGCTCCTGGTACCAGCGCAGCGCCTCTCGGATGCCGCGCCGCACGGGTCGGGGGCGGTAGGCCAGCGCGCGCTCGGCTTTGCGGGAGGAGACGTAAGCCGGCTCGAAGAGGCCGGCCAGAAAAGGCGTGTTGACCCAACCCAGTCGTGCCGAGCTGAGGCGGCCGAGCACGTCTCCGGCACGGCCCAGTCCCTTGGCCGCCCAACTGGGCAGCTGGATGGCTGGGGGGGACTCGCCGCACTCCTCGGCCACCTGCGCGAGAAACGCCCGGTAGGTGAGGTTTTCCCCGCCCAAGAGGTAGCGCTGCCCAGCGGTCCCGCGCTCCATCGCCAACACCAGCCCATCTGCCACGTCGTCCGCGTTGACGAAGTTGGTGCCCCCTGGCGGGTAGGCGCGCAGCAGCCCCGAGGCGACCAGCCGCACCACCTCGGCGCTGCTTGCGCCTGTGCCGTAGGCACCCACCACAAAGGTGGGGTTGGCAATGACG
The DNA here is from genome assembly GCA_052147975.1 of Myxococcaceae bacterium. GTDB lineage: Bacteria > Myxococcota > Myxococcia > Myxococcales > Myxococcaceae > JADGRA01. The sequence continues at coordinate 13,700 of JBKQJL010000015.1, forward strand.
ACTTCCAAATCGCCCCAGTTGCCGGCTGCCAGTTCCTCCGAGGCGCGCTTGCTTTCGGCGTACGGCGTTCCGCCTCGGCTCGGAAAGGCGCTGTCCTCGGTGGCCGGCTCACAGAGCGGTCCGGCACCCACCGCCACGCTGCTCGACACGTGCACCAGGCGCTCGATGGCGGCGCTGCGGGCCGCCTGCAGGACCTGGCGCGTCCCCTCGACGTTGATACTCCACAGCAACAGGCGGCCGGCATCGTCGAAACGGATGTGGCCAGCCGCGTGGTAGACGCGCGTCATGCCCACCATCGCCTTGGCCAGGGAATGGGCATCGCGCACGTCGCCCGTCACCGCTTCCACGTCGACGCCGGCCAGTGCGCGGCGGTTGCCACCCGGCGGGAGGAGAACGCGGGGACGTGTGCCATCGCGGGCGAGCCGGCGCACCAGGTTGGCGCCAATCAACCCGGTTGCCCCGGTCACCAGCGTTCGCACAGGACGACTCCCTCCAGCGGGCGAAATCGTGTAAAGCGGCAGCGCTTCAACACGCTCCGGAGCGGGGCGTCAACGCTTGTATGACTTCGCACGACCCACTGTCTCCCCCCCCAGCCGACGACGCCCCCTCCGCTCCCGACGCGGGCGGCGCGGACGTGGCAGAGGAGGACCTCGAGGGCGAGGCGTTGGAGGGCGAGGACGAGGAGGGGGCGGAGCTCGAGGGCCCGGACCCACTGGACGCGCCCGTCCCGGAGCCTCCTCCGCCGGCCGGTGCGCGGGAGCAGGAACCCGTTCCGGCGGTCCTCTGGGAGTCGGAAGCGGACCACCTGGACGCCTCGGTTCCCAGGGCGGCGGCCAGCGCCCAGGCGGAAATCGACCCCCAAGCCTTGGACATCGACGCCGTGAAGGTCGTCAACCGGCTGCACCAGAACGGGCATGAGGCCTACCTGGTGGGCGGGTGCGTGCGGGACCTCCTGGTGGGCCGCACTCCCAAGGACTTCGACATCGCCACCAGCGCGCTGCCCAGCGAAGTGCGGGGCATTTTTCGAAATTGCCGTCTCATCGGCCGGCGTTTTCGACTCGCCCACGTCTATTTTCGGGGTGGAAAAATCATCGAAGTCTCGACGTTTCGAGCCAACCCCATCACCGACCTCGACCCGGTGGAACCAGTGCCGGCCGAAGAGCGCACGGACGACCTCCTCATCGGCGACGACAACGTCTTCGGCACTGCGGAACAGGATGCTCGCCGGCGGGACTTCACCATCAACGGGCTGTTTTACGACGTCGCTGCTGGGCGCGTGTTGGACTTCGTCCAAGGTCGGCGGGACCTGGACGAGAGGCTGGTCCGCACCATCGGCGACCCCGAACGCCGAATGCGCGAGGACCCCATCCGCATTCTGCGCGCAGTGAGATTTGCCTCCCGGCTCGAGTTCGACATCGAGCCCCGTACTTACGCCGCCATGGAAGGCGCCGTGGAGGACCTTCCGCGGTGCGCTCCTCCTCGGCTGTTGGAGGACAGCTTTCGCATCCTGCGGGGCGGGGTGGCCGCTCCGGGGCTAGCGCTGCTCTCCGCGCTGGACGCGCTGCGCTTTCTGCTTCCGCCCGTGGACAGCTACCTCAAGGAGCGAGGGCCGGAAGGCGAGCGGACACTCGCCGCGTTCGCGCGGGCCGCAGACCTGCGAGTGCGGACCGGTCAGACGTTGGAGGACGCCGTCCTGCTCGCCGTCCTCCTCGTCCCGTTGATGCGGGCTGCGCCTGAGTCGTCTCCAGAAATCCCCAGTGCCGTCCCGGAAGCCATCGAGGCCATGCTGCAGGAGTTGGTCCGGACGGCGCGCCTTCCGCGCCGCATCGCCGAGCGCTGCCGGATGATGCTCTTGGCCCAGGCCACCCTCTCCGGACAGCGTCGGCGCCGCGGCAGCCTGGGGAGCTTCCGCCGTCACCCCCTTTTCAACGAGTCGCTCACCGTCTTCGCCTGTACGGTGGAGGCGACGGGGCAGGGGACGGCGGAGCTCGCGGCCTGGCAGTCCGGCCAAGCGCCAGCGCCCCTGCCGGCGTCGGCGCCGGGGGCGGTGTCCCCGCCGGGACGAAGAAGGCGCCGGCGCAGACGGGGAGGTCGCGGCGGCGCGGGCGGGGGAAGGGGTCCGCCCGGGGGGAGCGCCCCGGGTGGGACACCGCCCTCGGAGTGAATGAAATTTCCCACCCCAGCGTCGAAAACCTATGTTTGTCTAGGCCGCCCGCAACCCGGGAAAGCGACTAACATCCAACAGGCGCTGGAAGTCGGTCCTACTCCCCCGTCCATGCCGTCGCCCACTCCAAACCCATCCTTTGGTGTCGTTCCACACAGCCCCGCGCTGGGAGCGGAGCTTCGGCCGGCCGAGCTGGCCGCCTACCTCAGGCGGCTCGGCCTGTCGCGGGCGGAGCGGCCGTCGCTGCCGTTTCTCACCCGGCTACAGCGGCGTCACCTGTTGCGTGTGCCGTTTGAAAATCTCGACATCTTCTGGGGCAGGCCCATCGCGCTGGACGTGCACCGGGCGTGGTCCAAGGTGGTGGAGCTCCGCCGCGGCGGCTTTTGCTACGAGCTGAATGCTCTCTTCGCAGCCGCCCTCTCCGCGATGGGGTTTCAGGTGTCCCTTCTGTCGGCGCGGGTGTGGCGTAAGCACGAGCAGACGTGGGGGCCGGAATACGACCATCTCACCCTGTCCGTGACGCTGGACCAGACGTACTTGGTGGACGTCGGCTTTGGAGATGCCTTCCGCGCGCCGATGCCGCTGTCCACCGTGGTGCAATCCGACGTCAGCGGCAAGTACCGCTTGGTGCAAGGGGAGTGGTCCGACGAGCTCGTCCTCGAGCATGCCGCCAAGGAACACTGGCGCTCGCTCTACCGTGTCTCGCGGGAGCCGCGTTCCCTTCACTCCTTCGCCGGGATGAATGCCTGGCATCAGACGTCTGCGGCCTCCCCCTTCACCGGCCATGCCGTCTTCACCCTGGCCCGTCCGTGGGGACGCTTGACGCTCACCGACCGCAACGCCATCGAGACCCGACGCGGTCGCATCCACCGCCTGCGGCTGGCCCGCGGAGAGCTGGAGCGGCGATTGCGACGGCTGTACGGCGTCCGTGGAGCGCTCGGGCCGGCCACCCAGGCGCTGGCTGCCTGAGGCGTCAGCTGTCCCCGGGGACGTCGAAGCGAGCTCCCCCCACGCGGCGCCGCGCTTCCTCGTCCTCGGTTTCCTCCTGGAGAGAGGCGACGTCGGCCGGCGCCACCGCGCTTTGGCCATAGCGGGCCGCAATGGCATCCAGCGCAGCGTTGAGTCTCTGGGAGCGTGCCTCGGGCTCGGCAAACAGCCCCAGCTGAGACTGCGCGCCGACCAGCTCTTGGGCCGAGACGCCGGTGAGGCGGACCGCAGAGGACAGGGCCAAGCGCTCCAAAAGCTGCGCCGCTTCACGGTACAGCCGCTGGCCATCGTCGGTGGGGTTGTCCAGCGTCCGGCGCCGAGTGAGGAGAGTAAAGTCGGAGAGCTTCACCTTGAGCTGGACGGTACGGGCCTTGAGGCCGGCCCGCCGCAACCGTCGACCCACCCGCAGCGCTTGGGAATGCAGCGCTCGCTGCAGTGCTTCGACCGAGGCGGTGTCCTCGGCGAAGGTGTCTTCGCTGCCAATGCTCTTCGCCTGTCGGTCCGGGACCACCGCTCGGTCGTCCTCGCCGCGAGAGAGCGCCCCGAGATGTCGTCCAGCCTCCCCCAGCTGCTCGCTGAGAAATGCCGGGTCCGCGCGCGCCACGTCCCCCACCGTCCGCAGTCCCAGGCTCCGCAGCGTGGCCTCCAGCTTTGGACCAACGCCCCACAGCCGCGCGACGGGGAGCGGGGCGAGGAAGGCCTGGGTTTGCTCCCAGGGCACCTCGCGCTGGCCATTGGGCTTCGCCAGGTCGCTGGCCACTTTGGCGACGAATTTCACGCCGGCAATGCCCGCCGAGCAGGGCAAGCCCACTTCTTTGGCCACCTCGGCGCGGATGCGACTGGCAATGGCGCCGGGCAGTCCAAAGAGGCTCTTGGACCCGCTCACGTCGAGGAAAGCCTCGTCCAGGGAGAGCGGCTCCACCAGGGGCGTGTAACGCTCGAAAATGGCGAACACCTGCTCGCTCGCCTCGGCGTAAGCCCCGAAGCGGGGCGGGACCACCACTGCCTCCGGAGCAAGTCGAAGC